>MWDD01000084.1 GCA_002070375.1 bacterium ADurb.Bin157 | reverse complement strand
GGAATAGCTAACTGCCGAATAATAAAGCACTCTCTTTAATAATTCGATGTGTGCTTTTACCTGGACTTCGACGCAAAAGACTTCGCCCCGTTTGTTCTTTGCCTTAACGTCTATCACAGATTGCTTACCGCCCTGAAAATCGGGCAGGTTTATCGGATTCAGTATCTCCAGCTCTTTAATTTCCTGCTCGCCTCTGTATTTTAACAAAGCATTAAGCAACAAGGCCAAAAGCTTTTCGTTGCCTTTGCGCCCGAAGACTATCTTAAACAACAAATCATTTGTCAGGCCATAATATTTAGTATCTGTATTATTCATTTATGCTCCGGGTATTTGAATTAGATAATCAGACACGCAAGAACCGTTTCACTGACAACTATAATATTCTTATTTCATCTAAATTCATATTAGTTCCCAAAAGTTATCATTAACTATGTTTACAAATTCACTATCAATGTCTTTTGTGTTTTGTAGAACCTTCTTAGAAAAATCAATTATTGTCTGAAGCTTTTCCTCATTTTCATTCTGTAGTTGGTAATCAAGCGGTTGATCAAATGCATTATCTTTCCAATCAGCTATATTGCGATGAAAACTATAATTATGATTCATTTTTTTAGAAGTAAACCTTACTTCAAGTAAGGCATCTACTATTGGACAAGGATTTATATTTTTAGGCTGCGTCATACTAATTTTTCCAAAAATTTAATCTTTTTAAATTCGTATTTCACGAATTAATAAAACAATAAGCCGTTCTTAATATATCAATTGATAAGAAATATAGCAACAGCTTTTATATGCTCCAAATAATGGGATTTATAACAAAACTCGCAAAATAGAAAAACCTAAGAAAAGCCAAGAAAACCAAAGAAAAAGCAAGAAAATATTATATTAAAAGAAGAGAGCTATCCAAAAAATAGTGATTGCACAATAAAGCCCGATACCAAAAGCTTATGCCTGATACCTAACCACTTAAGCTCTATTGCAACCTTTGCAGAGGCTTTCACGCGACAAATCAAGCGATCTGACGCAACAGTGTGTAAATGGTAGTGTAAATTCTCTGCAAAGTCAGAAGTTGATTTTTCCTGTTGTGTCGGGACCACTTACTGACAGATAAAAACGACTTCCGCGTTGACCGGGAAAAACACTTTCCATTTGCAGCACGAAACGGAAATGGTCTACGAACTCGAAACAGTGTAAAGTTTTTGGTGTGATCAGCTAGGCTGTAAGTTTAACCAGAGCCTGGTGCTGTATGGCCAGGTTTTAAAGCTGTTGACATTTTTCATCACCTCCTGTAAAATAAAAGTTGACAGATGTCGATATATAGGTTAACACTTTTTGTATGTCCGCCCCGGCGGAGACTGTAGCATTCATGTGCTTCATAAGGATTCCACATGCCGATAAAGAGTATTCAACGAGAGGCGTTTTTTGAAATTTGTTGTTGGAAGGAAATCGGAGGATATTGCCCGTTTGAAGAAGGGGCGCAAGACTCGCGCGTCAGAAATAGAAACGGCCCAAAAAACGAGAAGGAAATACTATGCCGAACAAAAACGTTAAGGAAATCGAAAAAAGCAGTTTTTTTGCGACATTGTTTGCGGAAGCGGAAACCCGCGACGAATTTCACGTCGCCGGAGTGAAAATAGAGATTGCAGAACAAATTTCCCGCATGATGGAAAAGCGAAACTTAACCCAATCAGACCTGGCCAGAAAACTTGGAAAGAATCGAGCTTATATTTCCAAAATTCTTAAAGGAACAACTAACTTCACGATAGAAACTCTTGTGCTGATAGGTAGAAAACTTGAAGCTGAATGGGATTTTCAGCTAATTGACACTGAAAGACCAAAAAAAAGAGTGTTTTACATGGAATACGGGAGCATCAAACCACCAACAAATCGTGCTTTAGCTGAGAATGACTTTTTTGATGAGATTGGCTGGGAACCATCCGTGAAATGGGGGCAGTAACAAATGACTCTATCACCATTGCAACTTCATCGCTATTTCGTGGAAGAGGTCTTCTGCAAAGCTAATCCTGACTTTGATAGAGATAAAGAAAGCAGAATAAAAGATTTCCAGGTGTTCTTTGAAACGGGCGAAGATAAAAGCCCGCTTTTGCGCAGAATCAGACTGACTGTTGAACAGAATCTAACTAAAGACGGCAACGAACCATTTGCGTTTAAGATCGTTATGGTCGGTTTTTTTGAAGTCGTGAAAGCGTATTTTGAAAGCCAGGGATCAGAAAAAGCAGAACAGCTTGTTAATGTAAACGGGCCGGCTCTGTTGTATTCTGCTGCGCGTGAACTATTGGCGCTTGTTTCTGGCCGTGGGCCATATGCTGATGAAAATCTGAATGTTTTGTTGCCTTCTATTACGTTTTTGAATTTTAAACAAATGAAGCCGGTTGGAAAAGCAAAGGTAAAAGGCAAAAACCAGGAATTAATTCATAATTTATAATTCATAACCGTGCATTATGAATTATAAATCGTGCATTGTGCATTATGAATTGTGCATTGTGCTCGGCGGTTATTTGAACGATTCTAAGGTTAGTAGCTTTTCGTTGGTGGTTATGGCAATTATTTTTGTGGCATTGGCAGGTGCTTTTCTATCTTTGGCGTATTTTAATAGCTGGGTTTTAGCCTCTGCAAAGTGTTTATTCAATGCTTTTTCTTTTACTTGTGCTTTGTTTAAATATTTTAATTCGACAATAAAATGTTCAGGGCACATATCAGAAAAAATCATAACATTTGGTTCTATATAAATGTCGGCGTAGCCTTTGTTCATTTCGCATTCAGAGTGAATTCTATAGGCAGTTGATAAGTTTAAATACGCTAGTAAAAACCCTTTTACCCCTTCTTCTCGGTAAATAAAATCACGGTTAGAAACTGCTCGGTAAAATTCGGCAAAAATGTATCTGAATAATGGTTCCCATTCGCCCTTTTCTGCCATTTCACTATAAAGAGTCTCTAAGTGTCTCAAATTAAGAGAATAAGCATCGTGCAAGGCTTTTCTGATGTATTCCCAGAGTATTTCTTTGCACATGTCGTTAGGAACAGTAAATATATATTTATCGATTACTTGTTTTTTAATTGTTAAAAAACCAAGATAGTATAAAAAACTGACGAATTTGTCTTTTTCAATTAACTCGCTAACTGGAAAGTTTTTTACCAGCGTTGCTTTTGTTTCGTTGGTCGTAATAATCTCTGAAAGTAGGTTAAAATTGCCATTCAGCTTTTTGCTCTCAATTACCAAAAATCGCAGTTTCTGGTAATCTGTTTTCATGTTGCTATCTATAACATGCATAGGCAACTTATTTAATTGCATATATTGATTTATCAGGTATAAAACAGAGTTTGAGTTATAAATTGTTTGCGAGCTGTCAGGAGAAAAAGAATAACCATCATAAACATTTTTCATAATTGTTAAAACTTTATTGCGATCTTTTTTCGCAATTACTTTTTGTGCGATATAATAATCAACCATTGTTTCAACTTCTTGTCGAGTAAAGCCAACCATTTCATTAAAATTAGGGCTTTGCGAGATGTTTTCGCCTATATTAAAGCCACTGGTAACATCGCTCATTAAAAGCGGCGAAACACCTGTAGCAAACATTTTGTCTACTGCTCTTGTGTCTGTGCCGGTTTTTATAATGGTAAAAAAGTTTCGTAAAAAGCCAGTGCCATGCGTAATTTTCTCATAACGGTCTTTGCCGTGATCGGCTAAAATGTTATTAGCAAAGTTATCGTATTCGTCAATGAGCAGATAATATTTGATTTGTCTGTTGCTCATCTGACTTATAAAGCGATTAAACATATCAGAGGCTCTTTTAATTGGCTTTATTTCTTTGTTAAATTCGTCAATACCACCTGTTAGTTTAGGATATTTATAATAAAATGATTCAATATCAGAAAAAACTCTTAAGTTAAAAGAACTTTCGATTTCTTCCACTGTTCCGTGAGTTATAACCGCTGAAAAATTAAACTTTAAAATGGGAAAACTGTTTTTTAACGGAGTTGGTTTTTTTCCTATGTATAGCTTGCTAAAAAGCTCATCAAATTGTTGGGCACGGTTAATATCGTAATAATGCTCGAGGGTAGAGATGAATAAAGATTTTCCGAACCTGCGGGGGCGTAAAAACAAAATATAATCTGCCCCAAGATTTTCTAACTTTTCGATAAAGTGCGTTTTATCAATATAATAACCATTACTTTCAATCATCGCTTCAAAATTGCTTTTACCGTATAAGATTTTTTTGGTCGCGTTATTTTTCATCTGCTTTACCCCGCTTACTAGTATATTACTATTTTAACACCCTGAACAGAAAAAGACAAACCGCAGAAACAAGACAAGGGCAGAACCGCAGAAAGACAGAAGACCATTAACCGCGGAAGACAAAGAGAAAGACATTTTTTAACCGCGAAACACGCGAAAAAGAATAACAAAAAAAATACAAAGAAAAATTAATAAAAACCTAAGAAAAACACGCGAAAAATAACGAAAAGTAATAGCAAAAACTTCAATTATTGAACGGTTTTTAGCCGTGAGCTCTGACGGTGACATTGATACTGCTAAAGATTCATTTAATCGAAGGATACGAACAAATACTAGATAGAATCTTCTGGATTAATTGTATCTGCTTCCTGACTTTTTAAAAACTTTTCTCTGGCTTCGAGCATCGCTCTTATTTCTTTATTCTCGTTTGCCATATTCATTTTTCTTATAACCTCAGCGATTCCTTCTTCTTCTAGAAGTTCCTTCGGCAACTCAATTCTTCCTTTTGAGAAATCAGGACTTTCTTCTTTATCTTTTTTTTCACAACTCATGTTTTCGACCTCCTGTAAGTTTTTTCCATGCTTTTATATTATAATTCCAAAGGGCAGTAAACACAAGAGGCAAGCAAAAAAAATACAAGCCTTTTTTTTTCTGCGGTTGAATATATTATGTGGTGTGCAGACACATAAGTGTATGATTCATCAAAATGATAAAGTTGCTTGACATTTTTGGATAAAAAACAGAAAATGATAAATAGAATTATCATTTCGGAGAGAATATGCAGCAGATTAAAGTTAGCGCAGAGAACACAGAAGTCGGAATTCTGTTTAAAGAGGCTGATACAAACAGATACGTCTTTAACTATCACAGTGAAAACAAGCAAATTTCGCTTATCATGCCATGTAAACTTTCTTCATACACATGGGCAAATAAACTGCACCCGATTTTTGATATGTATATGCCCGAAGGGTATTTGTTTGAACTGTTTAAGAACTTATTGGCAAAAGAATACGGATATGTCGACGATTACCTCATATTCAACTGCATTTGTCCGAATATTGAAAGCCGCCTCACTTTTAAAAGCGAATACCTGCCCGGTAAATTTCCTGTATTCGACTTAGAAGAAATTATAAGTGTGGGCAAAAGAATGCTTAATATTTGGCGCATTTCGCTTGACGAAAAAACTTACAAGGAGGTTCCGCATGAATTTGCATGAGATAGGGCACTGGATTAAAGCGAACAGGCGTGTTAAGAAGCTTACCCAGGCGGAAATGGCTAAAAAATGCGGGATAAGCAGGGTTACGCTCGGAAAACTTGAACGGGGCGAGTTCGGCAACACAAGCGTTATCGCTCTTTACTATCTTGTCAAAGCACTCGGCTACGAAATCGACTTTAAGCCTATTCGCAACTTCGGGCTGCCGACACTCGACGAAATCGCAGAAGCAAAAGCAAACAAAACTTGATGACTTTTGAACAAATATTCAAATATTGAGAGTATGCAAATAGCCCGGAATTTAGGGCAAAAATTATAATCGCCGCGCACATTGAAAATATCTCCGGCTCCGTATATACTGAAACCATAAACAGGCGAGGTGATAGATTTGAAGAAGATTTTATACGGAAAATCGGATTTTGCAGAAATTATAGAAAGAAACGGCTATTATGTCGATAAAACAAAGTATATTGAGCGCTTAGAGCAGCTCGGCTCCGATTATGTCTTCTTTTTTAGACCTCGCCGGTTTGGCAAAAGTTTGTTTCTATCAACCCTCGAATACTATTACGACATCAATAGAAAAGCAGACTTTGAACGCCTTTTCGGCGATTTATATATCGGGAAGAACCAGACACCGCTGCGAAACAGCTTTCCGATTTTAGCTCTAAACTTTTCAGAGATATCTTCTGATAGCCGCCCGGAATCTATTCAAAAATCTTTTAATGCAGGAATCAGGAATGCGATATTTAATTTTATTGTCAAATATTCAGAACTTTTCAGCTTTGACAACAATTTTATAAAGTTTTTTGAATCGTTAGACAACGCTTCTGACCTGTTAGCCAGTTTTAACAGCATGCTGTCGGCTAAAAACATTCGTTATTATCTGATAATCGACGAATACGATAATTTTGCCAACAACCTTTTAGCCGAGTATGGCAAAGACAGATATTACGGAATTACCCACGGAACAGGTTTTTTTAGAAACTTTTTTAATGTGGTAAAAGCCGGTACTGCATCCGGCACCATTGCGAGAATTTTCGCCACGGGGGTGACGCCCTTAGTTCTGAGCGATGTCACAAGCGGGTTCAACATTGGCAGAAACATTTCGAACATTTATGATTTTAACGAGCTGGCCGGATTCACAGAAGAAGATGTTAACGAAATCGTTAATTATCATGTAGGGCAGGGGCTTGTCGATGAAATCATCAAAGAACCGCTTCTTGACACCATGAAACAATATTACGACGGCTATTCGTTCACGTTGGGCAGGGGGCGTTCTCTCTATAATTCAACCTTAGTCTGGTATTTAATGCAGCAGTTTCATACAGTCGAAGACAAAGAGCAAAAATCTAATCTGCCCGTTAAAATCATTGACAACAATCTTATGACAGACTTCAAAAAGCTCGAATTTCTCGTGGTCGAAGAAAAAAAGCTCAACGGAAACTTCAGTCTGTTAAACACACTGCTGACCGACGGCAGCTTTAAGGGCGATCTTATCGAAAGCTTTGCCGTGAACGAACTTATCGACACAAATAAATTCGTCAGCTTTTTGTATTACCTCGGGCTTTTAACCGTTACCCTGAGCGATAAAAACGATTACATTTTTTCGGTTCCGAACAGAACCTGTTCAGAAATTCTGTGGGGCTATATCAGACGTGCGGTAAGCGAAGTATTTGGCCTCGACACAAGACATTTAACTTCAATTTACAGCGACATGAAGAACGACGGCAAATATAAACCGTTATTCGAATACCTGCTGAATCAAATGTATGAAAATGCTTCAATCAGAGACTTCATACAAAAAGAAGCAACTCTGAAAGGTTTTTTGCTGGCTTATTTAAATTTAAGCAAAGATTTTAAAGTTTACTCAGAATACGAACTGAACAAAGGCTACGCCGATATTTACATGGCCCCCGACCTGCAAAGAAACCCGTCTATGTGCCCGAGTCATTACATTATCGAACTAAAATACCTCAAAAAATCAGACCTTAACGAAGCCGACAAAGAAAAAGCGATAACCGCTGCCAAAGCCGAAGCCGCCAAGCAACTCACCCAATACGCACAAGACACCAAACTGTTGGGTACCCCTCTCGTAAAACTGGCTGTAACAGTAACCGCTGCCGGCGTGATATCAATCGAAGAAGTCGGGAAATAGTTGTTAAAGGATCAGTCTTTGCGCAGGGTGGGGTAGAAGAGGTCTTTGATCGCTCTTAAGATGCCGCTTTTGTTTTTTGGCAGGCGGTTTGATTTTATGAAGCCCAATACGCGCTTTAAACGATTGACGAAGCTTAAGCCGCTCAGGCCGATTTCTTCTCGCAACAGATTTATTTTTGTCTCTATGTCTGCAATCTGAGACAAGACTCGCTCTTTGTTTATGAGTATTCCTAAGTCCCTGTCAGATAAAAGGCCGGTTCCGAATTTATGAGTCTCGGTGAGAGCCATTAGCTCAGATTCGTAACCTGACTTTGAGGCAGAAAGAAAAAATGACAGCCTCACATACCAGTCAGACAAAAATAATAGCGCAGCTCCCGGCTTGTGAACGGTATTAGCGAAACTTAAACGATTGAGAATGAACCCTTTGAACATTCCCGACATGGCAGAATGAACATGACGGCGGTAATACTGCAAAGGCGAACGCAGTTCGTAACGCAGACCATATGAAGTCATACACTGACCCAATAAAGCATCGTGGGCCATAAACCTGGGGACAGGCATAAAAAGCTGCATCAGACTTCGCTTTACGCTCGTGCAGCTGCCCAAAACATTGTGAGCATTATCAAGTTTGCGAAGCTTAAAAAGGTCAAACTGAGTGAATCCGCTGTGCTCAAGCTTTTCATCAGTTAATATCGCGTCGTTTATTACACAGCCCATATCAGGAAACTCTTGATAGATCTCTAAATGCCTGCTCAACTTTTCTTTGAACCAATAATCATCCTGGTCAGAAAAAAATACGACATCGCCCCGCGCTGATTCCATGCCCGCCATGAAAACCTGACCGTAACCGAATTTCGAGCCGCCGCCCAAATTGCCGGGTGTTCTGATTATTCGCACGCTGAATGGCACTCTCTTGGCAAATTCGCTTAAAATTGCGGGCGAAGAGTCGGTCGAACAATCATCAACCGCAATTAATTCAAAAGGCAAAACAGTCTGCTCGCGAATGCTCTCTAATTGAGCCGACAAATACTTTTCACCGTTATAGACGGCCATCACAATCGAAACACGCACATCTCACTCCCGTCAAAGCAATTGTTTATACTTATCAATATAGTTCAATTTTAATGATTTTTGAGTATTGCTTAAAATCATTATCGCAGGTGAAAATTGGAACCTTATTTCTGGCTGCCACAGCACAAATCAAAAAGTCGATGTGCCCGCCCTGAATTCCATTTTTTCTGCATTCATTTGAAAACTCTGCGGCGAGGATGTAATCTTGATTTATTATTTGCAAATTCTCAAAAGCTTCCAGTTTGTTTTTAAGTTCTTTAAACTTATTTAGATCGGAGTATCCGGACAAAATTTCTTGACGAATCGGACCAATAATCAAAGCATCGTTGTTCAGAATCAGTTCAACTAACTTTTTTTCAATGTCCTTATTGGCAATTCTGTCTCTTCGAAGGACTGACGACCAAATACAGGTATCAACAAGAGTTTTCATTATTTCCGCCCTGACTTATAGTCATAATCCGGGTCAGGATCGAACTTTCCAAACAACTTGATAATCTCTTTTTGCTTTCTCTTTTCAATAAATTCTTTTAAGGCTTGGTTAACCGTATCCTTTTTGGTCCGAAATTTCCCAATTTCAAAGGCCGCTTTTAAAAGATCGTCATCAATAGCAAGATTGGTTGGCATAGATTTCACCTCCACACATATTATAACACAAACAGATGTGTGATGTCACTGCGGGCAAACAAAATACGAAAGTATTTGCTGCGGTTGCATATATTTTGCGGTGCGTATATACTCAGTGCTTGAATTAACGAGGAAATGAATTTGAAGAAGATTTTTTTGTGGTGTATATAATGAAAGCGGCAAATATGTTTTACAGTTCAAATGAGATTGTTGAGTTAACGCACTCAAGAATATGTATTTTTGCGGCTTATTCTGCGAATAATATTATTGACGAGCGTGTCATTTATTATTTAAAAGAGCTTCGCAAAGTCTGTGACGGAATAATATTCGTTGCAGACAACCCTGTTTCTGAAAATGAATTCGCTAAAATAAAAGATTTGGTAATTTATGCGCAATTTGCCAAACACGGCAAATACGATTTCGGGTCTTACGCTGTTGGGTATAATTGGTTTAAAAACTCCGATTTATATGACAAAACCAACGAACTTGTTTTCTGTAACGACAGTGTTTATGGCCCTTATTACCCCCTCGCTCTATTGTTTGAAAAGCTTAAAACTTCAAAAAATAATATGTTTTACGGGCATACAATAAATAACGAAGACTATAAACGCTTACCTGACGGTTCAATCGAATATTGCTTCACTGACCACATGCAGACCTACTTTTTCGTCTTAAATAAAAGTGTTTTTACATGTAAGTTTTTTAGCGAATTTTTAAATAATGTTAAGCCCGAACCCTCAAAAATAGATATTATAATTAATTATGAATTAGGTTTAACAAAAACTCTTGCCAATAACGGCTTTAGTTTTGATGCCTATTCTTTGCACGAACTTTCGAGCAACCCACTTAACGATTTTGGCAAACACTTTAATCAAATGCTTTTTATTAAAAGATGCAGCGTCAAATGGTTTAACACTTTTTATTTAAACAGATTGTTGAAAAACACCGAGTTCCCGTTTTATATTTTACC
>MWDD01000083.1 GCA_002070375.1 bacterium ADurb.Bin157 | reverse complement strand
TTCATTTGGTGATGCCCGCAGAGGTTATTTATATACTAAAATCAGAAAAAGTCTTTTTGATTTGCAGTTTATGCCCGAAGATACGCGAAACTGGCGCCCTTCAATCATGGTTTTGAGCGGGAATCCCAACACAAGAGAAACCCTTGTTTCTTATGCGGCATGGCTAAATGCAAACAAAGGAATCGTAGTTTTGGCAAATATTCTTGTGGGAAGCCAAGTTAAATTTGTGGCACAAAGAGAATCGGCTATAAGACAAATGTATAATTTTTTACTTGAAAAAGATATTAAAGCTTTTCCGCATGTCGTTGTTGCGGACTCTATATTCGCAGGAATTAAAATATTGCTTAGAGGTTCCGCTTATAGTCCGCTCAGGCCGAATATTTTGGCTTGCGGTTGGAAAGGCCCTGCCAACGGGTTTCAGGAGTATATGAGCATATTAGAAGAAGCAACGATTCTAAATATCAGTCAGGTTTTGATTTCCGATAAAGGGCATCCCCTTAAAGCCGGAGCTAAACGCATAGACCTTTGGTGGAGAGGAAGAAAGAATGGCCCTCTTATGCTTTTGTTGGCGCATTTGTTGATTCATAACTGGGAATGGGCCGGCGATCGAATCTTTGTTAAGAGGGTAATTGAGAACGAAGCGGGTAAAGAGCCGGCCTTAAAGGCTTTACAGGCTCTTATTGCCGATGCGCGAGTTGATGCTACAGCAGAGATTGTTGTTTCAAATTCGCCGTTTGTCGAAATATTACATTCAAATTCGAAAGATGCAGACTGTGTGTTTTTAGGTTTTGAGTTGCCTGATGAAGGTAACCGCGAAAAATGGTATAATGCGTATGAGAGTATGCTAAAAGATATGCCCACTACTATTTTAGTTCATTCGACCGACTCTAAAGACTATTTGTCTAATGGTGGATAAAACTGTAAAAGGTTAAAAACTCCATGGTAGGTCTTTACTTTTAATATAAACTGTCTTATAATAGTCTATTCAATAAGGCTCATTAACTAAATAAGAGCACTACTGACAGTAAATTTTCTCCACGAAGGAGCTATTGCAAATGTTAAAAACACAAGTTCAGGAATTGGAAGCCAACAAAGTCGCTTTGACTGTAGAAGTCGAAAAAGAAGCAGTCAATAAGGCTTATGACAGCTACCTAACCCGTGCCGCCCGCTCAGTAAGAATCGAAGGCTTTAGACCCGGAAAAGTTCCAAAAGCGGTTGTTATGAAAAAGTTTGGTTCTGAATATGTTCGCGAAGAAGTTCAGAGGGAACTTTTAGACGAAATTTATCCAAAAGCTATTCAAGAAGCCAAGTTAGAGCCGGTAAGCAATCCTGTTCTTGAAGATTCAAATCTAAAAGAAGGCGAATCTTTCACTTTCAAGGTTGTTTTTGAAGTAAGGCCGAAACTTGGCGACTTTAAATACAAAGGTTTTTCCACACAAGTTCAGCGTGAAATAATCGATGAAGACAGTGTTAACAAAGTTTTGAATCAATTGCGCGAACAGCAGACCAAAACCGAAGTTATAGAAGAAGGCGAATTGACTGTCGGTGATTATTTCAGCGCGAAGATCGACGTTTATTATGAAGGCGAAAAAAAAGAAGATCTTTCTGATGAAAAAGCCGCTCATAAATATGCTGAAAATGATCCCTTCTTTAAGCATTGTGCAGGTATGAAAATCGGCGAAACAAGAAATTTTAGCCTTGTTGCGGATTCGGAAAAAGACAAAGGCTCTGAATACTATGGCAAAACACTTGATTATGCCGTAACCTTAAATAGATTGTCCCGCCCGACTTTACCGGAACTTAATGATGAATTTGCCACAAAGGTCGGTGAATTCAGCACATTAGAAGAATTGAAAACAAAAATCAGTGAAGACCTTACAGAACGCTCAAAATACGAAGCTGAAGAGCACGCATTCGATGAATTGTTAACTCAAGTCATGAACGAATACAATTTTGAAGTTCCGGAAGGAATGATTCAAAATACAATTAATTTCTTTATCGAAGGTCTTGACCGTCGCTGGAGACAGTTTGGCACAACAATCAAGGATTATTTGCGCAATTCGGGCAAAGATGTCAATGAATTCCGCGAATCATTCAGAGAAAAAGCCGTTAAACAAACAAAGACAATGCTTCTTATAGATGCCATTGGCGAAAAAGAAAATATCGATGTTACAGATGCCGATTATCGTGAAGAAATCGAAAAAAGAGCAAAAGAATATAAAATGCCCGTAGATAAGCTGTTGACAACTCTTAGCGAGTCTGATGGCGAAGCAAATGTAAAGTTTTCTTTAAGAAGCCAAAAAATTCGTGATTTTATGCTAACAAATAATCAAGTAAGTTACGATATGGTAAAGGAAGCCGATTTACACAAAGGAGAAACTGAAGCGTGACTTTCGTTCCAATAGTTGTTGAACAAAGTAGTCGTGGAGAACGCGCATTTGATATTTACTCTCGCCTTTTAAAAGATAGAATTATCTTTATTGGCGGAGAAATACACGATGGCGTTGCAGATCTTGTTGTGGCTCAGCTTTTGTTTTTGGAATCTGAAGATCCTGAAAAAGATATCAGTGTTTACATTAACAGTCCGGGTGGCGTCATAACTTCGGGTATGGCAATCTACGATACTATGCAATACATCAAACCTGATGTAAGCACGATCTGTATCGGTCAGGCAGCCAGCATGGGGGCATTTCTTCTTTGCGCAGGGACAAAAGGCAAGCGTTACGCCCTTCCCAACGCGAGAATAATGATTCACCAACCAATGGGCGGCGCGCACGGACAAGCAAGTGATATCGAAATTCAGGCTCAGGAAATCCTGCGTATGAAGGAGATGCTGAACGGTATTTTGGCCGAGCGAACCGGAAAATCTTTAAAGGACATTAAGAAAGACACTGAACGTGACTATTTTATGTCTTCAAAAGAGGCTAAAGAGTATGGTTTAATCGACGAGGTAGTTCAGCGAAAAGTAGCAAAACCCACTGAGGAGTAAGCATGCTTTCTAAGACCCCGCAATTCCATTGTTCTTTCTGCGGAAAGGGTCAGGATCAGGTTCGCAAGTTAATCGCCGGACCTGAGGTTTACATCTGTGACGAATGTATTGGTCTTTGTAACGAAATTATCCTTGAAGAACTCACGGATGATGAGTCGCCATCGATCATGCAGAATGTGCTCAAGCCCAAAGAAATAGTTAAATTTCTTGACCAGTATGTTGTAGGTCAGGAAAGAGCTAAAAAGGTTCTTTCTGTTGCGGTTTATAACCACTACAAAAGAATCGCTTTAGGCGAAGCGAGTGCAGATCGTCGAGATGAAGTCGATGTGCAGAAGTCAAATGTTATGCTCATCGGCCCAACTGGCTCAGGAAAAACACATATCGCGCAGACTTTGGCAAAACTGTTAAATGTTCCATTTTGCATCGCAGATGCAACTACATTAACTGAAGCCGGTTATGTCGGTGATGATGTTGAAAGTATTTTGCTTAATCTTTTACGCGCAGCAGATTACGACGTGCAGAAAGCTGAACGGGGAATTGTATACATCGACGAAATCGATAAAATCGCGAGAAAAAGCGAAAATGTGTCGATCACACGCGATGTATCAGGAGAAGGCGTGCAACAAGCATTGCTCAAATTGCTAGAGGGAAAAATAGCCCAGGTGCCGCCTCAGGGCGGTCGTAAGCACCCTCATCAAGACTACATTCAGTTAAATACAAAGAATATTTTGTTTTTATTGGGTGGAGCCTTTGAAGGCGTTGAGAAAATGATTGAAGCGCGCACTTCGAGTAAAGTTATCGGATTCGGTTCCGAACCCGTTCTTAAGAGTGAACGCCGTGTTGGCGAGATTCTTAAAGAAATTATGCCGAGTGATTTGCTTAAATTTGGTCTTATACCCGAATTTATTGGGCGCGTACCTGTGTTGGCAACTTTCAGTAATCTTACCGAAGATGACCTAATCAGAATCCTAACTGAGCCCAAAGATGCTCTTGTTAAGCAATATGCTCGTTTGATGCGTATGGAAGGCGTTGATCTCGAAATTACACCTAAGGCTTTGAAGGCGATAGCGAAAAAGTCTATCGTTCAAAACACCGGTGCTCGAGGCTTACGCCGCATACTTGAAGAACTTATGCTTGATTTGTCTTATGAGATTCCTTCAGACAAAAGCGTGTCAAAAGTTATAATACATGAACGCTGCGTCGAAAAGAGCGAACCTTATCAGATCGTGTATAAAGTTGAAGGTCAGATAGCATAAAACAATGAAAAAAATACCCCCTCGATGAGGGGGATTTTTTTAGCCTGTTATTTCAAAAACTTAATCAATTGTTACCATTTTTTTGAGTTCATTGAACCTAGTTTCAATCTTTTCGTTTGTAAGATTATAATAAGATTCAATGCTGAAATTTTCAACAGTGATAGAACCCATAGCGCTGCCGTAAAGCATACTGGTTCTGAAGCCTGATTCAGTAAGGTTTCCGTGTCTGGCTAAGCTGCCCATGAAGCCGCCGGCAAAAGAGTCTCCTGCACCGGTTGGGTCTGTTATATCGGGGCAGGGGAAAGCGGGAACGAAAAATCTGCTGTTTTTGGTTGCGGTCATTGCGCCAAGTTCACCAAGTTTTATTACAATTCGGTTTGGCCCCATTTCCAGAAGTTTTTCTACAGCATTTGCAAACTTTTTCTCGCCTGAAAGCATAAGTGCTTCTTGTTGGTTAATAAAAAGGATATCAACTTTTTTGATTGCCTGTTTCAATAAATCGTTGGTTGTGTTTATCCAAAGATTCATTGTGTCTAAGGCGATAAGTTTTGGGTTTTTGGTTTTATCTATCATTTGCAACTGTAAAGCGGGGTGAATGTTAGCCAAAAACAGGTATTCGGTGTTTTCGTAGGCTTCGGGCAATTTTGGATTAAACGATTCGAAAACATTTAAGCAGGTGCTGTGCGTGGTCGCATCGCCAAAATCTTCTCCATAGCTTCCGACCCAGTTAAAGGTGTTTCCGCTTTCGCTTAGCTCAAAGCCTGATAGATCAATTCCGTGTTTGATTAAAAAATCTTTGTGTTCGGGGGCGAAATCTTTGCCGGCTACGCCGATTAGACCAACTTTAGTAAAATAGCTTGCGACAGTTGAAAAATAGACTGCCGAGCCTCCGAGAGCTTTTTCTCTTTTTCCTTTGGGAGTCTCTAGGGTGTCATAAGCTATTGAGCCTACAACGGTCATCTTTACGCTCATTCGTTTCCTCCGATGTTGTGAATTCGTTTAAACTGCCGCTGTCGGTGCAACTGTGGCCTGTTTTGCCTCATTAACCAACCGAGCATACAACTTAGCCGCTCTTATTATAACATAAAACTGCATTGCCATAACTATAAGAATTGAATAATCAATCCAAGTGCCGTATCCGAAATAGGTCATTCCGCCAAAAAGCATTATTGAAGAGAGTCCGTCGCCAAATCTGAAAACTACGGTATCAATAAATCCTTTACCTTGATATTTAGCTTGCCTGTCAAGCGGAATATAAATAGACTCGCGTAAAATGCGCGCGGTAGAGTAATCAAGCGACCTTCTTAAAATGAACGTCCAAGAAACAACGGCGAGAGAAATACTTGCGAGACCAAGAGAAGGCAGCGAAAGCAATATTCCCGTCCCTACAATCTGGATTATATTCAGCAACAATAATCCAAAGATAGGATTCTTGAGCAACATCACAAGCTGCGTAATAACAAATTGCGAAACAAGAGACATAATATTTACCCAGCCATATACATTTGCAATGAAAGAGGTTCTCGCATCAGAAACAGAGGCAAAAGCGCCTTGCTGAATTTCGGTTTCTACAAGATGATTCATTTGCTGAGAAAAAAAAGTGGTTGAGCAAGTGTAAAAAAACATTTCAAAAGCCATCAGTATTAAAATTAAATTTTTACTGACAGAAATGAAGCCGTCGTAAGGGCTGGCAGGGTGAGCAGGCTTTGTTGGCGTAATGTCGTCTTGTTTTATTCCCTCAGGGTGGTAACGGGTGTGTATATATTTCATACACCATATAGAAGGATACAAGAGGGCGATTGCAATAAGCAGGATATTGTCTGTGCCGACAATTTTTACGGTAAATTTAGTTATGGCACTGCCGACTGCGCCTCCGATAAGGCCTCCGTAGCCGATGTAAGTGTAGAGCCGCTTGCTTTGTTCTACGGTGAATACGTCGTTCATAAATGACCAAAACATGCAGACAGCTACCAAAGAGAAGACATTAACCCAAAGATAATAACCGCCATAACAAACTATTTCTGTGATGCTAAGACTCGATTGAGAAGAGTTTATGGGGATAGCGTATGAAAAAATAAGCCAAAAAATTACTAAACAGCCAATAAAAAATTTTGTTATATAAGGTATGAATATGTCTCGTTTATACTTCCCGACTATGATGCTGTAAAGAGCGTTTACGCCAACTAAGCAAAACATTGAAAGAATATTCAGAATGTTTATGTTCTTTGAACCAAATTCAAGTGCTAAGCTGTCTCTTACCGGTTTGAGCATATAATAAGAACAGATAACGAAAAAAAAGTATGCAAAAGAAACAATAGTTAATTTAACTTCGCTTGTGCTAATCGGAACAGCTTTGTCTTTGTTATTTAGTTTCAAGGCATTACCATCTTGCTTTGCTAAGTATTGCTTCGGCTGCCGCTGATAAGGTTTCATATGTTGCGACATTTTCAAAACCTGAAATGAGGCTTTTTCCAATCAAAATCGGGGTCACAGAAGTTCTTTGAGCAATTTTTATATCCGAGCTTCTGTCGCCTATCATGTATGACGATGCAACATCTATGTCGAAATCAGTGATAGCTTTTAAAATTAGCCCCGGCTCAGGCTTTCGGCAATTGCAATTCGTGATGCCTTCGTATGGATGGTTCGGGTGATGCGGGCAATAATAGATCGCATCAAGCTTAACAGCATCTTGTAGTAATAGTTTTTTTAGTTTTGTGTGAACTGCCTCAAGTTGATTTAAAGTTATTAAGCCTCTTGATATACCTGACTGATTGGTTATAAGTATCAACAGATAACCGGCTTTTTGCAGTTTTGACAAAGCATTTCCCACATCGGGAAACAACTCAAAGTTATTTGGATCGGAAATATAGCCGGGATCAGGGTTTAATGTGCCGTCTCTGTCTAAGAATATTGCTTTTTTCATTTTTCTGCTCTTGTGTTCGATAAATTATATTTTTCTAAAATACAATTTAAAACATAGTTGGGGGTCAGTTCGTGCATGCATTTTTTATGTGAACAAAAGTCTTTGTGACATCTTAAACAAGGTATATCTTTTTTAAATAAGACCAAGTGATTTTTTCCTCGCGGAGCTGTCGGTTCAGGGGTGGTTGCTCCGTAAAGAGCAACTGTCGGAGTGCCTACTGCCCAAGCAAAATTCATCGGACCCGTGTCAGGGGTCAAAAATAAATCTAATTTGCTAATCAATGCTAAAAACTCGTTTGTTTTAAGAGCTTTGTGGGTGAATGCTTTTTGGGAGTCGACTTTGCTTAGTATTTGCTCAACCTTTTGAAGTTCGCCGGGACCCCAGGTCAGCAATACGGGGCTATGTGTTTTATCATACCAAAGATTTATAAAGTTTATTATATGCTCGGCGGGCCAAGATCGGCTTTGACAAGCAGAGTTTGGATTGATTCCCAATAGGGGGCTTTTTACGGTTACATCGGATATTGCACGCAAAGCATGGTTTAATGTGGGGCTTGAAAAGGTTAAGCTAGGCGGGTAAACGGTTCCTTTAATGCCGAAATTTTCAAAAAAATTTGCAAAAAGCTGCATTAAATGCTTGTTGGGATTTGGGGGGGTATAGATCCCGTTATAGGCATGTTTTCTTATGCGGTAGTTAAACCCGAATCTTTTTTTAATTCCTGAAAATAAAGAAATTAGAGCAGTTCGAGGGTTAGCGAATAAATCATAAAGCTCATCGAATTTTTCTCTTCGTATGATTTTTATCAGCTTTATCATTTCAAAAAAGCTCGCGTGGGCGGGCAACTCGATAATTTTAATTTTATATTCCGCCGGAACTATTTGACCGAAGCCTTTTTTGCAAAGCAAGGCGATTTTTCTTTCAGGAAATTTTTCACGTAACATTTTTAGTGACGGAATTAAATGAATAATGTCACCAAGGCCTTGTATGCGTATCACAAGGATTCCTGACATGGTTTGGCTCCGTTCTTATTAATTTTATTAAGTTTTAATTCGCGGCTATAATAAAACTATTTAAATTAGGTGTCAAACCATTTAAACTTCAGTTTATAATTTGTGTGCGAATTTGTAGGGAAGGTTTTTGAAGATTTTCCAAGTGGCCCCTTCTTTTCGCCATTGTAAGGTTGCAGAAACCTTTTCACTGTCGATGTCTACACCGGGCAGTATGTTAAAAACTTTTACTCTGCCTGAACAAACCACATCTGCGTAATTTGCGTCGCTCGATATAAAAGTAATACGATCTACCGAATATTCAGATATCTTTACATCCATTTCGACGAATCTAATTTGAGCGGTCATTATCAGGTCTGTATAAGAACTTGATGTGTCAAAATCATTTGTAAACGATTGCGAAATATAGTTTTCAAACACAGTGATGTCTTCAGTGGCGAGAGCTTCATTCAGCTGTTTTATAATATCGGCTATTTCGCCCCAAGTACTGTTTGCTCCTGCGTCTTTGGGGTGAGTTAATTTGTAAGGAAAGTTTTTGTAAAGTTTCCAAAATGTGCCTTCTTTTCTCCAATAAGCATCAAAATTGTATGTTACCGGTTTTTTTACTTCTTCGGATATATTGTCTTTTATTGTTGCCGTTACTCTTGTTCTTATCCTGGCAATATTGTCGGGCAAAAATTCCGATTCTGTGACATCCCAAGCTACATTTTCAAAGGTGTATTGGGCAAAATAACCTTCAAAAGCAGAGATCAGATCATCATAATTTGAAGAGCTGTCCCAATCATTTTTAAAAGAAGCAGAAAAATATGTTTTTAAAAGGTTTATGTCTTTTAAGAATAGCATATTTCTTAATACACCGTTGGCATCTTTTAAGTTTGCTTCCCGTTCAAGTATTTTTTCAGCCAACGCCTTTGCAGGCTGTGCAACGGCAGGCAAGTCAAGTATAGACTGAGAAACAGATGAAGGGGAAAGCTGAGAAACTAGCTTTATTGCATTTATCAGATTATCAATTTCGTCTGTGTACTCTCGGGCGCGTATGTCTCCCGGAGTGAGATTTTTTTCCGATTCAAGGCCTTTGAGGAAAATTAGTGCTTCTGCAGTTGTTCTAAGATTTATGGTTACATTTGTTAAGTCGTTAAAATATAAGTCAGTCTCTGTTACTCTAAGCATCAAAGAAAGCTTGTTGGCATCGGCTTTCAAAACCATCTTATCAGAGAAAGGCACGTTTTTAAGAGAAAAAGTTCCGTCTTTATTTACTTGCGCAGTGACTCCTTCTGCGGATATTTTAAACTTGGTGAAGTCGTTAAGAGTTGTTAAAGCGCTTCTTAAAGAGCCGGCCAATTCTGTTTCTATAATTTCAGGAATTGAAATTCTGCCTGAAATTGTGAAAGTGTTTTCGGGTGAGGTTTCTTTAAACTTAAGATTACCGCCGGTTTGGCAGCCGTTTAATAAGATTATCAAAGAAAAAACAAACAATGAATAAAGTAACTTTCCGCACAAGGTTTTTCTTATATTATATTTAATTGAATGCATTCATTTGTCTCCATATTTGCTCTAATAAAGATTATCGGCAAAATAGCCAACAAAATGAAAAAATAAAATCCTGTACAAAATAAAAATAAAAAAAGATATTGACATTAAAAAGCTAAAATGATAAACTGAATTTCCTGCCTCGGCAGGGCGGTCTTCAAAGAGACCTAAGTTAATTGAGAATAAGATCAGAAGACTTTAAAATATGACGCCAAGTGGGACCTAATAATTTGCTTAACCGCAGGTTATTAAGTTCTTTTGAGTCTTTCGTAAAACGAAGACATAATGTTTAATTTTGAGAAAAGATTAAACGCTCTTAAAAACGTAAAAAGCGGCTTAACGGTCGTTTTTAATATTTTTTATGGAGAGTTTGATCCTGGCTCAGGACTAACGCTGGCGGCGTGCCTAACACATGCAAGTCGAACGATTCTTTGATTTATAGCAATATTTATTAAAGAGGAGTGGCGAACGGGTGAGTAACACGTAGATAATCTGCCTTTCAGACGGGGACAACTCAGGGAAACTTGTGCTAATACCCGATGAGACTACGAGGGGGGACTTTCGTAGCCAAAGGTGGGGGCAACCTCACGCTGAAAGATGAGTCTGCGTCCTATCAGCTAGTTGGTGGGGTAAAAGCCTACCAAGGCGAAGACGGGTAGCCGGCCTGAG
>MWDD01000082.1 GCA_002070375.1 bacterium ADurb.Bin157 | reverse complement strand
TCGGTAGAGTCGTATTTTTTAAAGAAACTGCTAAGATCCCATTTTATACCTTCAGACATGTAATTATCCTTTCCTTTTGTATAATGTACACCATTTATAACATATGAAAAATCTCTATACCAGAAAAAAACCGATTTTAATATTTTAGTTTGGGGTACAGATTTTATCGGTCATCCTTTTCATTAAGCCGAGCAATATTCCGTCTTGTTTTCAATTCAAAAGCTACAAGGCATTGCAATTCACAGTGAAAGAATAGTAAATCTAGGCGGAAATCCTTTCCAAGCTCCAAAATAAAATCTTCATTTTGGAAATATGAGCTTGTCGAAAACTATTCCCTAACATGTGCGAAAATTTTCTGCATATACTACGTAAAATTGTTTCATACGCTAAAGCTTAGAAGCTATTATCGTTTGCTTATATTTGAGTAGATTGTCTCATGATATTTTCCTCTTTCCCCATTCCTCTATCTTTATTCCTCTGTCGTTAAACTATGAAGCTTTAAAAAAACTACGGTCAATTTCTTTATAGTGAGGAATAATACTATGATTTACGGATACATTAGAGTAAGCACCGATAAACAAACGGTTGAAAATCAACGGTTTGAAATTAACAACTTTTGCAAAAAGCAAAATATTGCGGTTGAACAATGGATAGAAGAAACAATATCTGGCACAAAAGAAGTAGAAAAACGGCAACTCGGAAAACTGCTCAAGAAATTGCAAAAAGGCGATATTCTTATTTGCGGCGAACTGTCGCGGCTTGGGCGCAGTTTGTTTATGATTATGGACGTGCTGAGTGCCTGTATGAAAAAGGAAATTAAGCTGTGGACAATTAAAGACAACTTCCGCCTTGGCAGTGATATTTCGAGCAAAGTTTTGGCGTTTGCCTTTGGTCTATCGGCAGAAATTGAACGCAATCTGATTTCGCAGCGCACCAAAGAGGCCTTGGCACGGGCAAAGGCGGAAGGAAAAGTTTTGGGACGACCTGTCGGGCGAAAAAGCAGCCACGTGAAACTGACAGGATTTGAAGAAAATATAAAACGCATGCTTGAACAGAAAATCCCTAAAATACAGATTGCAAAACATCTAAAAGTAGATAGAAATACACTACACAGATTCATTTGTGACAATACTTTGAACTAAAAGGAGCGATTATGTTAGGCAGAATAGTAGTATTTGCAGTTTTTTTGATGGCAATAGTTGGGTAATACTTTCGCCTATCGAACAGAGCATTAAGCAGAAAATAGAAGCTGTTGGAACGCCTTTGAAAGATTGGGATATTCAAATAAACTACGGAATAAAAACAGGTTGCAATGAAGCGTTCATAATATCCAGTGAAAAGAAAGACGAACTAATAAACACCGACCCAAAAAGTGCTGAAATTATTCGACCGATTCTCAGAGGCAGAGATATAAAACGATATGGTTATGAGTTTGCGGATTTATACCTAATAGCAACATTTCCGTCTAAACATTACAATATTGACGACTATCCGGCTGTGCGAGATTATCTATTGGCATTTGGTAAAGAGCGTTTGGAGCAAACCGGAAAGACTTATAATGTTAATGGAGAAATGATTAAAGCACGTAAAAAGACCAATAACAAATGGTTTGAAACACAAGACAGCATTAGTTATTGGGAGGATTTTTCTAAGCAGAAAATAATTTATCCCAATATGACAAAATATTTGCCTTTTGTATTTGACGACAAAGGATTCTTGACAAATCAAAAATGCTTTATTCTCACAGGAAAAAAAATAGCATTCCTTACAGCCTTTTTTAATTCTTCACTTTTCAAATTTTGCTATAGAGATAATTTTCCCGAATTACTAGGTGGCACAAGAGAGTTAAGCAAGATATTCTTTGATAAAATTTCTGTACTGCAAATAAATGACAAAATTGAACAAGAATTCTATAAACTTGTGACAGACATACAAAAAGACTATTCAAAAGAGAAAGCCATGCAAATCGATAGAAAAATTTTCAATCTATATGGCTTATCACAAGAAGAGCAAGAGTTAATTGGTTATATAGAAATTAAATAGAGTTTTCTATAAAAGAAATTTCCTCATCTGATAAACCGTATAGTTCATATATTTTGCGGTTTATCTTTAGTTCTTTCTTTGTATTGTATTGTTCCGATAGTTGATTTGATAATTTCTTTATAACATCATTTTCTGGAATACAAGGGAAGTCCTGAAAAAAAGTATGTTTCATCCTTATTCCTGCTTCACCCAATGATCCCCCACTATAAAAGCGTTTTATTGCGTAAAAAAATAAATTGCTATTCATAATACCTAAAAGAAACTCTATTGAATTACCAACAATAATTCTACAAGTATCATTACAATAAAAGTATTCGGTATTATCAAGCATAAATTGGCTCTCTTGGACTATTTCCTGGAAAACTATTTTCTGCCTAGAAAAATCCTCCATATAAGCGCAGTTCCTTAAATTATACGGAGTGTCGCCTTGGTCGGCGCGAGGTTCTATTTTGTCCCAATATGAATCCAAATGAGCCTTTACAGCAGGATAATCGTTTATGTTTATTGGTTTTATGCCCTTATCTTTTACTCCGTTATGCGTATTTATCAGCCATAAATCTGCAAACTCATACCCGTAACGCTTAATATCACGTCCGCGTAAAATCGGTCGAATTAATTCCGCAGTTTTAGTGCGTTCTTCTTCGGTTATGCAATTTGCCAAAATCTCATTCTTTTTTTCGCCTGAAATAATAAAGGCTTCATTGCAACCAGTAAGTATGCCACGATAGATATTTATGTCCCAATCTTTGAGTGGTGTACCAACTTGTTCAATCTTCCGTTTAATGCTTTGCTCTATCGGAGAGAGAACAACCCATGAATCAGAAGTGTCGAACACACAAATTGAACTCGACTGCCTAACATAATCGCTCAAATTATTTCGGCAATCGGCACCCTTGGTAACGCAGGCTTTTGTTCGCTTTTGGTTGGCGGCTTTTTGGAAAAGCAAAATATTGGTATCGACTGTTGCACTTTCAAAAATCTTTATGCCGGCAAAGTCAATCAATTGAATGGGATTTGTTTTTGTGGCAAAGAAATTTCTGGTCTTTTCGCCATATCCGGCCCGCATCCATTTATTGGAAGTAATAAAACACAAGCAGCCACCGTTATTTAGCAGTTGCCAACCACGTTCGTAAAAAAGGCTGTATATATCACCAGTGCTTGCAAACCGCCATTGTTTTGCAGTTGAATATACGGCGGGTTTCCAATTACAACATCAAAACCGTCTTTCACACCAAACATCCATTCTGGGTCGAAGAATGGCGAGGAGGCGTTTTGGTCGTAGGGATTCCAACGTGTAACTTGTTCTACTGCACCCGCAAAACCCTGCGGAATAGCTTTGTTTATTTCTTTGTCAATTGCACTTTGACAGGATTTTATTGTCTTGTTAAGTTCATCGCGTTTTTCTTTATTAACATCACGACGAAACAATGTTGGCTGCGGATTTCCGAATAAGTTACCCTGTGGTATCATCTCATCTACCCAATTTTCGTCTTGATATTTTTGCAGCTCCAACTTGTTTTTTTTAATCAGTTTGCGCCACATTTCAATTTTCCATTTATCAGGTTTAGTTGCGTTATCAATTATATAGTCGCGGATTTTCTGTGACACCTCTTCATCTTTTTTCCGAAGTCCTTTTTTCTCATTTGCAGTTTTCGCATTAAAATGCTTGTGGCGTATTTCAAGCAATTCATTTTTGTAGTTCAGTAAAGTTTTATCGGTTGTCCAATCGTTATTATAATTATGCAAGTCGGAACTTATCAGAGTGTTGGCGCACACAAATTTAGTTTCCAAATTCGGCAAAGTTGGAATGCCAAAATTGGGTTTAGTGGGATCGCGCTGGCAATCGCAAATAAGCGAAATAAAGAAACGCAGTTTGCTGATTTGTGTGGCTATAGGCTGAATGTCAACGCCATAAATACAATTTTCTATCAAGTTGAGTTTTAGCTGATAATCGCTTTTATCGATGGTTATACGTTTAAGAATATCCACTACACGATTGAGTAAACCCATGGGGAAAGCTCCCGAACCGCAAGCAGGGTCGATTACTTTAATGCTTTTCAGTTTTCCGGCAATAGCTTGATAATCTGGCCGACGTAACTCGTCAATTGTGAAATTGTCGGCAAAAAGACCTCTAACGAGAGGCGTATCGCCCAAGTAAGCAATCAGACTTTCATCAACCATATAATTCACAATTTCGCGCGGAGTATAAAAAGAGCCGCTCGATTTTCGTGCCGATTCTTGCGTTTCGGGATTATACACGCCAAGCAGGTTTTCAAAAACCTTACCCAAGAGTTCGGGGTCGAGAGCAACTGTCTGCTCGTTGGTCGAGTTTTCTTCAATGGTAAAATTGTAGCGCTTCAGGATGGAAAACAGACCTTTTTCATGCTCAAAAAAAAGTTGATTAGGCACAAAAGCACGGTATCGATATTTTCCGTCTTTAAATTTTGAATCGTTACGGCTAAAGCCGTCATAATTATATGCTTTTTCAACGCCGTCAATGGTTCTTGTCTTGTCTAAACATTCAAACAAACCGCCATTCAAGAAAGGTACTTCGGCAAAGAGTTCAATCACTTTATCTTCCGAAATAGAAAATAGTTCGCCATAGCGATAAAGTGTTTTCAAATCTTTTCTTTCGCCTTTGGCAAAACCGCGCTGTTGTTTTTCTTCATCTTCAATGGCGCGGTTGAGTGTAGCAAAAAACAAGTTTTGTAATATGGCATTGTAATAGTTGCCATTGTCGGTGCTTTGCGGGTCAAAATCACGCAGAATGTTCGACAATTCTTGTTCTTCAAAAATAGCATTGGGCACTAATTGTTTTTGCTTAATAAACCAAACAAACATAATTCTGGTAATGAGTCTGATAATCTTCGTATCAATTCCTTCACGGTCGTCATCTTGTATTTGTGTATTATTTGGAAAGGTAACGCCGGTTTTACTATCAACTGCCCAGACATACCAATTAAACAAATCGTTGTAAAACTCTTTGGTGAGGACTTCCACCGAAAAGGCATCTTTTATGTTTTGCTGTGTAATACCTCTTTGCTGCAGTTCGGCAAAGCGGTTTACAGCTGTATTGTATTGAGAATCAGCCTCTCCAAAAACAAAGGTGAAACGTTTGGGTGAGGTTTTTTCGCCTTTGATATCACTTATGTAGGACAAACGCCAATGGTCATTATCAGAAAACACCACAAGTGCAGTATCAAACTCTCCCCACATCGGGTTGATAAACGATTTTACCAAATTGCGTAACCCTACCCGTTTATGCGCCACCGAACCTTTTGTAATTTCATAATGGAAAAGCCCGATTTTGCAATTATCGGCAGTGTTCAGACTGCCGAGATAGTAGCCGCAACCTTGCTCTTGCTGTACTCCGAGCGATTCAGGAGTTGCACGAAGTTCTTTTGCGCCAAAGAGGTTAACCAAGATGTCTATCCATTTAGAAATATTGAACGGCTTTTGAAAAAGGGTGCGAAGGTCGTTTTTATCGTATGTCATATTATTAGTTTTTCCTATTTAACAAATGTTTCAGAAACAATAACGAGCGCATCTTCATCGGAAATGGCATTTTGTTTCTCTCTGTCTGCATGGTATTTTTTATAAAGTTCGCCTATCACTTTTTCGTATTCAAATTCGTTTGCTTTCATTGCTGTTTTGTCATTTTTGCAGTCCGAAGCTAACTTTTTCAATGACTTGTTTAGCTGCTGAAATTTACCATCGGTAACATAGTCGTTTAATTCATCACATTGCAGTTTTACATCGTTATCGGTAGCAACTTCCTTAAACAAACGCAAAAATTTTTGTGCAGTTGCCACAGCTCTGTCGTTGGTTTTAATTTTTTGCGTGAGGCTGTTCTCGTCGAGTTGAGCAATTAATGCCGTTTGGAAACTATCAAGGGCAGCATTCACATGCTTGTAATGAAGGTCAAGCGCAGGGTTCATATCTGCTGCCTTTTCTTCTTTTCCGGCGCGTAGAATATCCACAGCATCTAAAAAGTCAATTTGATTTAGTTTATTTTCATCGAAAAGGAAATATTCTGTTTTTCGTGGCGATTGAATAAAGGCAATCGTTGTGTTCTCTTTCCCTTTCCCAAGTTCATTTTCGTGGCGACCCACACGGCATTTCAAAGGCAGCGATTTGATTTTTTTATATAACTCGCGATCGTTGTGATACAATTCACGCACTTCGCGCATAAGCTGCAACTGCTTATCTACCTTATCGGTAACATCGGGATTGAAATATTTAAATTCTCTCAACATTTCTTCTTTGGAGAAAATCTTGGCATCTTCGCCAAGAGCGGAATGGAAACCTTGCAACTTTATCAGCGCATTGTTGTATAGTTGAATTTGCTTGTCGCCTTCGTTTGACGGATAAAACATATAGTTGTAGATTTCTTTGGCAACCGAGCCGATACGGTTTACGCGCCCTATACGCTGCATCAATCGCGTTGCATTCCAAGGTGTATCATAGTTTACAATCACGTTGCTGCGGTGCAAGTTGATACCTTCAGAAAGTACATCGGATGTAATGATAATGTTGTATTCGTCGCTCGCTTTCTCATAGTTTGCATCGAAACACTCGCGGATATCGGTTTCCAAAGCCTTGCGATTTTTTGAAGAAACGCTTAGCACATCGGTTCGATTCAGACGTTCTTGAAGGGCTTTTGTAAGATAATTCACCGTATCGACACTTTCGGAGAAAACCACTAATTTGCCTGTCGGATTCTGTTTTCTATTGAAAAATTCGGTTTGCATTTTCTCAACAAACAAATCCAACTTTGGGTCAATGCCTTTTTTTTCAATCTCTTGCCATTTTGCTTTTAGTTGCGTTATTTTTTTTAAGTCGCTTTCCAGAGCCGGCAAAAGGTGTTCATCAAAATCTTCGGGTGCAAACACAAATTCATCAGCGGTAAAGCCTGGGCGTGATGCCTTACTAATAAATTCATCCAAAATAAGATCGAAATCTTTGTCTCCTGCTTTGCGGATATACTCTTTTACGTTCAGTTCCGTAGCGATAATAATACGACCATCGGCAAACATTTTTATCATATCTTCGGTAATTGTCCGCAAGGTCTCTAGCGAACGATAAAAGGCGTAGAAACTGCTTTCCAAACGTTTTACCATGTGCACGCGATAAATGTTCGCTAAGTTTTTCGCCACTTGCTCAGCACCTTTGTATTTGGAACGATATTCTTCCTTTAAATGTTCTATAGCACGATAGCGCGCGTAATACAGCCCCTTGTCATTGGGCATTTCATGCGTTGGCGTGTCGGTCAGCAGCAATAAAGTGTTGTAAAACAAATTGCATAATTCTGTATCCATTTGATAGGTAAAATCGCATGGCGGAAGAATGTTCGGAAAAATAATTTTTTGTTTCGTCAAATCTTTTCTGTATGATTCGTCCCCAACAATATTATGACGTGTACGACGCACGGTTATTTTGTCTAACAAATTATTTCTAATGTCCCCATATATCTTATCTATTTCGTTAATATCAACGGTATTATTTCTTCTCGACATAGCATTTTTGTATCTGCCAATGAACGGAGCAAAAAAAACATCGAGGTTTGAAACGCCCTCAACGGTGCATCGTGCTGCATCTTGAAAGAGCAGTATCAAGTTTTTCAAATCTTCGGGGCGATTATTAAGTGGCGTTGCCGAAAGCAACATTATTTTTTTGGGCCCTTTCACCAAGGCTGTATTATGACGCTCAGATTTACAAATACGTTGAAGTTCATCGTAACCCATTGTTGTTCCTGTGCGAAACCTATGCGCCTCGTCCACAATAATTAAATCATAATCTTCCGGTTCGCCGTAGCGCTCTTTGCCTTCAAGCACCTTTGATAAACTTCCGTTAGGGACGAAATTAGCTTTTTTGTGGATTTCAAATAATTTAAATGTCTCCTCCCAGTTGTGTTTAAGCGCAGGCGGGTGAACAACCAGAATGCGGGTATCGTGCCCATTCGATTCAATGAATCGTTTAGCTATCATCGTGGCGACAATGGTTTTGCCCAACCCGACCACATCGGCAAGGAAAAAGCCGTTATGGGCAAGCAGCATTTGATACCCTTGAATAACGGCATCTTTTTGGTATTTTAAATCGCGCACGCCTTTGGGTGTGTCAATGGTAAAATTGTCTTCTATTTGATCCCCAAAAGTATCAATCAGCACTTTGATATACAACTCGTAGGGAGTAGGCTTAACGCCAAGGTGTGTTTTGACTATGTCTGAATTAATGTCAGCAGTGGTAATGGCAACTGACTCTCCCCATAGTTTGTCAAACTCGTCTTTGCAGTATTTTACATCATCATAATCTTTCATAGCTACGTTTAACTCGTAGCGTGGAGTTTGAGTAGTTCCAAGTCCTGAATCCGATAAGTTAGACGACCCCATAATCACCCAACCATCGCTACTTTCGTTGTGGTTTTCAGGTAAACAGAGATAAAATTTTGCGTGTAGGTTTTTAGATGAATGTACTCTTATTTCCACTTTACCATCTTTCAAATCTTGGAAAAGCTGTAAAATCCCGTCTTCTACATCTTTGCTATAGCGAGCTTCTCGCACATCATCAATAAAATCTTGATTATATATTTTTCTCGCTTCCTCCGGACTTTCAAGCATTAACATGGCTTTGTTGTGCTTTTTAAAAATGTTGTCAACGTTAATACCTGCGAGAATTTGAATTTTTTTTACATCCTTTAATTCTTCTCGTAATTTGAAATACCCAGATGAGCGAAAATACCCGGTTACAGCTAAAAAGTTGTCAAAGTTTGCCATGTTTTGAGCAATAGATTTCAATTTTGCGAATAATGACTGGCCATCTGTATTATTAAAAAAATGAGTCGTTGTCATATTATCTCCCCTCAAAAACAATATTGTCGCGTTTTTGCTAACTCTTTGAATTTGGTATTGATAGGCAATTTCAGCCCACCATACGCTCTTCTCCCGGCTTTTTGGCAAATTGCGTTAGAGTAAGTATAACACATTATCAAAGTTTTTTTCGACCAAAACAGAATAAAATTGTGCGTTATTAGTAACTCAAATTTCCCAGTTGAACAAGTGTCTTAAATACTTTTTAAGCTAAATTTTCATTATAAATTATCATTTTGTCTAATTATTCTGTAATAAGTTGAAGATTTTCTCCTGGGCCGGCCGGTTTCCAAGTCATATTATCTGATACTCCTTTAATTAGCGGCTTCAGAAACAGCTCGACCTCAGTCACAATTTCTCGGAAGGATTCAGGAATGTGTTCCTGTTTTAATCGCTTACATAAAGCTGCCCACATTGGTTGGCGGGAAGATATAAAATCATCTGAAAAGGCATCAATGGGTTCACTCAATTCAGTCCCGCGTTGCTTGAAGGTAAGTCTTACAGCCTCAGCAAGAGTGCCTAAGAAAAACTCAAACTGGCGTGATAAAAGGCAGATATCGTAAAAGTCTTTCATGCGGCTATCAGCTTTCGACCGATTGAGGATTCGTTGTCTTACCGAGGCGGAAACGTTCTGAAGCGATTTCATATGCTTGCTTCCAGATATGGGCGCACAATTTTGTCAACACGACAAATCTTGGCGTATTCCAGAATCTTTCTATGGTCAAACTGCTTTCTTGCCTTGTAAAGTTTCAGTGCCTCAAGCACGACATCCATCCCAATTTTGTTCCGGAACTTGAAGCAATCTGCCAGGGTCTTTTCTATGCTGTATACTTTTACGGTAACTCCATCAATTTGATGTTCCTCAATCCCGGCTTGATAAGATGGGCCTGTAAATCTGTGAACAAGCAGCGGTGGATATTCTAGTGATGGCTTGTGGGAATCCCGAGGAATGGCTATCGACACCTCATGTGGTATCTGAGTAGTAATTTCATGAAACGAGAGTGCGGATAACAGACAGACGATTGCGTTAGGATACCGCAGAGCAACAGTAATCAGGTCGGGATTGCTGACAGGAGGCAACTCAACCAGTCGATACACGCCTCTGCTGATTTGCTCGATTATTCCTTTGTTTCGAAGTGAATAGAGCATATAGCGGGTGATACCGTGCTTGATCGCTTCACTCATGCGAAGCTGACCTCCGCATTTACGAAATATTTCTACCGGGTCTGTTTTCATTTTATCTCCAAACAAATGGTTCACACATGTTAATAACTGGTAATAATATGTCTGATTTTTGGCAAAAAATCAAGGTGAATTATAGATATACTTAGAAAATATGAAAAATCTCTATACCAGAAAAAAACCGAATTTGATTATATATCTTTATTCGGGGTACAGATTTTATCGGTCATTCTTTTCATCAAGCCAAGCGCTTTTGAGTTTTTTAAAAAAACGTAATTAAATTCGTGAAAAATTTTGCTGTCTTTTAATTTAAAAACAGCAAGATTTTTATTGGCTAAAGGGACTGAATTATAAACAAAAGAAATGCCCAAGCCTTTTTCTGCTAAGTGCTGTATTAAATTTAAACTGCTTATAATCGAAGTCTTAGTGAAATTTTTATAAGAATAGTTTTTTTCGGCCAAAAAATTTGTAAATACTTCTCTTGTGCCGGAACCTTTTTCGCGCAAAAT
>MWDD01000081.1 GCA_002070375.1 bacterium ADurb.Bin157 | reverse complement strand
GGTAACGTGCAAAACGAATTTATGAAGAGCTTTCCTTGGATAAGCAATGACAGCAGGTTTATACTAAGGCATCACGGCTCCATGATTCACTTAAGAAACAGGCCGGCAGATGTTTTTGTGAGCGGGGCGCATATGAATGACCAACCGGTTTTAAGAAGAAACATTTACGACACAACGCACGTTGCAGGCGGAGGCGATTATCACCCGCCCTACCCGATGGCCGGTTTTACAATTATTAACTGGAAAGACGAGATTTGCTTCGAGTCTGATTTTGACGCAGTTAAATAAAAAGCCTCGTTTACTCTAAGTCGAGTGACTCTTGGCCGATAAAGACTCCGCCCGAGGTGCCTACCCAAACTTTTCGTCGGCTGCCCGGCAAACCCGCTGACTGAGTAAGACTGCGAATCAACTTATGATTACCCAAGCCGCTTCTGATGCGCTTTGAAACAAAACCGTTGCTTGCGGTTATTCTGTACACACCGTCTTCTGTTCCGGTCATGGCATTTACAGTATTGGTAGAGTCAATTATTACTGTACTGCAGTTAATGCTTGAACCGCCGGTCAAAGGAATATTTGACCATGTTGTGCCGCTGTCGGTCGTTCTGGAAAGACCGGCAACGGTTGCAACCCAAGCAGTCGAGCGGTTATACATATCAACAACAAGGTCGTTAACAGAATTTCCTATGGTGCGTCTGGTTGGTTGATCGAGATTTAAATAAAGTAAGTTCTCAAGAGCAACATCGAGAGCTTTGGGATCAGGCGAGATAAAGGCATTTAGGTTGCCTGCCAATAAATTTCCGCCGTAAGTTTGGGCATTTCTGACAATGTAATAAGAGCCGTTTTGACCGCCGCAATATAAAGTTCTTACGGCGGCATCATAAACTAAAGTCTGCATAGTTTCGCTGACCGGATTGGCGCTTAAAGCATATGAATACGCTGTTTGAGAGACTTCGGTGGTAGTAGTGACAGGATCACCTGTAACAGGATCTGTGGTAGTTGTAGAAACAGTATTGGTACGAGTTTCTTCGACTTTGTATCCATGAATAGCGTCTAATAGCCACACAGAAGATAAAATAGTTGAAGTGTTCTCGTTTATTCTTAATCTGAATACGCCGTCTGCGGTGGTAACAAAAACCATACGATTTGTAACCGGAGAAGAAAGGTCTGCCGCGATATCCAGTACAGCGTCATTGGTTACATTACAGCCCCTAAAGTCAGCAGCCACATATGTCGGATCATATTCAAACTTTGTGGCAGCCCCGCCGCCGGCAATTAGCCAAAGACCGTCTGATGTAGCTACAATCAGATTATTTGAAGAGCTGAAGACCATGTCGTGAATAACGTATTTACGATCGTATTGCTTTGATGCAGAAGAAAGGTTGGGCACTCCTACCCAGTTACCGCCGCTTGTATCACCGACAGAATCAGAAAACTCACTTCTCCAAACTCCGTAACCAAATAAGGTACCATCGCCGGTACCGCCGCTGGTTCCGGCATAAAGTTCAAAATCAGAGCCGGTAGGCGTAAATGGATTAACGCGAACAACACTTACAGGAATAGTATCGCCCGTAACGCTGTCTGTCATATTAGTTCTTTTAGAGAGCCAAAAATCGCTCAAATTTACAGTTACCTCAGCATATGTTTTTGCGTCGTAGTTAGAAGTAGCTCTTACAGTAACCTGATTATTCGTAATAATGTCAGGAGCAGAATATAATCCCTCTGAACTTATCGTGCCCCCGCCTACCACGGTCCAACTAACGGCAACATTTGTCAGCTCAACCGGAGTAACACTGGCATAAAATTGCAGTTTGCCGACTTCTGCAACCGTAGAAACCGATGTTACTTCAGAAGTTTTTTCTAAATCGTTATAAATAGTAACTTTTACCTTTTCGTAGATCGTTATATTTATAGTAGCCGATGCAGAGGGGTCTGAAAGGGAAACAGCCCTGACATTTATTATATTTGAAGGGCTCGGAGGTATAGCCTCGGTAGGCGCTTCTAAGGGTCTTGTATAGCGGGCTTTTGTATTGCTGATCTTAGTCAGAGTGCCGCGGGTTGGGCTTTCTGTTTGAAAATACTCTGTTTGAGACGAGTTTTTGAATTCCCATTTAACTTCGGTGGAAGCGTTAGAATGTAGATAATCAAAACCTACCACAGATAACTCTTTGGCCCCTTCCCCGGGTAACACGCCCAAGGTTTGCGGAGAAATATTAAAAAGAATGGGAGGTAAAACCGTTACAGAACAGCTCTTACTGACACCTTCGATACTCGCGGTTATAGAAGCTAAGGTCGGCAAAACCGCCAGGCCGTTGGCGTAAAATGTTACGGTATGACTGCCTGTTGTGGTGGTAGTATAAATATCGGCCGAATCAGAAAAACTGCCTAAAAATTCAGATGCCGGAGTCGGGTTTATTGTCCAGGTTATGGTGTCGGTAGATGCGCCGGCCACTTCTGCCGAAACGCTGAAAGGTGAGCCGCGTTGGGCTTCGCCGTTTTTAGAAAGTCTTATATTGGTTCCAACGTTTACTACATATGTAATGCTGCCTTCAATAGAAGGGTCATCAACAGATGCAAACCTCAATGTTTCTGTAAGATTATTTATCAGACCGCCGGGCGGAGTATAAGTTATTCGCGTTGCTACGCCAAATTCGTCGGCTGCCAAATTTGTAATGCTTACGTTGCCTTGCAGCGTGTTCAAAAGAGTTATGCCGGCATTGCTGTGCAAAATTCTTATTTTGCTGACAGCGGTGGAGGTATCTGGAAGCGACTCGGTCAACGCCTCAAATGTGTAATTCTCGCCCGCAATAGGGTGCAATCCGCCGGGGTCTTGGTATAGCAATTCGAAAGATTTTTCGAGAACAACCGTTGCGTGAGCTTCTCTCAGATATTTAACCGAATTGGTCGGAGAAGCGATTATGTCTACGTTTCCTGAATACAATAGTGGAGAAGGCGCTGTATATAAGCCGCTTGCCGGGTCTATGGTGCCGGAAGCCCCCGCACCGAGGCTCCAAATCATGTCTCCCGTATTGATTATAGTAACGTTTTCCAGAGAGTAGTCAAATATTTGCTTTTCTCGCGCCTTTAGCCTGACAGATTCAGGCGCTATTAAAATGCGTGGCCCGTCAATCTTCAAGTTAGCATACTGAACATAACCTTTGTTGCCCGCTTCATCTGCAAATAATGCCCAAAATCTATAAGCATTAACCGCAACATGATTCTCTGTTATTTCTATGGGCAAAAATGGTTTTGAAACTTGGGTAAAACTTGAAAAAGCCGGTTGAGTGGTGGTTGCAACAGTAATAGAGTAGTAAATAGAATCAACCGACTGATCAGATATATTAAAATGTAAAAACACCGGCAAACTGGCAACTTGAGTTTCAGACAGCTCTGAAGAAGACTCAACCTCACTGGCTCTGATTTGAACCGAATTACCGGAAGGTGCAACAGTATCAAGAGTAATAGCCGCTTTTACAGGCCCATACTCGTTTCCCGCATTATCTTTGAATATTGCGTAAACCTCTTTATCACCGTCTTCTTTAGGAATAACCCAAGAAACATTAGATATAAAAGTAACCCATTTGTCTGTAACAGCAGGCGGTTCGGTATTAGCCAACTTCATATGTGTAGGAGGCGATTGTTGATATGAAAAAGCCAAACTTACCGTGGTCGTGGCAGTAACTTTTGCACCGTTATTTATTAGCATATCAACTTTTGGAGCCGTTCGATCAAGCTCAATTGAAGCGGTAAAAACATCATTTTCGTTCGCGTTTCCGCCCTTAAACTTCACATATACAACCTTTGTTCCGTCTTCTGCGGTTAAATTCCAGTCTCTGGTTTCTCTGTAGATTTCCCAGAATGAATTCACAAAATTAGAGTAATTAGAAACCATCATATGTGTAGCTTCAGGATAAACAGCCTTTAAAAGCACCTTTGTATTGTTGGTGATGTTTTCACCGCCGTTTAACCAAATGCCTACATAACCTTCTGAAGTCAAAAGAATAGAATCCGACTGAACAGTTGAAATGTTGCCGAAAGTGTCTTTAAACTGAACGTAAATACGCTTAGTACCGCCTGTTATATAAGAAAAGGTGTGATTGTAAGTTGTTGAATAATTTAACCAAGCCTGATCATCAAGCTCGGATTTTTCCCCTATACGCATCTGAGCAGCATTTTCAGCACTTAAATATAAAACCATGTGCTGCGAATAAGTCTCGAAAGCGCCATTGTTTATAGCAACAGATAGTAAACGAGGACCCACAATCGAAGTGGTAGAGACAGAAATCCCGCGATCTTCGTATTTTTGCCCGTCGCCACCTGTAAGAGTTAATCGCAAATTATAATCGGTTTCAGCCTGAAGACCGCTAATGCGTTCTTCATATATAGTCTTTGCAGAATTACTTAACGTTTTTTTGACGAAAATCCCACCGGCAGGCGCATACTCAAGCAGTGCAGAAGCCGGCCTGTTAGTGCGAAAACTTATCTTAAATGAATCACTGGCAACTTCACTTATTACAATATCTTTTAAACATAGAAGAGAAGTCTCGCCAACCTGACGATTAAAATTTTCTACAACCTGAACCCCCCGCGCAAAAGTAACTTCACTGTCACCCGTAACCGCAACCAAATCATAAACACCCGGGTCTAAATACTGAATGCCGAAATACCCGCCGTTATCGGTTTTAATAGTGGCGGCGGCATTACTTTCGGGGCTGCCCGAATACCTTATAGATATTGGAATTCCCCCGTACAACTGCCTGTCCGCAAAAAAAATTCTGCCGCTTAATACAGCATTGGTAAAAACAATATCGGTGCCGACAACATTATCGCCGCTCATAGAGGTCCCGAGGCAGCCAATAAATATCGTCAAACAAAACAAAACAATTATAAACAAAGCTTTTCGCATGATAACATTGTACTACAGCTTATAGCCAAAAAAAAGGTAATTTTACACGATTCTAAATAGAATCATACTTTTGCTTCAGTGCCTTTATGTCTTGCCACATTTCCCAGTTTGGACTGCCCTTTTCACGTGAATTATCTCGAAGTAAATAAGAGGGATGATACATCGGCATAGTTTTTATCCCAAAAACAGAGTCAAACCACTGTCCGTGAATGCGCGTTATACCCGGCGCCTTTGGCCCTATTACATATTTAACCGCAATATTTCCCAAACAAGCTATCAGACAAGGCTTAATCAAATGAATCTGTCTCTGCAAAAATTGACTGCAAACAGCCATTTCTTCCATTTTGGGGTCGCGATTGTTCGGCGGACGACATTTTACAACGTTGCAAATATAAACCTCATCGCGCTTAAAACCCGCGGCCGCCAAAATTTTGTCTAAATGCTGACCGGCCTTTCCGACAAAAGGAATACCCGTGGCATCTTCATCAGCACCCGGCCCTTCACCGATCAACATCAGCTTAGCATACGAACTGCCAGCCCCAGGAACAGTTTTATTACGAGTCTTGCACAAATCACAGCTCTCACACTTCGCGATGTCGGCAATAACTTTTTCTAAAGTATCACCTTCAATAGGCTTAAAATCACTCCATAAACGTATTTTACACCTATCAACCTTCGGCTCCTCACTCGATGCACACAAAACGGCCGGCAAAGACTCTGATAAATCAACGGAAGGCAATTCAAAGCCTTCACGGCATTCAATCTGCGTGATCTCACGATCATAAATCTCTGCAAAACCGGGCTCAGAAAGCAAAGAAACGATATCAGTCGCCTCTATTAAGCTCTCGTCGACATCATCACGAACTTTTTTTGCCTTTGCCATAATTACTGTTTCTTATCAACCCTGTATGCCTTTGTAACACCGGTCAAGCGTAAAATTAACCGCAAAAGCTCATTTAACACCTCTGAGTTTCCAACCTCAATTGTAAACTCCAAAATACCCGTCCGCTCTTTTGTTGTCTTCGCCGAAGCCGAAATTATATTAAGTCCCTGATTCGCAATTACACTTGTTACAGAGTTTAACATACCCCGCCGATCTGTAGTCTCAACGCGAATTTTTACCATGTAACTGCCCGCACCCATAATTTCGTCGGTTATTCCCAAATCCCAGCGAACATCAATTATCCGATTCTCTGAGTCTGATGCCAAGCTCTTAGTATTCGGGCAATCCTTCTTGTGCACAGTTACACCCCGCCCGCGAGTTATATACCCAATTATCTCATCTCCGGGAATCGGATTACAACAACGCGAAATCTTTATCAGGGCACCTTCTAAGCCACCCACAATAATTCGCGGCCCCTTTTGAGCCTTCCGCTTCTTTTGCTTTTCTGTGCGATTCTTCTTCGCCTCAATCTGCCTTTGCTGAGTTTTTAAGAGTAAGTCGGGAAATAGCTTGCCGATTATCTGCTGAGCCCTTACTTCTCCTGCCCCTATGCCGGCGTATACTTCATCGAGAGAAGGAAAACCAAATTCTTTGACTCTGCCGTTAAATGAAGGCGTTCCGAACAATTTTTCAGTTTCGCGCTCGCCGCCCAGACGCTGAAAAGCCTCTAAAAATTCGCGCTCACCGCTTAAAATATACTCGTCTCTGAATTCCTTTTTGAGCCAAGTTCGTATTTTTCTCTTTGCGTTGGCGCTGCCGACAATCTTTAACCAATCACGGCTCGGCCCTTTTTGAGACTTGCTTGTTAAAATGGATACTATGTCACCGTTTCTTAATCGGTATTCCAAAGGAACAATATGTCCGTTAATTTTGGCACCTACGCATCTGTGACCTACATCAGTATGAATGGTATATGCAAAATCGATTGGAGTACTGTCTTTGGGCAGCTCAACAACCTCACCCTTCGGAGTAAACACATAAACATGATATTGAAATAAATCAACCTTTACCGTTTCCATCAACTCTGAAGCGTCGTTTACTTCCTGGCACCATTCTATAAGGTTGCGAAGCCACGAAAGCTTTTCTTTGTAATCGGGAGCATTGCTGTTACCGCTTCCACCTCTTTCTTTGTAGTCCCAGTGAGCTGCAATCCCCTCTTCGGCAACACGATGCATATCGTGAGTTCTGATCTGAACCTCTAACGGCTTGCCGTCATAAATGACAGAAGTATGTAAAGACTGATACATATTAGGTTTTGGAACCGCAATGTAGTCTTTAAACCTACCCGGAATAGGCCGCCAATACTTGTGAACCATACCCAGTGCCGCATAACAATCTTTTACGGAATCAGTTAATATGCGTATTCCCAAAAAATCATACAGAGTGTCTATGCCGCTGTTATATTTGATTGTCTTGTTATATATTGAATATGCTTGCTTGGGGCGCCCGCTCAAAGAGGCAGAAACATTGAAGTCTTTCAGATGTTCTTCGATTTCTTCCAAAGCCTTTTTTATGATTATATCCCCCTCAATACCGGAGGACTCAAGATAATCATTTATCTCTTTCGCTTTTTCAGGCATAAGATACTTGAAAGAAGTTTCTTCCAACTCTGACTTTATTTTATTAATACCAAGCCTGTGAGCCAATGGAGCGTATATTTCCAGAGTTTCTTTCGCAATATATTTCTGCTTCACGGGGGGCAAAAAACACAAAGTGCGTATGTTGTGAAGCCTGTCTGCCAGTTTGATCAAAATTACTCTGACATCATTTGTCATAGCCAAAAGCATCTTGCGGAAGCTGGCTGCCTGAGCCGCCGAAGGAGAACTGAAAAACACTTTGTTTAATTTTGTTACACCGCCAACTAATTGAGCCATAACAGGCCCGAACATCTCTTCGATGTTCTCTATGTTTATGTCCGTGTCCTCGACGACATCGTGTAACAGAGCGGCGCAAACAGAGGTAGAATCAAGCCGTAGTTCTGAGGCAACAACCAAGGCTACAGCCTCAGGATGCAAAAAATACGGCTCTCCGGAAGCACGAAACTGATTTTTATGCGCTTCCTGAGCCACATTATAGGCTCTTGAAATTTGATCAAAATCCGCATCAGGATTATAAGATTTTATAGCACTGAAAATATCTTCGAGCGAAATAATCAATCACCTGCCGTTTAAGATATGGTTTTAAAACTGTTTATAGCTTCTTCTAAACTCGATAATACCACAAAATGATTTGTAAATTGTGTTATCAAAAATACACGTCGCATCTTTTCCGATAAATTCACAAGCCTAAGGTCCCCCCCCTTTGACCTGGTTATTTTTAAACCATGAACGAGAACACCCATGCCCGCACTGCTCATATACTTCAAACCCAATAAATTTATAACTAAATTATTCTTGCTTTCGGTTATTCTATCTATTGTGTCACGTAATTCATCGGAATTCTCAAAAGTTATCTCACCTATGACATCAATCAATACTACCTCATTGTCGCAATCTGTTGTTTTAATTTCAAGCATACTCAGTCCACCTTAAAAACTTTTATATTTATTGTTTTCAAACGATAACACCTTCATCGGATATTTCAGTCTCAGATACACGTAATTTATAGCTTAAAGCCTCTAATTCAGTTGTAAAATCTACATTCTGAACACAAATATCATCAGTTGATATTAGCTTGAAAGGAGCAAAATTTAAAACTGCTTTTACACCCGATTTTTTTATTTTCTCAAAAACACTCTTAACAGAAGAAACCGGCACACAAACCACCAATATTTCGATGCCCCTTTCCCTAACTATATTTTCTAATTCTTCAATAGACTCAATAATTCCTATGCCGGGCAACTCACTGCCAATAGAAGCAGAATTGCTGTCAAATAATGCCGAAACCTTAAAATTACGCTTTTCAAAACCGGAATACATTGCCAAAGCAGTGCCTAAACGGCCCGCAGCTCCTATTATACCTATCTTTCTAATGGTTTTAAGGCCTAAAATCTTGACAATATGATCTCGCAACTTCTTAACTGAATAACCAACACCACGCCTGCCAAGCTCTCCGAGGTAAGTCAAATCTTTGCGAACTTGAGCAGAATTTAACCCTAACTTTATCGCTAAATCATTTGAGGACACAAGTTTTATTCCATCGTTATCAAGCCCGTTCAAATATCGAAGATAAATTGACATACGTTTTATTGTAGCCTGGGGGGTTTGATTTTTTGTCACAAGTTACTCCTCTGTTTCATCATCGCATAAATTGTTCAAAGACAAACGGCAACCGCAAACAAAATCTGCACAGCAGATTCTGTTTTTTCCCGCGCGTTGCAATTCAAGTAAACTTAGAACCCGTGAGTCTCCGCAAACAATTTTGATTCCTAAATTCTGGTCTTGAACCAATATTGTACCGGCCGGCTCAGAAGAAAACTCGTCCTCAACCCTAGCTCTGAAAACCTTAATTCGCTCTCGCCCATCATTAAACCACGCCCCGGGACAAGGACTCATCGCAAAAATTAAGTTTCTTACTTCTATTGCACTCTTTTTCCAATCTATATGAGCCGTGTCTGTTGAAATTTTGCCGGTATATGTAGCTTTTAAATGGTCTTGCACCAAAGGAGTTATATCACCTTGAGCATAACTTTTTAAAGTTTTAACCAAAAGCTCGGCGCCATGAACACTTAACCTGTCATGCAATGAGCCTAAATCATCACAATCACCTATAGGAGTCTTAGAAACAGAAAGTATTTCACCCTCATCCATACCCTTGCTCATCAACATCACAGTATTACCGGTCTCTGAATCGCCATTAATCAAAGAATAATGAATAGGAGAAGGACCGCGATAAGCAGGCAATATTGAAGCATGCAAATTTACAGGAGCAATCTTAGGTATGTTTAAAACCTCTTGAGGTAAAATTAAACCGTAAGCAACAACAACCAAGTAGTCAGGTTTAAAAGATTTCAAAACTTCTATTTCTTCAGGCTGCTTCCTAAAACTCACAGGAGTTCTAACCTCAAAGCCGTGCTGAAGAGCGAATTCCTTTATAGGCGTCGGAGTCAAAGTCTTACCGCGTCCCTTAGGTCTGTCAGGCATGCAATAAACCGCAACAACTTCAAAATCAGGGTCGGTAGCCAAAATACAAAGACTGGGAACCGCAAAATCAGGGCACCCCATAAAAACTACTTTGTAAGGAGGTTTCGTCATATTATTCTAAGTCTTCGTCAATTTCGTCGTCGTATTCGTCCTCGTATTCTTCTTCATACAACGTTTCGCCATTCTTTATAGCCTCTAGGTCATTTTTTATCTGAATTTTCCTGGCCTTAGATATTCTATCAACAAACACTATTCCGTCTAAGTGATCGAGTTCGTGTTGTATTGCTCGCGCCAATAAACCTTCGGCTTCAATTTCATAAGTGTCACCGGACAAATCAGTGTATTCGGCTGTAACTTTTATAGCACGCTCAACCTTTTCACTTAAACCGGGAAAAGACAAGCAACCTTCTAAACAAGTTTCTTTGCCTGACTTTTTAATTATTTCGGGGTTAATCATAACAATTGGATCATCGCCGATATCAATAATAGCAAGCCTAATGTTTTTGCCAACCTGAGGAGCTGCCAAACCGACACCCTTAGCATCGTACATTGTTTCAAACATATCGGAAACCAACTGTTTTATCTCTTCGGTTATTTCATTTATAGGTTCACAGTTTTTTCTTAGTTCTGCTTCACCATAATGTAAAATTCTATATTTCATTTTACCCCCATACAATCTTGCGCTAAATTAACTTTATTTCTCCGCATTATAGCACATCATAAGGTTTGTGAAAAATATTATTTTTCGTCTTCAAAAATAACACAAGCTAAATTACAAAAAACGGATTTATAT
>MWDD01000080.1 GCA_002070375.1 bacterium ADurb.Bin157 | reverse complement strand
GCCCTGTCGCACCCCGATGTTCAAGTCATTAAGCCTGACGGTTATGACATAAGGATATCTCAAATTCGCCGAATGCAAGATTTGGCGCAGCTTAAATCTTCATATGGCAAATGGCAGATTTTTATTATTGACCCTGCCGAAAAGCTAAATATTTCGTCGGCGAACAGCTTGCTTAAAATATTAGAAGAGGCCCCCTCTCAGACAGTGTTTATTCTTATCGGGAAAAGTGCCGATTCTGTTATTCCGACCATATTGAGTCGCTCTGAATTGGTCAGATTTAACAGTCCCGGGCATGAAAGCGCGAGAAAAGCTGTCGTTGAAGCTACAGGGCTGAGCGAAGAAAAGGCTGCGTTATGCTATTCCCTTTCAGAAGGGCGTTTCGGAAAATCGCTGCTAATAGCACAAACTTTCGAGGGGTTAGAGTTGTCGCGTGGCATGAGAGCATCGCATACACGCTATTTGAACTGCTTAGAAACATACACTAAAGCTTTGCGGCAAAAATTTTCGCAAGTAGCACTAATAGAAGAAGCCTTGGTTTTGGCAGGAGATTTAGATAATTATTTCGACCCTGAACTGCAGGCCGGGCAAAAGTCATTTTGTCGCGCCTTGTTTACTAATACAGGCCTGCCGTATGCTTTTCCCATTTTGTTCTCTGAGGCTTTGCTCGATAAACTGGAGAATTGTGCTTCGAATCTTAAAAAAGGTTTAGAGCCAACTTTGGCGGATTTAAAAAAATCTTGTTCGAGCGCAATGTATAAAGAAATTGAGGGCCAACTGTTTTCTGCCGTCGATAAATGGCCGATGATGCAGCTCGAAGGGCTTTTTTTGTGTCTGATAAACTTTTATTCCGATGCCTTGCTAATGTCTTGTGGGGCTGATGAAACTTTAATGTTGAACATAGATTGCAAAGACGATATTATTACTCTTGCTAAGGTTGAAGGCACATCACTTTTGCGCGGGCGTATAGAAATGCTCGAAAGTGCTGTTTTTATGCTGCATAGGCACGTTCAACCTTTGTTAATTCTCGAAAACCTTATAACGCAGATCGGAGGAGCCGAAGCGTGAATTCATACTTAGCACTGCGCTTGCGAAAGCTCGCGGTTATTTATTCGGTAGCAAAACCCGAAAACTTAGAGGCAGATGCCACAAATGAAGTGGTAGTAACAACGCAACATGGCTGCGAGATTGCTCGTGTAATGCGAGTTTTTTCAAAAAAACCCGAAGATATCGGCGAGCCTGAGGCCGAACCTTTTATTCTCTCTGTTGACAGGATTTTAACAGAAGAGGACCGAGAGAAAAAGCGCGAAATAGCTCAGAGAGAGCGTGAGGCTTTTCTTAAGTCCAGAGAAAAAATTGAGTTTCATAAACTTCCCATGAAGCTTTTAAAAGCTGAATATCTCTTTGACTACAGCCGTTTAATTCTTTATTTTAAATCGGATAATAAGGTCGATTTCAGAGAACTTTTAAAATCTTTGGCAGGGCTCTTTAAAACAAGAATTGAGCTTAGACAAATCGGTGTCAGAGACGAAACAAAGTTGCTCGGCGGGATAGGTTGCTGCGGCAAAGAAGTCTGTTGCGCGCAATTCATGAACGTTTTTTATCCGGTTTCAACTAAAATGGCCAAAGAACAAAATTTGAGCCTGAATCCGGCGAAGCTTTCCGGTATCTGCGGGCGTTTGTTGTGTTGCTTGGGCCACGAACACGAATATTACGCGTCATTTCACGGCAAATATCCTAAAATTGCCGCAGAAGTTGTCATCGGCGAAGAAACCGCAAGAGTTATGGATATAAATTACATAACTAAAAAGATTACTATAAGCTTTGCAGACAGGAGAAAAGCAATTTTTAGCCTAGACGATATAAAAGGCCGCCGAGATTCTACTACAGGTCGAAATCTATGGTGGGTGCACCAAGAAGGCCAATCCGAACCTGATTTAAGCGTTCTGCTGAGAAATTTGAATCCTCCGGGCACAGGTAAGAAAAAAAAGAAATCTGAAGAAAACGAAGCCCCTAAGAAGGGTAATAAGAGAAATCGTTCCCATGAAAACAATCCCGATGTCGATGACTGCGATTTGAACGATTCTTCTGATTCCGGTTAATTAACATTTTTCATAGAAAATAATTTTTTAATCGTATTTATAGAACAAGTATGATACAATCTGACTACTTATGTTCCGGGTTGCCCGTTCGTATTATGTTTTATCGGCACCCCGGTCGGAAAAAAGAGGGAGCACAGTGTCACGTATAGGTTTAATAGCAGGTAGCGGAAGGTTTCCGCTTTATTTTGCCCTTGCAGCTAAGCAAAGTGGCAGTGAGGTCGTTGCGGTAGCTATTCGTGAGGAAACGTCGCCCGAACTCGAAAAACATGTAAGCCAAATTCATTGGTTTCACGTTGGCGAACTGCAAAACATGATCGACACTTTTAAAAATGCCGGTGTCAACAGAATGGTTATGGCCGGTAAAATAACCAAAACCCTTATTTTTGATAAAATTCACCCTGATCGCAGATTGTTAGAGGTATTTAAAAAAATACCGAATCTAAATGATGATATTTTGCTGCGTCAGTTAAGTGAAGAATTTATCTCAGAAGGAATAGAAGTTTGCGATTCAACAACTTACCTTTCTGTTTTGTTGCCTGAAAAAGGGATTTTAACGAAAAGAAAGCCGTCTGACGATGAAATGGGCGAGATTGAATATGGTTTGACAATTGCCCGAAAAATCGCAGAAATGGATATCGGGCAGGCTGTAATCGTTAAAAATAAAGTTGTATTGGCAGTTGAAGCCATTGAGGGTACGGATAAAGCGATTCTCAGAGGCGGCGAACTCGGACAAGGCGATGTGGTTGTTGTTAAGGTTGCGAGACCAAAACAAGACATGCGCTATGATATTCCGACAATAGGCGTTGATACTATCGGCATATTAAAACAGGCTAGGGCTAAATGTCTTGCTTTCGAGGCACAAAGAACGCTTTTACTTGACAAAGAAGAAGTAACTCGCCTCGCAGACGAAGCCGGCATCGCTATAATGGTAATTTAATTCTCTTTTTTTCTGAAAGTTGATTGGCGAGGTTAAAATGGATAATCGAAAAGTTGATATCGGAGTAATCGGTATCGGACATCTCGGACAGCACCACGTTAGACTGTTATCTGAAATAGAGGGCGCTAATCTTGTAGGTATCTCAGATTTAAACGAAACTGCAGGAGCAGAACTTTCTGCAAAATATAATGTTCCTTATTTCAAAGATTATCGCGATATGATTTCTAAGGTCTCTGCCGTTTCAATAGTTGTGCCGACGGTTCTTCATCACGAGGTGGCGAAGTTTTTCTTGGAACGCAATGTTCATACTTTTATTGAAAAGCCAATTACCAAAACTTTACAAGAAGCAAATGATTTGGTTGCTTTGGCAGGCGAAAAGCAGCTTACATTGCAAGTTGGGCACGTTGAACGCTTTAACGCCGCCATAATGAAGTTGCAGACCTTATGTGAAACGCCGAGATTTATCGAATGCCAAAGAATGGGCCCCTTTTCGCCGAGAATTCAAGATGTCGGCGTTGTACTCGATTTGATGATTCACGATATCGACATAGTCCTTTCATTGGTTAAATCCCCGATTAAACAGATTGACGCCGTTGGTATCGCGGTTTTGACAAACAACGAAGATATCGCAAACGCCCATATTTTGTTTGAAAACGGTTGTGTTGCTAATTTAACAGCTTCAAGAATCAGTGAAGAACGGGTCAGAAAGCTCAGAATCTTCGAGCTCGACAAGTATTGTTCGCTCGACTATGCGCAGCAGGCGATTACAATGCGCAGAAAAACAAATGAAGAAAAAATAATTTGCGAAGAGCTTGAGGTGCACAAAGTTGAACCCCTAAGACTGGAACTCTCGCACTTTATTAATTGCATAAAAGATAGGAAAAAACCTCTTGTTACAATAGAAGACGGTAAAAATGCGCTTGAAGTTGCCTTAGAAATTCTTGAGCAGGTTAAGCACAACCTTCCCGTTCATTAACAAGAAACAAAAACTATGGGTTCTAATAAGTTCGGAAGTCTTTTTTTTAAGCTGAGGGACAAACTTCCTCTTTTCTTGTTACCCGGTATTCTTTTATCGGAAAAACTTAAAAAGGGAAGGTTGCTGTGCGGTCTCTCTTTGCTCGCTGCCGGTGAGGCCCTCAGACTTTGGGCAGTTTCTCACATAGGGCCCGCCTCAAGAACCCGAAATGTTTGTGCCGATGTTTTAATTAAAACCGGTCCGTATGCTCTTACAAGAAACCCGCTTTATCTTGCAAACAGTGTAAAAGTATTGGGATTCGCTGTTATTTCGGGCAATTTTATATTTGCTTTGGCATTAATATTGTTTTATGGACTTGAATATTCCTCGGTTATCCCTTTCGAGCAAGAGTTCTTAGAAAGCCGCTTTAAAGATGATTATGCAGCATATAAAAATAATGTGCCGGTATTCTTGCCATCGTTAAAATCCTTTAATAATAATCCTGATTTAATCTCACAGCCCAGGTTTTCGTTAAAAGAAGCTTTTTGTTCCGAAAAACACACCTTCGCTTCCACGTTATCCTTATTGCTGCTTTTTGTTTCTGCGCCTGCTCTGGCAAACCGTTTCAGGAGACAGCCAAAATGACAGAAAAAGTAAAAAAAATATTCTTTTTGGCAGGTGAACAAAGCGGAGACCTTCATGGCGCTTTGGTTATCAAACAATTGAAAAGAATATTCCCCGAAGTGGCGGTGTCCGGTGTCGGCGGCTCTATGATGAAAGAAGCGGGAATGGAATGCATATATTCTTGCGATGATTTGGCTGTTATAGGGTTTATAGAGGTAATCAAAAATATTCGAAGACTCATGAGAATAGAAAAGGGTATAGCCGAATGGCTTAAAAAAGAGCGCCCTGAAATGGTTGTACTCATTGATTATCCCGGATTTAACAAAAGAATTGCCAAAATTGCCAAAAAATTGGGCATTCACGTTTTATATTACATTTGTCCGCAGGTATGGGCTTGGCATTCAAGCCGTGTAAAAGAATATACCGAAATAATAAGCGAATCTATCGTTGTTTTTCCCTTTGAAGTAGACATCTGGAGAAAAGCGGGCGGAAAAGTGAATTATTTTGGGCACCCCCTTATCGGGGTAGCTAAACCCGAAAAAACCAAGAGTGAATTTTTATCCGGCTTAGAAATAACTAAAACCCCGGTGATCTCGCTTATGCCCGGAAGCCGCAAACAAGAAATCGGGTATATTTTGCCCGAATTGCTTAAAACGGCAAAGCTTATACTTAATGAATTTGCCGACGCTCAATTCATTTTGCCCCTCGCATCAGCTATAGATGACAGTTTAATCAATGAATACTTAATTGACAGTTCTTTGCCCATTAAAGTGGTCAGAGGACAAACTTACGATGCCGTTGCCGCATCAGATCTTTGCATTGTTGCCTCGGGTACCGCAACGCTTGAAACAGCTATAATCGGAACCCCTATGATTGTAGTTTATCGAGTTAATTGGCTTACTTCATTTTTGTCAAGATACCTGATAGAGGCAGAACACATCGGTTTACCGAATGTAATTGCCGGCAAACGAATTATTCCCGAGTTTATCAGAGATAGATTTGAGGCTCAATTAATAGCAAAAGAGGCTGTTGATATTCTTAAAGACAAGAACCGGCAAAAATCTATGCATGAAAGTTTAAATGCAGTGAGAGAAAAGCTTGGTAATCCGGGAGCCGGCGAACGAGTGGCACAATATATCGCCGCAAAAATGCGGGAGTTAAAATAATGCATGTAATTAAGAGAATATTAGGGTTATGTCGCGATTATAAAATGCATTTCGTTATCGGAATGTTCTGTAGCGCAATCGCGGCTGTGTGCACTATATATCCCGCGTATATAATGAAAAGCATTGTCAACGACGTGCTTGTTTCAAAAGATTTGGTTGTTCTTAACTGGATAGCTTTGTCGGTAATAATCGTAATGTTGGTAAAAGGTATTGCAAGCTTTTTATCTTCATATATTATGGTATATGTCGCTCAGACAGTTTTAAGAAATATTCGTTCAATGTGTTTTGATAAACTTTCTAAGCTTTCTTTAACGTTCTATGAAAAGCAGCGAACCGGCGAACTTATGAGCCGAATTACATCTGATGTCGCGGTTTTGCAAAATTTAGTAAACGATTTTATTAAATTTATTTCTGACATAATACAGCTGGTAGGATTTTGTTCTTATATTTTCTATTTGCATTGGAAACTGGCTTTTTTATCTATAATCATTATACCGGTAATCGGTTTTATAATTAGCAGATTCAGCAAGAAGATGAAAATGATCGGGGCAAAAACACAGGGCAGAATCGGTGATATAGCAACAGTTCTTCAAGAATTCATAACCGGCATAAAGGTAATAAAATCGTTTACTCTAGAAAAATTGCTAAGAGAACGATTTGAAAATGCAAACAGAGCGAGTTTTAAAGAAATTATGCGCGGAAGTCGCATAAATGCTTCTACAACACCGGTAATCGAGTTTATAAATTCTTGCGGTCTTGCTTTGATTTTTTGGTATGGCGGCCGCGAAGTTGTTGCCGGTAATCTAGATGCAGGGCAGGTAGTAAGCTTTTTAACAGCTTTGGTAGGTTTGTTTACGCCTATACGCGATTTGTCCAGAATGAGTAACAGCATTTCAATGGCTATCGGAGCCGGCGAGCGTGTCTTTGAGATTCTTGATGCAGAAATAGATATAAAAGAAAAAGAAGAACCTACCATTCTAGAATCCTGCTCAGGGGCTGTCGACTTTAAAAACGTATCTTTCTGCTACGATGTAAAAAGAATCGATAAAGGTATAGTTCGCGAGCAACTTGATGTTTTGAAGAACATAGATTTTAGCATTAAACCCGGAGAAATTATTGCTCTTGTGGGCCCTTCCGGTTCAGGAAAATCAACCTTTGTTAACTTGATTCCAAGATTTTTTGATGTGAAGGGCGGCTCTATAGAAATTGACGGCAAAGATGTCAGAGACTTAAGTTTTTCAAGCATGAGAAAACACATCGCTATGGTGCCTCAAGATACTCTGCTCTTCTCGGGAACAATAGAAGAAAATATTAGGCTGGGGCGCTTGGATGCCACTAATGAAGAAATCAAAGAAGCTGCAAAACTTGCAAATGCTCATAATTTTATTCTGAATCAACCTAACGGTTATGATACAGTTCTGGGTGAACGCGGTGTTAATCTTTCAGGCGGTCAGGCTCAAAGAATTGCATTGGCAAGAGCTTTTCTGAAAGACCCAGCTATACTTATCTTAGACGAAGCCACCAGCGCGCTTGATTCCGAAACAGAAAACCTAATTAAAGAATCTTTAAACCTGTTGATGAAAAACAGAACGACATTTATGATTGCACATCGTCTTTCTACAGTTGTTAATGCAGATAAAATTCTTGTTTTAAATGATTGTAAAATAGCAGAAGTGGGAAAACATCAGGAACTGCTCGATAAGCAAGGGTTATATGCACAGTTATACCGATCTCAGTATGGGGAACAGCCTGAATGAGGACAATCAGCGAATATGATAAAAGTATCCCAAATTTAGTTCTTCTTGAAGAACAACGTTGGAATGACCCAAAATTTACTCTTGTTTTAAGAGTTAAGTTCATGTTTGTTGCGTTTATTTTTCTGATTATAAGAGCATTTATAAGGTTGAAAATTACCGGTTATAAAGGTTTGTTAGACGGTAAAGCAACTAAAAAGCCGATTTTGTTGGCGCTGTGGCATGGTTCGCTCTTGCTGCCTTTGCTTTCTTACCGAAAAGAAAAGATTTTAATCATAACCTCACCTTCCGGAGACGGTGATTTATTACATAAAGTCTTTCATTTTATGGGCTATTACAGCGTTAGAGGTTCTTCGAGCAGGCAGGGCGCTCGAGCCTTGTTAAATGCTATCAGAGAGGTCAGTGAAGGAATGAACTCTGCTATCGCGGTAGATGGCCCTAAAGGCCCTGTTTTTCAGGTTAAGCCCGGAATCGTCGCAATTGCGCAAAAAACCGGTGCCTTGATTGTTCCTGTCGGCTCTGCTTACTCTAAGCATATTGCTTTTAAAAAGGCATGGGACAAAACAAATTTGCCGCTGCCTTTTACAAAAGCAGTTATGCATGCCGGAGAGCCTTTTGAAATTAAAAAAGACATGTCCGTTGAAGAAGGTTGCGAATTAGTTCGGCAAAAAATTGAAGAAGCCATGAAAAATGCAGAGTTGAATCTGCAAAATTACTCTAAACGTGTTAAAGTAAATTGAAACGGTAAATAATGTGAATACAAAATTAGGTGAAAATAAAAAGTTGCTGATAATAGCCGGCGAAACCTCCGGTGACTTCTATGCCGCTTCCCTGATTAATGTTTTAAAGTCGAAAGGCAATTTCGATATCTCTGCTATCGGCGGAGATCAGACTAAAAAATGTGATGTTGCAATGCTGTATGATAGCACAAACTGGGCTGCGATAGGGTTGTTTGAAGCTTTTAAGCAAGCACCAAGACTACTGTTTGTGTTGAAGAGATTGAAAAGCCTGATTTTACAAAAAAGGCCGGATTTAATAATTTTAGTCGATTATCCCGGTTTTAACATGCGAGTTGTTCACATGGCAAAAAAACTGGGAATCCCGACTTTATACATTTTCCCGCCCAGCAAGTTTGCCCGTGATCCAAAACTTGTAAAAGATGCCGCCCAGTCTATAACAAAGGTCGCTGCAAACTTTGCTTCTACATATGAAGTATACAGAGCTGCGGGAGCCGACGTTGAATTCGTCGGGCACCCCTTATTAGATAACGCAAGGCCTGAGCTTACACCCGAAGAAACTTGCCTCAAATACGGGTTAGACCCCAAAAAACCGGTTATTGCACTCTGCCCCGGCTCGCGAAAAAGTGAGCTTGACCAGTTGTTGCCTGTAATGTTAGAGGCGGCAAGAATAATACAAAAGAAATATCCCGAATTTCAATATGTTGTGCCGGTTATAAAGACAGACGGGGAAGAAGTTTTCAGTATTCAAAAGTCTGTGCTGCATACAAAATTAAACGAGAGCGGCCTGCCCATTAAATTAGCCGAAGGCAAGATTTATGATATCATGAATTTGTCTGAAATATTGCTTATAAGCTCGGGCACAGCAACTCTTGAGGCCAGCTACGTGGGAACTCCCATGATAATATGTTATAAAGTAGCGTTTTTTACAGAAATACAAGCCCGCCTTTTTTATAAGCTGCCCAAGTATATAGGGTTGCCGAATCTTATTATCGACAGAATGTCCGCCCCCGAATTGATTCAGCATGACTGTACTCCCGAAAAGCTTGCAGAAAAAGCTTTTGAACTCTTAGAGTCTTCTGAAAAAAGGGAAAAGCAAAAAAAGGATTTTGAAGAAGTTCGCGCGCACTTAGGTAATCCTGGGGTCTTAGAAAGAGTATCTGAAATGATTCTAAAACTTTTGTATCCCGAACGATATCCATGATTCGTAGAACTATATTTTCCGCATCAAATTTGCTATGCCGGCTACCCGAAAAATACGCGGCAATTTTTGCCGCATCGGTTGGCTTAGCTGCTTACAACCTTGCAATAACAGAGCGAAATAAAATATTCGACAAAATAGACAGAATTTATAACAGGGCGAATACAGATTTGCCTATGCCCTTAGAGCAAATTGTAAAAAGGGCTTATATACACTTTGCGATGGTTTTGGTTGAGCTGCTCAGATACCCGATTTTAACCTCCGAAGACCTAAACAAAAAGTTTGCTTTTACGGGACTCGAAAATTTAAACACTTCATTAAGCAAAAATAAAGGCGTTATATTGGCATTGCCCCACCTAGGTAATTGGGAATACTTAGGCGCTGCCATAGTAAATAAAGGTTATAAGCTAAATTCATTTTATTTAGCACAAAAAGATGGTGGAATCGGTGAAATATTAGATCATTTCAGAACTTACTCAAAAATTGTGCTTCATGACCGTGACAGAGGCGGAATAGCAGCTTTAAGAGCTCTGAAAAAAAATCAGATTTTGGGAATGATTGCAGATCAAGACGGCAATAAAAACGGCATTTATACCGACTTTTTGAGGCATTGGGTGAGTGTGCCCGCCGGCCCCGCCAATTGGAGCTTAAAAACCGGCGCAGATCTGTTGCCTCTTTATTCTTTGCGCAAAAAAATGTCCTTTAACTACGATGCCTTTTTTCTTAGGCCTTTTGAAGACGAAAGAGAGGCTCCGTTAGCAGAAATGGCGGTGTCGCGAACAGTTAAAATGTGTAATTGGATGGAAGACTTGATTTTGCGGTATCCTCACCAGTATTTATGGTTTTATGACAGATTCAAGGCACGTCACGAAGCATGGACGACCTCTGAATTGAATAGCAAGGAGCAAATGTGTCATGGAACGGCAAGATACACGGCCTAAATTAGCCATTTCATTATATCGCATAATTTATGCAGCGGCTTCTGTTATAGCTTATGCTACCGTTCCTTATGCCGAACACTTTTTTAGACGCATCGCGCAGGGCATGCACGATTTTAACGGCCTTTTGCCTAAAAACGAAAGCTTAAACCAAAAACCTATCTTTTGGGTTCACGCTGTTTCGATGGGCGAATCTCTTGTGGCAAACGGCTTTATATCAGAGCTTCGTCAGGCTTTTCCCGAATGCTGCGTCGCTTTTACTACGACACACCCCGACGTATACGCAAACGTTAAAAAAAAGAAGACGGCAGATTTGGTTGCCTATTTTCCTTTAGACTCTTATGTCTCGATGAAACGCGCGTTTGATCGATGGCGTCCT
>MWDD01000079.1 GCA_002070375.1 bacterium ADurb.Bin157 | reverse complement strand
CCGCCGACTGCAGAGAACACACCGGCTATAGCTCCGCCGATTGCGCCAAACACTCCCAAAACACCGCCGAATATTGAAGCGGCGCCGCCTACTACTGTGGTTCCGATTCCTGCAATTCCGCCGGCACCTGCTATTGCAGAGCCGATAGCGGGAGCGGCTAATACAATGCCCGCACCTGCTGCTACACCGACAGCTCCGCCGATAAGGGCGCTCTTGGTGTCAACCTTGGCGAATGCCGGAACAGGTTGGAACACAGAGAAGTCAACAACCATCATAAGGGCAAGAACCATGCAAATTATGGTTCGAATTCTGTAACGTTTTGTCATAAATAAACCCCCGTTTGTTCGTTAAAATTTAGGGTTGTGTACCCTGAATACTTTAATCATAATCATAAAAAGTTAAAGCGTCAAGACACCGCCATATAATTATTTATTAATTTTTAAAAATTTGCAATTTTCGCGGCCGTCTTGGTGACTTTCGTCAGGTTGGGGCATCTCGCCTTCGATTCGTTTATACAAGTCGTTCAACTCGATTTTATCTTCGGCCAGGCCCCATTGGCTGTACAATTCTTCGACTTGTTCTTTTGGCGCGCTTTTACTGTACATACCTTTTTCGGCACGCTGTCGCTGTATTTCGTAAAGCGTAACCGCCGCTGCAACACTAATGTTGAGGCTTTGCACAAAACCTTGCATTGGCAGGAAAATGTTGGCGTCAGCCATTTCTACGACCGCATCTTCACAGCCCCTATGCTCGTTGCCAAACACTACGACCCAGGGTTGTGTCCAGTCTATTGATCTAAAATCTTGCGCTTTTCTGCCCATATGTGTGGCGGCAATTTTGTAGCCCTGCTTTTTGAGAGCTGCCAAGTCGCTTTTAAGGTCTTCTGTTACGGTAAGATTAACCCATCGTTCAGAGCCTTTAGAAACCTCGGGGTTAACACTTTCGGGCTTTCTGAAGTCGGGCACCCAAATAATGCGCCCAAACCCTGCTGCATCGGCTGTTCTGATTACTGCCGACAAATTATGCTGGTCGTGAATGTGGTCAAGCGCGATTATTATGTCCTGCTGTCTGTTGTGAATTGCCTGAGACAGGCGATATAACCTTCTTGCGGTGGGCATTGGGTAGGTTCCTTTCAACTTGCTTTTCAATTTACTTTTCGTTTTATAACGGCTTTTGTGGCGACAAAGCCCGATGTTAACTTTATCTCTGATACATTAAGGTTTATCCAGGCTTTTGTTGAATCAAAAACCGGGTTAATCTGCGCTATTATTGCTGAAACAAAGTTTCTGGGCTGCACTTGCTTGTTTATGACCATCCTGCTGCAAACAAAGTTAACTTGTTTTGGGTTAATCAAATCAACATCGCCCGTAACTTCAAACTGTGCTCTGAAAAACCCCATTTTTACGTTCCCGAACAGTTTGCACAAATTCGGGCGAAGCTGCATTTCGAGGCTTGTTAAGGCCTTTGCCTGCGCAAATAATGCGAACACGCTTAAAATGTCTTTTTCAGAAACTAAAACTTCGAGCTGTATTTCGTCCGCGTTTAAAAATTTGAGATTACCCTTTTTAAGGCTGTTTCGGTCTAATATGCAATTCGGAAAAACAAAAACAACCCGTTCGATTACCATCGAATAATAATTAACCCTGTCGCATGTTACCGAAATTGATTTATAGGCGGTAAAACCGGCGTTTTCGGCTAAGTCTGCCGATTCGGTTTCTACCTTTATTGTTTTTGGAAACGGCGTGATTTTAGCTATCATATCGGTTTCGGCTAAGTCGTAGCCTAAGATCTGAAATATTCTGCAATCCTTAAATTTTTGAGGCGATGAAAAAGTGTTTTCGAATGCCTTTGCAAGCAGTTCTTGATCGCTTTGAGAATAGGCGGGGCCGCTCGCGCAAAACACTAAAACACACAAGAACAGGAATTTTTTCATTATATTTATTTACTTTCGGTTTTCAAAGATTCTAATATAAGTTCGGCGGTTTTTAAAGGCATTTTACATCGTGCAACAATTTGCTCGGGCGTTAATTTTGCCACATTTGCGGTTGAACCGAACTCTAAAATCAGCTTTTTTAGCGTAACAGGGCCTACACCGGGCAATTTAAGCAGCGCCGAGCGCATAACCCGCTTAGTATGTGTTTTATTTTGAAAAGTATTGCAAAATCGATGCGCCTCATTTCGCAGTTTGATTATCATACGCATTCCGGGCGATGAAAACGGCAGTTTGATCTCACTGCCGTCGGGTTGCACAAGCAGTTCATCACGCTTTGCAAGACCCATAACGGTTAACGAACAATCAAGTTTTTCGAGTTCGGCCAAAGCCGCGTGCACTTGTGTTATACCGCCGTCGACAATATACAAATCAGGCAGATTGCCGTCTTCTTCAAGCAGCCTCGTAAAGCGCCGGCGCGTAACCTCTGCGATTGACGCGGGGTCATCGCCGCCCTTCGCGGTTTTAATGTGAAAAAGCCGATATTCGCCCTTTTTTAAAAGCCCGTTATGGCTTACAACCAAAGACGCGACCGGGTCGGTTCCCTGAATATGTGAAATGTCTACACATTCAATATGAACCGGCGGGGTGTTCAGATTTAAGCGCCTTTGCAGGTCGATTACAGAATCATCGAGACGGGCTTTGGCCGAATTCTGCGCTGTTCGCAATACTTCGAGAGCGTTATTATTTGCCATTGTCAGCAAGTTATGATACTGCCCTTTGTGGGGAATATGAAAATCGACCTTGTGCCCGGTTCGCTCCTTAAGCATTTCAAGCAATGCCTCGGCTCCATCGGGCTCAATAGAACAATAAATCGCTGCGGGAACAAGATTGTCATCATAATGCCGGCTCATCACGGCTGACAAAACCTCACGATCACCTTGTTCGAGTTCCCGTTCTACATCGATAATGCGATTGCCGAGCAGCTTGCCGCCTCTTATGGCAAAAACCGAAAAAATCAGGCGGTCTTGCAAAGAGCTCATGCCCCAAAAATCAAGGTTTACGGGTGTTAAAAATTCGACCTTTTGCGTTTCGAAAAATCGTTTGAGCGCCGAAATAGTGTCGCGCAATTCGGCGGCCTCTTCGTAACGATACTTAGCGGACATCTCTTTCAGTTGGCGTTCCAATGAAGAAAAATCAACGGGCGTTCTGCCCGAAAGAACATCGTCGACCTTTTTGACCGATACCGCGTATTCTTCAGGGGTTATTTCACCCTGGCACGCACCGGAACAAAGCCCGAGATGGAAGCGCAGGCAGGGTCTGGGTTTGCGTGAGTCCGGAGAAGGCAGGGGCTTGACAACTTTTTTGGCGGTGCATAGTCTGTAACTGCGAGAAAGCAGGTCAACGATTCTGATTAAGTCGATTCCGTTAGGGAAAGGGCCAAAGTAGCGGTTTTTGTCTTTAAAGTGAACTTTTCTGACCTTTTCAAGTTTAGGAAACGCCTCTGATGTTGTTAAGCGAATATAAGGGTGTGTTTTGCTGTCTTTGAGCAATATATTATAGCGCGGCTTATGGCGCTTGATCAGGTTGTTTTCTAAAATCAGGGCTTCTATTTCTGTGGTCGTGACAATATATTCTATTTGATCGGCGGCGGCTACCAAAGCGTTAGTTTTGGCATTATCGTGTATGCGATTAAAATAAGAATTAACACGTTTCTTTAAAGATCTTGATTTACCCACATAAATAATTTCACCCGCGGAATTTTTCATTATGTAAACCCCGGGCTTTAAAGGGAGCAAATTCAGAGTTTTTTCAATTTTTTCATTCATGCAAGCAAATCAATGCAATCTTTGTGCAAAATACTGTTGGTGGCTAATATTTCGTTACTGTCGAGAAACATTTTGTCGCCATTCATTTTGGTGATTTTGCCACCGGCCTCTTTAACTAACAGGGTACCTGCGGCGATATCCCAGGGCTTCAGGTTTTGTTCCCAAAAAATAGAATAAATGCCTTGGGCCAAATAACAAAGGTCAAGAGCGGCAGAGCCAAAGCGTCTTACATCGGCGACCCGCATTAAAAAAACGCGCAATCGGTCAATAATAATCTGCATGTTTTCGCGGCGGTTATAAGGAAACCCGGTAGCGGCAAGAGCATCATCTAAGTTCGTGACAGAGCTGACCTTGATTGGGCTATTGTTTAAAAACGCTCCGCCGCCGAGGCTGCAATGAAAAAGCTCTTTGGTCATGGGGTTGGTTACAACGCCGAGAACCGGCTCTCCGTCGCGGCACAGGGCAATCGAAACGGCAAAATGCCTTAAGCGGTTGGCAAAGTTTGTGGTTCCGTCGATTGGGTCTACAACCCAAATCTCGCCTGAACGCCAGTCGTTGCCGCCGCCTTCTTCGCCGTGAAAGGGAATATGGGGGAAACGCTTTGCAAGTTCTTGTTTAATCAGCTTTTCTGAGGCGAGATCCACTTCTGTCACAAGGTCGACCGTGCCTTTTTTTTCGATTTTGTGCGCGTCGTTAAACTTTGAAGAAATCATATCAGAAGCGAGTTGCGCGACTTCGAGAGTTTTAAAAATCATTGAATCGGAAATTTTCATATTATTCTTCGTATTGCTCAAATTTAATAATGATGTTAAAATTATCTGCCTTTAATTATAAGGAGATAACATGAAAAAGCTTTTTATGAGTGCACTGCTTTTTGTGTTTACAACGGCAATAATAACATACGCGCCTTTGTATTCACAAGAAAATACTGCAACTCAAACTATAAACTATATTCCGATTATACCTAAAATCGAAAACGAAAAAGCCATAGATACGCTTTTTCCCGACCCGCTCTCTGAAAGTTTCAGACAAAAGAGCAAATTTGACGACAAAGAAAAGGGCAAGTCTGTATTAGAGCTAATTAACGAGTTCGAACAGCAAGCCGCTAAAATTGCATCTTCTACTGTTGTCCCCGAATACACAGAAGACAGACCGCCCGAATTGGACGAGTTTGGAAACATAATTAAGCCGGCTCCCCAAGATAAAACTGAGGTTGATGTGAAGCCTGATGCCGCGGCAGAAGGAAACGCAACACCGGGTGATGCCCCTGCCGAAATCGCAGATGATATAACCGACTCCGATATCCCACATGCTGACGAAGCATCTCTTACCGACACTGTGCCGAACGATGTTACAACCGGCGAAGCGCCTGACGACTCATTTTATGAAACGGACGAAAATTTTGTCGAACTGAGCGGCGATCAGATCCCGGTCGACGACGGATCAAAACCTTTACCCGACATGGTTGCTCAAGACGATGAAGCTTACGTTGACGACGATGAAGCAACAGATGAAGACCTCAGCACAGACGGCGATGCGAAAATAGCGGATGCTGAACCTGATGACGAAAGCGACATCAGCGATAAGGTCGGCAAAAAAAAGAAAAAAAGCAAAAAGAAAAAAGATAAGCCCGAGAGTTTAGAGCCGTTCTTGATTACCGACGGAAACCCGGCGCTTGACCAGGCCGAAATTACGCGCTTGGTAAAACTCAGAGGGTATATATACCCCGAAACACATCCAATAACAAGGCGAAAACACCTGTTCCGCTGGGTTATTAAAGTAGACGATGAAAAACGAATACCCCTAAGGTCGAGTTTAAAAATTTTGCAAGAAGTAAACGACGAAAGCCTATTTGAAACCGAACTAGAGCTTATGGGCAGATACCAAACCTCGCCCCTGAACGAGAACCTGAAATATTTCATCGTAGATTCAATATCAAAAGCACCTCAAACGGCCACCGCAAGCGACACAACCAAGATCGCCTCCGCCACTGCCGATATCGCTTCGGGCACACCCGACATAGCCTCAGATACCGGCGATATCGTTTCAGGCACACCCGACATAGCCTCAGATACGGGCGACATCGTTTCAGGCACACCCGACATAGCAACTGAAACGCTTAATATCGCGACTGCCGGCAACATAGCCTCAGATACCGGCGATATCGTTTCAGGCACACCCGACATAGCAACCGACACGCTTAATATCGCCTCAGATACTCTCGCCATACCACCCGCTCCGCCTTCAAATCCCCCCCAACACACCGATTAATCACCAACTCTCGATAACCGATCCCCAACGCCCCGTTAAACCCCCCGCTGAAAGCCGGCGCACATAGCACCTTCCTAAACTAAAAGTTTCCAAGCTAACTACGTTGCTATGCCAAATATTATGCTACCCAAAGCAAGCCGGGCGATTGAGAAGGGCTTACAAAAGCGAATGTTTGAGCGCAGACCGGAACATCCTGCGAGTGAGGCCTGTGAGACCGAACGCTTTGCCACGAGGGCAAAGCGCCTCCGTCACGTGCCTGAGGCACGTTACGGGGGTTCTTCGGTCGTCTGAGCCGAAGGACGCAGCAGATGTTCCGAGGCGGAGCGAACCACATAAGCGTTGTAAGCCCGTCTCCCAGCCCGGCGCCACACCCCCCCGCAAAAAATATAAAGCAGGCTTTTAGACGTATGCCCGGGCTGCCCCGGTCAACCGAAGTTTTTCAAGCCGCAGAAGTTTAGAATAACTTTATTGTCGGCTTTTGGCAGGGTTTTGTATTCGTCGTGGGCGAGCAAAAACGCTACTATGTCTGCTTTTTCGTAAGCTTTGGCGTAGTCGGTCAGTTTAAAGACATCGTGGTCTTTTATGTTTGGTTCAGAAATTAAAATCTCGCTGTCGGCGCTTTGAATCACTCTCGCGGCGATGAACTTTGCCGGGGATTCGCGCAAATCGTCGATGTTCGGTTTGAACGACAACCCCATGATTGCGGTAACAGGCTTGCGCTGATGTGCCAAGCGAAATTTAAGTATTTCCGAGCAGATCTTTTCGGCGCACCAAAGCGCTTTATAATTGTTTATCTCGCGCGAGGTGGCAATCAGGCGAGACTCTACGGGGAAATCCGATGTTAAGAAATAAGGGTCGACCGCGATGCAATGGCCCCCTACTCCGCAGCCCGGCTGTAAGATGTTAACTCGAGGGTGTTTATTTGCCAGGTTAATTAGTTCCCAGACATTGATGCCGGCTTTATCGCAGATCATAGACAGTTCGTTTGCGAAAGCGATTTGCACATCGCGTGACGAATTTTCGGTAAGTTTGCACATTTCGGCAGTTTTGCAGTCTGTAAGGTGCAAATCCCCTTTAACAAAAACTTTATAAAAAGCTGCGGCAACATTTGCTGACGCTAAATCTGCGCCGCCGATTATGCGGTCATTCTCAATCAACTCTTTTAGGATATTACCCGGCAAAACCCTTTCGGGGCAGTAAGCAGCGTAGATTTTTCCCTTTAACTCGGGGCGAGAAGAATAAATAATCTGCAAAACTTTTTCGGTAGTGCCTATGGGCGAAGTGCTCTCGATTACGAACAGGTCGTTCTCTTTAAGAAGCGGAATCACGCGCTCTGCGGCCGCTTTTACATACGAAATGTCGGGCTCGTGGTTGGCTTTGAAAGGCGTCGGCACGACAATAAAGTATGCGTCGCACGGCTTCGGCTCACAATAAGCCTTCAACTTACCTTCGGCTACCACGCGACTGCATATCTCGTCAAGATTTGGCTCGCCAAAGTGCAATCTGCCCAAATTGGTTTTTTTAACAATTTCGGGGTTAATGTCTACGCCGCAGACGTTTATTCCGGCGGCGGCGGCAATAATAGCCGTCGGCAAGCCGATATAACCCAAACCCATGAAACAGGCGCTTTGAGGGGCGCGGGGTAAATCGCTCATTTTCGGTTAGGCTCCGGCAATTTCGCTGTTTAACATTCGGCGCGGCTGGCCCGTGGTTTCAAGAACGTTGAGCCAAAACATACTTTCGGGGTCAATGTGCTTGCGATTCTTGACAGCTATATCGATTGGCACATAAGTGAAAACATTGCTCCAAATACCGACCAGCAGCCCGGTTTTACCGGCCATTCCTGCGTGCACGGCGTGCTGCGCCAATTGATTGCAGAACACGCTGTCTGCAGGGATAGCCCGCGAACTTCTGATGATATAACTTGGATCGATATATTTTAAAGTTACCGGCGTGTTGTGCTCTTTGAAATACTTAGCAATGCCGTCCTTTAAAAATGGCCCGACGTCGCCGAACTTTTTATTACCCGAAGCATCGAAGTCGCCGGTCGCACAAAGTCGTTCGCCTACGCCTTCTGCAACGACTACAACGGCATGGCACTTTCGTTTAACCCGTTCAAGCAAATGCTTGTAGAAGCCGTTTTCGCCTTGCAAATCGAACGGCATTTCGGGAATCAAACAAAAATTAACGTCTTGAGAAGCAATAGAAGCATTTGCGGTTATATAACCCGACTCGCGCCCCATAAGTTTAACCAGCCCGACACAGTTTTGATACCCTTTAGCCTCAACGTGCGCAGAGCTTATAGAACCGACAGCGTGAGTAAAAGCGGTCTCAAAGCCAAAAGTTTTTTCGATAAAACCGATGTCGTTGTCGATTGTTTTAGGTATGCCGATAACTGAAATCTGCAGACCGCGGCGGCTAATTTCATCTGTAATGTCTTTGGCGCCGCGAAGTGTGCCGTCACCGCCGATACAAAAAAGTATATTGATTTTGTAATCCATGAGACGGTCGACCATTCTGCCAACGTCTTGGTGCCCGCGAGAAGACCCTAATATACTGCCGCCTTTCTCATGAATCTCTGAGACAATCTCGGGGTCTAAGACAATCGGGTCGAGGCCGCTTTCTTTAATTAAGCCTAAATAACCGTATCTAAAACCGTAAATGTTCCTCACTTTATACCAAAAGTGAAGCTGCATGACGATTCCGCGTATAACGTCGTTAATACCGGGGCACAAGCCGCCGCAAGTGACGATTCCGGCGCGAGTTGTCTCGGGGTTGAAAAATATCTTTTCGCGGGGCCCGGCCTTCTCAAAAGAACAGGGCTCTTCACCCTTTGCCAGTGATGCTTTGAATTCTGAAAGAGTATTATGATAAAGAATACGCTCGTTTTCGGTTACATAATTAGTCAAATAATCGCCCATTACGGTGGACAACTTTAACGGAGAAGTATAGTGCGGCTCACCAAGAGTTTGAATTAAAAAATCTTTGTGCGTGATTTCCATGTGTATTCCTTATTGTAGTTTCAAAAGTTTATATACCCGTGAAAGTAATAAAAGTCAAGGTTAAAGCTAATATGAAAAGGGAAAAAATGTCGACGAATCCGAGTTTAAAATTTATATACCGCGTGCGCGTTTCGAAGGCCCCGTAGGCTCGCGCTTCCATTGCCTCGGCCAGTTCGCCTGCACGGATAATAGCCTGGGAAAGCGTCGGTATCAGCAACGGCATTAGAGAAGCGGCAGAAGAAAGTATGTTGGTCTTGCGCAACTTTGCACCTCGTGCTATTTGAGACATTCGTATCCGGTCTATTTCGCCCAAAATCACAGGAAAAAATCTGACAGCGATTACCATGACCAGGGCAAGTTCGCGCGAAGGCAACCCGATCAAAGAAAAGGGCTTGAACAGCTTTTCCCAAAAATACATTAATTCCGACTGCGGCGACAATGTTAAATAAAACCCTGCGCAAACGAAAACCCCGATAATGCGCAGCATGGCAAGGCCGGCCTGAGCAGCGTTAAACTCGTTGCCCCGAAACCCCTGCACGGCGCCGACCAGTATGAGCAAAACGGCGATTCTTTTAAGGGAAAACCAAATATGAAATTGCGGAACGCCGCTCGCATAAAACAAAAGAGAAATTGCGGCAATTAGAACTGCAAGCCCGGGCAAACCGAGCTTAGAGAGGGTAAAAAACAAAATTAAAATAAAACAAATTAAGCCTTTTACAATCGGGTTTATTCTGTAGAGCCGGCTTTCGCCGGGAATGTATTGTATGTTCATTGTGAGGTTGCATTATATCATAATTTGCCTAAAAGGAGAAGACCTCACAGAATAATCTGTGAGGTCTTCATAGTGTTGGCGGCGACCTACTCTCCCACGGAGTCACCCCCGCAGTACCATTGGCGTCTTTGAGCTTAACTGCTGAGTTCGGAAAGGGATCAGGTGTTTCCTCAAGACAATAACCACCAACAAATTTTTTAGTAACCCGGCTCGCAACATTTGTGCTAACCGTGGTTGCAAATTATTTTATAAATTCGGTGCTGAAAGGCTTCAGCACCGAACTTAAATATCCTGATAAAAATTCATCGTATTAAAGGTTGTTGCATCTGATCGAGATAAAGCACGCGCTTAATCTGCCCAGAGATTATGCACACAGCCATTAAGGCTGCCTTGGTGCCGTTTAAGGGTAAATCCTCGGAATATTAGTACCGGTCAGCTTAACGCCTCGCGACGCTTACACCTCCGGCCTATCACCACGTAGTCTACATGGTTCCTTACATCGTCTTTCGATCGATTGGGATGATTAATCTTGAGGTGGGTTTCCCACTTAGATGCCTTCAGCGGTTATCCCATCCAAACTTAGCTACCCAGCGGTGCCTCTGACAAGACAACTGGTTCACCATCGGTTTGTCCACTCCGGTCCTCTCGTACTAAGAGCAGAGCCCCGCAATCATCCTACGTCCGCATCGGATAGAGACCGAACTGTCTCACGACGTTCTGAACCCAGCTCACGTACCGCTTTAATGGGCGAACAGCCCAACCCTTGGGACCTACTCCAGCCCCAGGATGCGATGAGCCGACATCGAGGTGCCAAACCTCCCCGTCGATATGAACTCTTGGGAGAGATAAGCCTGTTATCCCCGGGGTAGCTTTTATCCGTTGAGCGATGGCCCTTCCATGCGGTACCACCGGATCACTAAGTCCGACTTTCGTCCCTGATCGGCTTGTTTGCCTCACAGTCAAGCTCCCTTTTGCCTTTACACTCTGCGCGTGGTTTCCAATCACGCTGAGGGAACCTTTGAACGCCTCCGTTACTCTTTAGGAGGCGACCGCCCCAGTCAA
>MWDD01000078.1 GCA_002070375.1 bacterium ADurb.Bin157 | reverse complement strand
CTTGCCTTTGAAAAGGAAGTCAGAACAAGCAGCGAAAAGTTTGCTATTGACCCATATTGGGTTTTGGCAATTATGCGTGAAGAAAGCCATTTCAGAATTGAGATTAAATCGCGCAGCAATGCAATCAGCCTGATGCAAATTTTACCGACCACCGGCAAGTGGATTGCCACAAAATTAGGTGAAAAAGGCTTCAAAGAGAGTATGCTCTGGGAACCAAAAACCAATATTGAATACGGAAGTTGGTATTTGCGTTATCTTTACGACATGTTTAACAAAGAAATGATATTGGCATCTGCGGCTTATAACGGCGGGCAAGGCAATATCAGCAGAAAAGTTGAGGCCATATACCCGAAGTTGTCTGTATTAGAACGCATAGATAAGGTTCCCATGACAGAAACTCGTGATTATTACAAAAAAGTAATGGGCTCGTATTATATGTACAAACGCCTTTACAAATAATTAAATCGAAATAAAAAAATCGTAATGCACATTGAAATGCATTACGATTTTTTTGCTTTTAGCTATTATGCTTATGGCCGAATTCTTTTTTTAGACACATTCTGCCAAGAACTGTCGCTTTGCCACTCGTGATAAAGAGCGAACATGGTTTTACAAAGGTAAAAACCCGAGCAGACAGAAAAACTGAGCAAATATATTATATCTTTTGAAAGCGGCGTAATATCTAACATAATTTAATAGGATTAAAGGAGATGCGAATTATCTTTGGCAAAAATAGCAGTTGATGCCGAACTGTTAGTGCTTTCCATTTCAGAAAGCCATTTAATAACACTGTCAGCTTTAAATCTGACAGATCTGCCAATTTTAACTGTCGGTAACCCTAAATTTCTAAGGGTATAAATCGTATTTCTTCTAACTTGTAAAAAGTCCATCAATTCAGGGATTGTCATCAGACTTTCCTGCTTCATGAGCTTACCTCCGGCCAAATCTTATTTATTAACAACTTGATAGGTTTGTTATCGTCATAAATTGTTTTTTTATTAAATGTAAAAAAAAATTAAAAAAATAAAAAAAAAAGCTAATGACTTTAAGTTTTTTGGACGATGAGAAATTATGAAGTTCAAGTGAAGTTCAACTTTAATTAAAGCTGAACCTCCTAGAATGGATAACCTAATCCCTAACTCCCTTTCAATGTGTCGCTTCTTTCAGACGGCACATTTATTTTTTTAGCTTGATTGAGACGACTGTATAATGTAGTATAGCAAGCATAATGCAGGGGGGAAATAATGTATCAGCAATTTTCTTTTACAACCGAAATACGCGGCAAAATAGAACTAATAAAGCTTAAAGGTTATTTAGAAGATTCGGGCGGTCTAACATTAAAATCGCATATACAAGAGAGCCTAGACAAAGGGATCAGTCTCTTCGCTTTTGACTTTTCCCAGACAGAGCTTATAAGCAGTCCGGGTGTAGCCGCACTTCTTGACATCGCCGGGGTTGTGGTTGATGATTTTGCGGGCAATATTTGCTCTTGGGGAATCGACAAACATCATTCCGCAGTATTAGAAATGTCCGGTCTTTTTTTTCTTGTAAATCAAGTTGCCAACGAAGAAGAAGGCTTATCGTGGCTTTCTGAAGGCGAATAATAGGGATATAAAATATGTTTTTACGTTGTTTCGCTGTTTTTTTATTACTGGGTGTCAGCACAGGCATTTTTGGTCAAACTTTAGAGCAAGAGCTAACTTCTCAGGGTTTTAAATACTACGAAAAACAAGACTATTCGGGGGCTGCGGATTATTTGGGACAAGTTGTCGACATGAATCCCGGCAATGATCAAATACGTTATTATTTGGTTTACAGTCTGTTTTTTTCGGGCAATCACGATTCGGCGCTCAAACACGCGATTCACTTATCGAAAAAGTACCCCGACAATCAACAATACGCTATTTTGGTCAAACAAATAGAAAAAGAGATTTCGAAATTTGTTCAAAAAAAGCAAGAATTGATAGCAAAGAGCAAAATACCTCAAGAAGTCATATTTGGCGGTTACCAGTCCATGGATGTAATGAGAGAGCCGCGTGTCAGTACCGAAACGAGAGAAATTACAAAGCCAAAACCTAAAACTCCTTTAGATGAAGCTATAGCCAAGATGGATGAAGAACTTTTCGATGAAGCAAAGGTTTTATTAAAAAAGATAATTTCCGCCGATGGCAAAAACGCTATGGCTTGGCATCAATTAGGGGTAATCGACTTTACCTTCGGAAAATACAAAGATGCCATAAAAAACTTTTCAAAAGCCCTAGAGATATCTCCGAAGCATTTTCAGAGCAATTTTTTGTTAGCTGATTCTTACAGACAGCTTGGCGACTTTAGAAAGGCAGAATCCGAGTTTGGCAAATGTCTTGATATCCAACAAGATATTTTTGCTTCTTTGAATCTGGCCGACGTAAAAATCAAATTAGGCAAAATTGCAGAAGCCGAAAAAATATATTCTGATTTAATAGAAAAGAACGCTAATTTAACCGACGCAAAGGCGGGATTAGCCCACATCAAACACATGCAAGGCGAAAACCGCGAGGCTCTTGAGCTTGTTAATTCAGCTTTAAGGGGCGGAAAAGGTTCAAGTGAAATTCGCTATATCAAAGCTTTATTAATGGCCGAAAACCGCCTATATAACGAAGCGGCCGGAGAAATGACCGAAATTCTTAAAGATTTTCCCAATAATTACAAATATAAAGCTTTTCAAGCTTACTGCATGCTGATGAATTACGACATTCAGAACGCAATAAAAATAGCGACCGAAATTCTTGAAAAGAAGCCGGACAATGCAGACGCAAAACTGGTATTAGCCGAAGCACTGCTCATATCGGGCTCATACAGAGATGCGACAGATCAAATCAGCGCTGCCGAAAAAATATCGAAGTCACCGAAAGCGGCAGAGTTAATGGCTCGAATAGCAGAGAAACAGAGCGGGAACGACGAAGCGCGCGCTCATTATATGGAGTATGTTTCAAGATCAAATGGCCAACCGAAGCCATTATATGAATACGCGCAATTTTTAGAAAGAATCAAAGCTGACAAAGATGCCATAACGGTATTTGAAGAAATAATTAAAAAGCATCCGAAAGCTGACTTTGCGAAAAACGCCAAAACGGCTGCGGAACGCTTAAAGTCTTCGGGAGCTAATTCCGGAAAAACCCAGCAATCGGGCAACGCCCCGAAAAGTGACCCGAATATAAGACCCGGGTCTATGAAATATTGACCTGAAAGGACTATTCCACCATGTGCGGAATTATAGGATATGTAGGCAACAAACCGGCAAATGAGGTTATTTTCGACGGATTAACCCGATTAGAGTATCGCGGGTATGATTCGGCGGGGATAGCAGTCGTTGACAACGGCACTATTTATGTAAAAAAAGACATTGGCAAGCTAAGAAATATTCGCAAATTATTGGTTAATGAATTTGAATCGTTGTCTACCGTAGGCATCGGACACACTCGCTGGGCCACCCATGGGCGTCCTTCGGCCTTTAATGCGCACCCGCACGGAGATTGTAATCAAACGCTGATGGTTGCTCACAACGGCATCATCGAGAATTTCATGCATTTAAGAAAGCAGCTGATGAGCGAAGGGCACAAACTTTTGTCTGAAACAGACTCAGAAGTTTTAGCTCATTTGATTGAAAAAAATTACAAGGGCGATTTAAAACTTTCGCTAATCGACTCTTTAATGGCTGTTGAAGGCGCTTATGCTATATCTGTCGTTCATAAAGATCACCCCGACAAAATTTTATGCGCCCGCAAAGACGCGCCATTACTTATCGGTTTAGGTTCGGGCGAAAACTTTATAGCGTCTGACGTAACCGCAATACTTCAATATACACGCAAAGTTGTATATCTTGATAATTATGAAGGGGCTATCGTTACGAAAGACGGCGTAGAGTTCTTTAATACGAGAACCGGCGAAACTGTTGAGAAGCAGGCGGTTATTGTTGATTGGAACCCTGTTGCCGCCGAAAAAGGCGGGTTTTCGCATTTCATGCTGAAAGAAATTTATGAACAGCCTCAGGTAATACGCAACACCATAGGCGGGCGCACTTCAGAAGAAGAAGGAAAAATCTTCCTCGAAGAATTAAATTTAACGGGTCCTGATATTTACCGCGCGCAAAGAATAGTTATGGTTGCTTGCGGAACAGCTTATTACGCGAGTTGTGTCGGCAAATATCTGATCGAAAAGCTTGTAAAAATACCTGTTGAATGTGATTTGGCAAGCGAATTCAGATATCGCTCTCCGCTTGTTGATCAAAACACTTTGGTAATTGCCATAAGTCAATCGGGCGAAACGGCAGACACTTTAGCCGCCATCAAAGAAGCGAAATCAAGGGGTGCCAAAGTATTAGGCGTTGTAAACGCAAAAGATTCATCAATGACTCGCGAAGTAGACGGGTTAGTTTATATACACGCGGGCCCTGAAATTGGCGTAGCGTCTACAAAAGCTTATATTGCCATGCTTACGGCGTTAACTTTGCTCGCGCTGATGTTAGGTAAAATCAGGTGCGTTTTAACTCCCGAATATGTTCAAGAAAAAATAAGAGAACTGAAAATATTGCCGCAGCAAATCGAGACTGTATTGCAGCAAAAAGACCACATATGCGAAATGGCGTCTAAATTTTTAGATGCGAAAAGCTTTTTGTTCTTGGGCAGAGGATTCAATTACCCGACAGCGCTTGAAGGCGCTTTGAAACTCAAGGAATTGAGCTATATTCACGCGGAAGGATACGCCGCCGGCGAAATGAAGCACGGGCCTATCGCTTTAATAGACCAAGACATGCCCGTAATGGCCATTTTAACCGACACGGATCTTTATGACAAAGCCATTTCGAACGTAAAAGAAGTTCAGGCCAGATCAGGAAGAATATTGGCAATAGTTCAAGAAGGCAACGAAGACATTTATCACCTAACAGAGCATGTTATAGAAGTTCCTAAAGTATCTAATATTTTTTCCCCGATTATCGATGTTGTTCCCTTGCAGTTGTTCGCTTATTATGTGGCCGATTTAAGAGGATTAGACGTTGATCAACCGAGAAACCTGGCAAAATCTGTTACCGTTGAATAATCTCTTGCAATGGAATCAAAAACACTCACAAACTTAGAATTTTCTAAGATTCTTTCTATTATCGCTTCTTACGCATCTTCGCGTCCGGCGAAGGAACGCATACTTAATTTTGAAGTTTCCGTTGACATCAATTTTATTCTTACGGGCCTCAACGAAACAGAAGAATATATTGATTACTCAGAAATGGGTTTAAAGCTTAATCCCGGAGGGTTACGCGACATCAGAGAAACTCTTGAAGTTTTGTCTGCCGGTTCAACCATATTGGGTTCAGAAGATTTTAGCAAAATCAAATCTAATATCGAGACGGCCGCGAGCATCAAAAAGGCGTTTGAGAGCCAAGACAAGCAACTGTTAAACAAGACGACCCGAATAGGCGAACGAATTAAAAAACTGCCACTGTTGAACAGCCTTTACGAAAGAATAAATGATTGTTTTGACGATAAAGGTTTGATAAAAAGCAGCGCCTCCCCTGCCCTCGCCTCTATCAGGCGGGAATACATTCAAACGGTTGCACAGACAGAAAAAGAGTTGAATGCGTATATAGCTCACCACGGCGACTCAGTACAAGACAGATACTTTACATTGCGCAACGACCGTTATGTCATTCCCATAAATGCATCTTCGCAAAGCTCGATACAAGGTATAGTTCACGATCAGTCCGCTACCGGGCAAACGGTTTTCATAGAGCCGCTTCAATTTTTGGGGGCGAACAATCGCTTAGCGCAGCTCAGACTTTCTGAGACCGAAGAAATCAAGCGTATTCTGACCGCCTTAACGAACATGTTGTATCAGTCGTTATCTTATATCAGAGAACAATTTGAGACTTTGGTTTGGCTTGATACGGTTAAGGCAAAAGCTAACTTTGCCGGCGCTTACGGGGCTTGCAGACCTGATGTCTCGGAAAAAGGCGATTTGGTTTTACACAACGCGCGCCACCCCCTGCTTCACCCGAACTGTGTGCCTCTCGACATTTTTTTGAATAAAAATCAGCGATGTATAATAATTACCGGGCCGAACGGCGGGGGCAAAACCGTTTCAATGAAAACTGTGGGGCTTAACGCTCTGTTAATGCAAACAGGCAACTATGTTTTGGCGAATAACGACGCTAAGCTTCCAATTTTCACGGAAATATTATCTGACATAGGCGAAAGTCAGAGCATCGAAGATCATCTTTCAACCTTTACTTCGCATTTAAAGAGATTAAAGGAAATAGCCGACGTAGCTGACAGCCGTTCGCTGATTTTGATTGACGAAATATGCGTGGGCACTGACCCGATTGAGGGCGGGGCGCTGGCTTCGGGGTTTTTGAAGGAGCTTTGCGGGCGTGGCGCCTATGCTATTGTAACTTCGCACTACGACTCGCTTAAAAACATGGCGTTTACCACCGAGGGCTTCATCAACGCTGCCATGGAATTTGATTACGACACTTTTAAACCGACATTTAGATTTCAAATGGGCATACCGGGCAGAAGCAACGCTTTGGCTATGGCGAGGGCATTTCAGCTTCCCGAAAATATTTTGACTGATTTGGTTGGAGTAAATAAGGGTGAGCGGCAGAACGAAAAGGGCCTTATAGAGGCCATTGAACGGGAACGAAACAGGGCGGAATCTTTGCGGCGCACTTACGTTAAAAAAATAACTGCCATAAGAAGCAAAGAGCAAGAGATTGAAGAAATCACGGAACAACTGAAAGAATTCAGAAAAACTAAGCGCGACAAATTAACGGAAGAATTTACCGTTGAGTTGCGCAAAAAATTAAAAGATATCGAAAAAGTCATAAACAAACTTAAAAACACAGCAACAAACAATAACGGACAAGAAATTGAAAGCGCAGTAAAAGAAGCGCGTGAAACACATCAGTTAATAAAGTCGGGCATTGAGGACTTAAATCAGACAGACGCGACAACAAACGAAAACAAACAATCTCTCAGTGTTGATGATTTCAAACCCGGAATGTATGTTATCTGGAATCAAAACATGCGCACCGGCAAATTCATCAGAACGGTCGGAAAAAGTAAAGCTGAAGTTGATTTTGACGGAATATTGATTTCTGTAAATGTAAGCGAGCTTTCTGTAACTCACCGCAAAGAAAGCAAGAAAGAAAAAAAAGAGACAGGTCATGTATACGCGGTCAGACCGCTTATAAGAAGTGAAATTGATTTGCGGGGCAAACGGGTCGAAGAAGCCTTGGACGAAGTTGAAAGCTATTTAAAAATGGCAGACCAAAGCAATTTGGGGCGGGTTTACATTATCCATGGCAAGGGAACCGGAGCGCTTCAACGGGCGATTGCGGATTTTTTGAAAAATAGCCCATGGAAGAAAAAATATCGCTCGGGCAGATATGGCGAGGGCGATTTAGGTGTTACCGTAGTTGTATTTGACCCTGAGGCCGATGTGGATCATATGGATCCCCGAAATGCCGATAAAGGCAAGTGACGGGGGTTTTATAAATTTATTGGCTAAAATAAGCATTTTGTGATACTTTGTATAACACAGTCGCGCTTGCACTGTATTATTATCACACAGAATTAACGGAGTATTAAAATGCCTACTTACAGTTATCGTTGCACAAAATGCGAGAAAGTTTTTGACGCATTTCATTCAATGAACTGCACATCGACGCAATATTGTCCCGAATGCGGTGCCGCGGGCAACAAACTTATGTCTGCCAGCTCAGTTATATTCAAAGGTTCAGGGTTTTATTCAACTGATTACCGTGACACCGGCTATTTAGAAGCCAAGAAAAAAGATAATAACGAGCCCGACAAGGCTGAGGCTAAGCCGGCTGCATCGGCAGAAACCGCCCCTAAAACCACTGAAACAAACAATTCTACAGCACCAAAACCCGAAGTAAAAGCTGTTGCGCCGGCAAAAGACAACAGTTCAAACACTGTATCTCAGGCGGCTGCATAATGTTAAAAATTTTATTAACAGGCGCAAACGGGCAACTTGGGCAAGAAATGTTAAACCGCTGCCCAAGCGGCATAAAAATAGAAGCAACTGATTATAAAGAACTTGATATTACATCTATAGAAGCCTGCAGAGAATATGTCAGCAAAATTAAGCCTGACCGGATAGTTAACGCGGCGGCTTATACTAACGTCGAGCAAGCGGAAGACGAGCCCGAAAAGGCTATGCTTTTAAATCGAGACGGCGCGGCTAATTTGGCATCAGTTTCAAAAGAAGCGGGCATTCGATTTTTGCATATTTCGACTGATTTTGTTTTCAGCGGTAAGAACAGTCGCCCTTACAGCCCCGACGATCGCCCCGAACCCTTAAGCGTTTACGGATACACAAAGCTTGCGGGCGAGGAAGCAGTAAAATCAATATTGGGCAAAGACGCTCTTATCATCAGAACCGCTTGGCTTTACAGCCGCGACGGTAAAAACTTTGTAAACACTATTATAAGGCTTCTAAAAGAACAGCCGTTTTTAAAAGTAATACACAACCAGCATGGAACGCCGACTTCGACCGTATCTTTAACAGACGCTATTTATGCCGCCATCGAAGCTGACGCCCGGGGTACTCACCATTGGACAGACGCCGGTGAAACCACCTGGTTTGATTTTGCCTGCGAAATTCAAAAGCAGGCTCTCAAATACGGAATCATCAAAGAAGAAAAAGAAATTAAACCCGTAACATCAGATGAATTTAAAACCAAAGCTCTCAGACCGACCTATTCAGTATTAGACAAGTCGTCTTTCATCTCTGAAACCGGCTTTTCTCCGCGCCCATGGCAAGAGCTTCTCGAAGAAAACATGAAATCAAAAGCCGTCTGACATTGCCCACACCGGCAAAAATGCTTCATAAACAACTTCATACTACTGTTTAAGATAAACAGAAAAACCGTTTATATATTTGACTTTCTTATTGGCATGGGTTAAATAATAAGAAAATAACCAAAGAAAGTTGTATTTTTATGTTTATCTCTTTAAGAATTAAAAATTTTCGTTCAATTTTGGATACAACCATTTCCAGTACATACGAAGAGGGAAAGGCCCCTAATAATTATAAAGAGTTCCCTCGGTTGCCCTTTTTGGAAGATTCAAAACACCGTTTGGTTCCGTGTTTGGCTATATACGGTGCGAACGCCGGAGGCAAAAGCAATGTTATCAAAGCTTTTTTTGCGCTTAATCGGCTTCTAAGTTTCGGTGTAAAAGCGGCTTTTGATCCGAATAAATTATTTCCGAATCAAAAAACAACATGTTTCGAGGCGAAAATATTACTGAACCATTCCACTTATGACTACTGCGTAGAATATTCCGAAGAATCAATTGTTTACGAATCTTTGGTATGCGGAAAACAGACTGTTTTTGAAATCAGAAATTCGACTCAGACTCAATTTAAGCGAATTACATCTGAAACATATACAGAAAAAAACCTAAAAGATTTTCTGCGAGTAGAATGCTCTGATAAAGAAGGAAAACATAATCGTCCATTTCTTTCTTTAATCGGAACAAAATATCCCGGCTTAAATCGAGATATTGCCGATGTTTCAGAATTCATTTTAAAGTCCGTATTTATTTCGTTGAATAATCAAATTCCCATCGGGTTGGGTATTAAGATGCTCGACAGTTCGTTAGAGAATTTTGGCAAAAAAGAAACCGCCTTTGACAAGTTGCAGACCATTATTGCAAAATTAGATTTCGGTATTCAGCGCCTTGAAATAAATCGCACGAAGCTTGAACAAAATCAGTCGGGGCAATACTCGCTTCCTATCGATTCGCAACAAGGAAACCCAATTAGCATTCGTCATGACAGAGAAGGCAACTTTGCCGAGTATCTGTATTCCTACCACGAAGATGAGCAGGGCAATGAGATTCGCTTTAATTTTCAGGAAGAATCCACAGGCACGCAGATTGCTCTGGGCATCTTAGGAAGCATCCTGGCAGCCTTAGAAAAAGGAGGCATTGTTTTAATTGATGAATTGGACAGGTCTTTGCATTCACTTGTTTTTCAGCTAATTGTTCAACTTTTTACAAATAAGCGTTACAATACCAAAAACGCCCAGCTGATCTTCACCGCACATAATACAGACTTATTGGATGCCGATGTTTTGAGAGTCTCCGAAATCGGTTTTGTAAACAAAACAAGTAAAAACGGAACAACGTTTCAGCGTTTGGTAGAGTTTGACGGAGTCAGAAACGGTTCCGATTTCAGGAGGCGGTATCTTTCCGGAGAATTTGACGGCATCCCGTTCCCATATTTGTAATAAGAAGTTAATTATGCAGAGCAACAAAGTTTATATAATATTATGCGAAGGGGATTCCGAATTTGCCTATCTGCAGGAATTGAACCGTTTTCTTAGAGAAAACAATTATTCTCTAACCTTTTCAGCTAAGATAATTGGTACAGGCTATTATAAAAACGTCCTTCAAAAATATAGTAATGAAAAGAAAAATAACCCGAGACTGCCTATAAAAATACTCCTCGACAACGACATTTACTGTCGCAACGACAGAGAAAATAAAGTAAATTTTGAAAAATCAAAAATAAAAGAACATTTCCTCTTTAATATACAGAATTTCGAAGATTTTCTTATCCTGCATTACGATGACGAAACTTTAAAAAAATGGCTGGAAATCTGCCGGCAAAACAACCATGAAAAAGAACCAATGCACTCAAATAATTATATGCCACAATTTCAAAAACTTGTTCCGAATTATTCAAAAGGGTCCTGCCCATTTTCTCCCCTTGAACATATTAACCTGGAAAATCTATTCAGACACAACGCAGATATAAATATTTTTATTAAAAGCGATTTTGCATCACTTCTGAAAAACTTACTTAACAAAATATGAAAAGCAAAAT
>MWDD01000077.1 GCA_002070375.1 bacterium ADurb.Bin157 | reverse complement strand
ATTATGGGCGCTTCGGGGTCGGGCAAATCTACTTTGATGAATATATTAGGTTGTTTGGATAAGCCTACTTCGGGACATTATTTGATAGAGGGCGAAGATGTTTCAACTTTTTCAAAAAACCAGTTGGCTTTGGTTAGAAACAAAAAGATTGGGTTTGTTTTTCAGGGGTTTAACCTGCTTTCGCGCACAAGTGCGTTAGAGAACGTTGAATTACCGATGATATACGCAGGAATCAGTGCAACCGAGCGTCACGAGCGGGCTAAGGCGGCTTTGGCTTCTGTCGGATTAGCCGGCAGGGAGCATCATCATTCAAATCAGTTGTCGGGCGGGCAGCAGCAGAGAGTTGCTATTGCAAGAGCTTTGGTTAACAGGCCGTCGGTAATTTTGGCCGACGAACCCACAGGCAATCTTGATTCTTACTCGAGTATCGAGATAATGGGAATTTTTCAGGGATTAAACAAACAGGGCATATCAATTATATTGATTACTCACGAACCTGATATAGCTCAATATTCGCAGAGGGTTGTAAGGGTTTCTGACGGCGAGATTGTGGCTGATTCACGAGTTGAGAACCCGTTACTTGCTCTTGAAGAGATAAAGAAGCATAAAAAACCGGGTTCCGAGGAGGATTAAAATGGGCTTTTTAGGTATCGTGAGGTTAGCGTTTATAAGCCTAAGCAGAAATAAAATGCGTTCATTTTTGACCGCATTGGGCATCATTATAGGTGTTATGTCTGTTGTCGGAATGGTGGCACTTGGGCAGGGAGCTTATTATTCTGTTCAAGAAAATATATCAAAAATGGGCACAAACCTTATTATGGTTATGCCCGGCAGCGCTTCGAGAAGGGGTTTTCAGGGCGGCCGCGGGTCTATGGATTCTTTAAAGGTCGCTGACGCGGAATCTATAGCAAGAAACTGTCCTTCCGTGAAATATGTGACTCCGGTGGTTCGGGCTTCCGGACAGGTTATTTTTGGCAATAATAACACCCAAACAAGCGTTATGGGGGTAAACGAGCATTATTTGGAAATAGCTTCCCGCGAGATAACAGAGGGTCGCTTTTTCAGTTTAAGCGAGGTTCAGGGCGGTTCAAAGGTTGCTGTGATTGGCAAAACTCTTTCTGAGACTATATTTGGCAACATGAACCCTATTGGTCAGGTTGTCAGGTTTAACAAAATGCCGGTTCAGATAATCGGATTGTTGAAATCTAGGGGAGAGGCCGGTATGGGCGGCGGCGATCAAGATGATATTATGTTAATGCCATTTTCTGTCGTTCAGCGTCGCATAAGCGCCATTACACACGTGCATATGCTTAATGTTTCGGCTGTGTCTGCCGAGTCGGTTGAGGATGCAAAACTAGAAATTGAAGAGGTCTTGCGCAGAAATCACAAGATTTATGAGGGTAAAGAAGACGATTTCAGAATAACGACACAAGATGACATAGCCGAAATGGCGGGCAGTACTTTAACAATAATTGCTTTGTTGCTGGGTTCTATTGCGTCGGTTTCTTTGTTAGTCGGCGGAATCGGCATAATGAACATAATGTTGGTCTCTGTAACCGAGCGCACGCGCGAGATTGGTATAAGAATGGCGATTGGTGCAAGAACCACCGATATTTTGTATCAATTTTTGGTTGAGTCGGTTGTTTTGAGTTGTGTAGGCGGTATTGCCGGTATATTTGGGGGGTTTTTACTGGCTAATTTGATTGGAAACTTTGTAGAGTTTGATCCTGTTGTTTCAAATGCGTCAATAATCATTTCCGTTTTATTCTCGGCGGGCGTAGGTATTTTCTTTGGGTTGTATCCGGCTTGGAAGGCTTCTAATCTTGACCCGATCGATGCTTTTAGGTATGAATAGTTTAAGTTTTAAATCTTTTTGTTATTTTCTGTATTGACAAAATTTCTTAAAACTGTCATAAGCAAAAGAGTGCAGTTAATTTTTGTTGTATAAGGACGTTAGTATGAAAAGAAGATTTTTACAGATCTTGGTTTTGGTCTTTATGTTTGCTTTTGTTGGAATAATAATCGTTGAGGCTGCTCAATACAGCGGAATGGTTCTTGTTAAGCGCGACAGCAGCAGAAAAATTGTTGGTTGTGCCTTGGATACCGGGCGTACGGATGCTGCGGGCAACTCTGTGAGATATATGCTCGTAATGGACGAAAACGGTAACGCGATAGCTCAACAGCATGAAAACAAAGATGTTAAAATCGAAGGCTCGTTGAGCGGTAACAATTTAAAAGCTTTTGAGTGGCAAGAAGTTCGAGAAGGCTATTTTGATAGCAGCTATGTGGCCCCGGAACCCGAAAAAGAACCCTCAGAAAGCGCTGATGAAGGCGATGAGCCATACAACGAAGATGAGGAAGAAGAATACGACGAAGACGGAAATGTAATTAAAAAACCCGGCAAAAAGCCCGTAGCAAAGCCCGTAGCAAAGCCCGTAAATAACGAAGATAACGAAGATAACGAAGATGAGTATAACGATGAAGGCGACAACGAGGAAGAACCTGCCGATGACTCAGGCAACGACAGCGAAGAAGCCTACGACGAAGATTATTGATCTTTTCGAATTTTAGAAAAAAGCTCCGATTTTGTTCGGGGCTTTTTTTGTTTGGAACTAACTGATGTCTTGTGATAGACTGTTTCAAAATAACATTGAAGGGAAGGAAGTTTTAAAAATGGAAAAACTTATCATAACTGCCGCAATTTGCGGAGCTGAGGTAACAAAAGAGCATAATCCCGCCATTCCTTATACTTTGGAGGAAATAGCCAAAGAGGCTGAATCAGCCGCTAAGGCCGGTGCTGCCATTATTCATCTTCATGTTCGCGAAGACGATGGCACTCCGACTCAAAGCAAAGAGCGGTTTGCAGCGGCTTTTGATGCCATAAAGGCAAAATGCCCCGATGTTATAATTCAGCCTTCAACCGGCGGTGCTGTTGGCATGAGCAACGAAGAACGCTTGCAGCCGATATATTTGCACCCCGAAATGGCGACTCTTGATTGCGGAACCTGCAATTTTGGCGGCGACGATATTTTTGTAAACACAGAAAACACCATTATCGAGTTTGGCAAAAAAATGATCGAATTAGGCATTAAACCCGAAGTTGAGGTGTTCGACAAAGGTATGATCGACATGGCAATTCGTTTGTGCAAAAAGGGTTATATTAAGGCTCCCATGCACTTTGATTTTGTTATGGGCGTTAACGGCGGAATCGGCGCTTCTTTGCGCGATGTGGTGTTTATGGCCGGAAGCATTCCTGCAGGCAGCACTTATACTGTTGCCGGGGTTGGCAGAGCCCAGTTTGAAATGGCCGTGGCATCGATAATAATGGGCGGTCACGTCAGAGTTGGTTTTGAAGACAATATTTATCTGTCTAAAGGCGTTTTGGCCAAATCTAACGGCGAGCTTGTAGAAAAAACCGTAAGATTAGCCGGTGAATTCGGAAGAAAAATTGCTACCCCCGCTGAGGCACGAGAAATACTCGGTTTGCCGGCAAAATAAGTTTTAAGCGGATTTAAAAAATTAAGGAGATTCTGATTATATGGCATTAAAAGGTAATAAATACGGGACCCATCGTGTGATTGAGCCCAAGGGCGTTTTAACACAGGCTGCATATAAAATTGACAACGACATGACAAAGCGTTATTCAAATGAAATAATTTGCGATGTTATTTCTTTAAACATCGACTCGGCATCATTTACTCAAATTGAAGAAGCTTGCGACAAAGACCCAAAAAAAATCGGCGAAATGATTATGGGCATAGTTGCCGAGAGAGGCAAGCAGCAGAACCCGGTTACCGGTTCGGGCGGCATGTTCATAGGCAAAGTGGCTTATATCGGCGAAGATTTGGTCAACACATGCGGCCTTAAAGTAGGCGACAAAATAGCTTCTCTTGTTTCTTTATCGCTTACTCCCTTAAAGATCAACAAAATCAAAGAAATTCACATGGATATCGACCGTGTTGATATCGAAGGTCAGGCCGTTTTATTTGAAAGCGGTATTTATGCGAAGCTTCCCGATGATATGAGTGAAGCACTTGCTTTGGCAGCACTTGACGTGGCAGGGGCACCGGCCCAGGCACGTAAGCTTCCCAAAAAAGGCGATTCAGTGTTGGTTTTGGGCGCGAACGGCAAATCAGGCGTATTGTGCGGCTACGAAGCAATGAAAGCTGTCGGACCGACCGGCAATGTTGTGGGCGTTGTCAGAAACCCGGCTCAAGTAGCAGGTTTGATGGAACTGGGCGTTTTCAATAAAGTTGTTGTGGCCTCTGCAACGGCACCGGTTGCCGTGCTCGAAGAGGCTTTAAAAGCAAATGACGGCAAGGAATACGATGTTTCGATTTCTTGTGTAAATGTTGAGAGTTGTGAAATGTCGGCTATTTTGCCTGTGAGAGAAAACGGTATAGTTTATTTCTTCTCTATGGCAACCAGCTTTACAAAAGCAGCGTTGGGCGCAGAAGGTATCGGTAAAGACGTTACAATGATCGTTGGAAACGGTTACGCAAAAGATCATGCCGAAATTACACTCAATGTATTGAGAGAAAACGACAAGCTCAGAAGGCTTTTTGACGAAAAATACGTATAAATTCAACATAAAACGAAAGAACAGGAGTAATTGAAATGATTGAATCCAGAGCTAACGGCCTTTTCAAAGACGTTTCCGACAATGAGTGGAACGATTGGAAATGGCAGGTGAGAAATAGGGTTGAAACACTTGAAGATTTAAAAAAATACGTCAAACTCACAAAAGAAGAAGAACAGGGAGTTAAAGACTGTCTCGGAACTTTGAGAATGGCAATTACTCCTTATTATCTTTCGTTGATTGATTTGAATAACCCCAACGACCCCATAAGAAAACAAGCTATTCCGACTGCCGCCGAACTGTACAGATCTCCGGCCGACTTAGAAGACCCGCTGCACGAAGACGGCGATGCTCCTGTGCCGGGTCTGACCCATCGTTACCCCGACAGAGTACTCTTGCTTGTGACCGACCAGTGCTCAATGTATTGCCGACACTGCACCCGCCGCAGATTTGCAGGGCAAAAAGACGGAGAAATGCCGGCGGCAAATATCGACAGAGCTATTGAATATATAGCGGCAAATGCGCAAATCAGAGACGTGGTAGTGTCGGGCGGCGACCCCTTGTTGCTTTCTGACTCAAAGCTTGAAAAGATTTTGCAAAAATTGCGTGCGATTCCTCATATCGAAATAATCAGAATAGGTTCCAGAACCCCGGTGGTAATGCCTCAGCGTATTACTCCCGAACTTTGCGAAATGCTCAAAAAGTATCACACAATTTGGCTTAACACCCACTATAATCACCCCAACGAAATAACCAAAGAAGCCGCAAAAGCTTGTGAACTTTTGAGTTATGCGGGAATCCCGTTAGGGAATCAGTCGGTGTTGTTAGCCGGAGTAAACGATTGTGTGCATGTAATGAAAAGGCTGGTTCACGCTTTGGTGAAAATAAGGGTCAGACCCTATTACATTTATCAGTGTGATCTTTCTTACGGCTTGTCTCATTTCAGAACACCTGTGGCTAAGGGAATTGAAATAATCGAAGCCTTGCGCGGTCATACCAGCGGTCTTTGTGTTCCGACATTTGTTGTCGATGCGCCCGGCGGCGGCGGAAAAATACCGGTAATGCCAAATTACCTTATTTCAAGCGGCTTTGAAAAGACTATTCTTCGTAATTTTGAGGGCGTTATAACCTGTTATGACGAACCGCACGGATACAAAAACACTTGCGAATGCGAAGATTGCAGACTGAACAAAGAAATTGACGGCGTTGCAGGCTTGCATAGCGGAAAAATAGCGATTGAACCCGAAAACCTCGCCCGCAAAAAACGTAGCAAAAAGAAGTAACTTAAAGTTTTACCTCAGTATTCGATACCTTTCATCAGATAGTTTCTGATGAAAGAGTATCGGTCGGGGTTTAAGTTTTTGAAGTAATTAGGCGCGTGATAATAAGCTATTACAGCTTGTTGCAGGTCTGTTAATGCGTCAAAATTCGACATGGCCGGGTCAAACTCTTCTTTCCAGCGGTTGATTGTTGAACCGTGGTAATATATGAATCTTGATGTCATTTCCCGCAACAAATATTGTTTAAATCTTTCTTTTTGCATGCTTTCGGTTAGGTCGCTGAAAGAGGGCATAAACCAAGAATTTTGAGTTACAAATATATAGCTCTCACTCGAAAAAGCCACTTCTGTGTCAGTCGAAGGCACGTAAGCGATTGCTTGTGTGCAAGTGGAAAAATATTTGGGAAGTCTTGAAAATAGCTCAATTATTGCTGTTTTCATTCCGTCAGGCATTGTTTTTTGTTCGGCCGGGATACTTACAGTGGCTGTTCCTGTGTCAACGTCTGTTACCAAAGGCAAGTAGTCGCCATCGGGTATTTCGGGTGCCGGTCTGTCTTCAATCGGTTCGGTATCGCCCCCCGGATTGTCGTTGTCACCGGGATTATCGTTATCGCCCGGGTTGTCGTTGTCGCCGGGGTCATCGTCACCATCATATTCGAGGTTGGCGGTATCTGTTGTTATCAGCTGTGTGTTTTGCCACCCTCTTACAGATTCTCCGTTCATTACGTAGGTTTTAACAAAATCGTATCTTGTCTCGTTAAGTGATTTAAGATTCGCCGAATTTGTACAATATTGGTCAACCGCAAACGCTAAGTCTATCCAGTTGTGTGTTTTTGAAGGCCCTACCACCATATTGCTTTCTGCGCCCGGGCTGAAAAGCTTTGTATAAAATTTTTCACCCCCGACTCTTGCGAGGGTAACAATGTTGCCGTAAGCCCCCATCAGGTCTTGGTGTTCTTGTATAAATGGGTATGTCATGCCCCTTACGAGCATACTTTTAAAGCGATTTTTCAGCCAGTCCGAGGTTGGAAAACCGCCTTCATAAAGAGCTTGAAAGCGCCTTAAATAAAGCGGTGACGGGTTTCTTGCCCCGCCGCCCACATATATTGTTCCTTCTTCGTTGCCAAACCCGTTATATTTGATTTCGTATTGCAAAGATGTGGGCTCTAAAACAATGGCCTTTGTGTACGACGTAAAGCTTTTAGGCATCGTTTCGAGCAACTCTTGGATTGTTTGCAGCTCGTCCTTTTTCCAGAGCGCGTAGTTCGAATCATCTATAACTCGTATTCCATAACCTGAATAAATCGCATCTTTTATGGCTTCGAGCTCTTCTGCCTCAGAGGCATTTTGTGAGGAATAAGCCGAATATACCGTTTCTAGGTAGCTGGACTGCGCGCTGACGTTAGTTGTGCTTATCAATAACAGTATCAAAGATACCGCCATAATCTTGAAGATGTTTCTGATGTTCATTTTTTTACCTGTATATTGTTAAACTTTCAGTTTTTAAATAAGTATTCTATATTAAGTATACGTAAAAATAAGCGGTTGTGTAGTAAAAAAAATAATTATTTTGAGGTTACTGTACATAAAAAAATAGTGTATAATCACAAGAAAGCGTATAACTACTCGGAGGTTAGCCTTATGAAAAAAACTGGTTTATTTGTATTTATTTTCATTGGTTTGTTGTTGGCAGCGCCGGCATCTTATGCAAATGATTCGTCAGGTTTGTTCAATGTTTCGACAGAAATCGAGCAGCCTGCGGTTTCTATTCCGGTGTCCTCTGAAGAAGTTGAAGTGACTGTTACTACTTCATCGGCTGAGGTTATTGAAGAAGAAGCTCCCGTTGCTTCTGCGCCGGCACCTGAGTATGAACCCATTTCTTATACTATCGCAAGCAACGATAACCTTTGGGCGCTTGCCGAAAAATATCTCGGAGACGGTAGCCGTTACCCCGAAATTGTGGAAGCAAACAAAGATAAATACCCCTCTTTGGTAAGTAAGCCCGGCTTAATTCATCCCGGTTGGAAGCTTGAAATACCGCCAAAAGATAAGGCTAAGCCCGAGCCCAAAGAAGAACCCAAAGAAGAAGTAAAAGAAGAGCCAAAAGATGATAAAGGCGCACAAGACGTTGTAGTTGAAGCCGAGACCGGCACAAACGTCGATGAAGTCGCCCAAGTTAAGCCCATGACTACTCTTCAAAAGCTTAAAAAACTCAACGACGCTCTCGACAAAATAAATAAAGATATTAAAGCCGACGGTTACAAAATCACCGATTTAACCGAAAAAACGGTAAGAGACCTTATCGACAAGGGTTATATGACCGAAGAAGAATGGATGGCAATGAATCCGCCCGAAGGCTGGAGCTACGATGTAAGACTCGGCAAAGTTACTCTTGTTAACAAACGCAACAGACCTCTTACAAATCTTGAACTTCTCGTAATGACAGTAAAAGATGTGATTGACATCAATAAAGACAAAAAAGAAGCTGAAAAAGCCAAAACACCGGAAGTTAAAAAAGAAGAGCCTAAAAAAGAAGAACCTAAAAAAGAAGAACCCAAAGAGATTTCAGACGAAGAATTAGCTAAGAATGATTCTGATTCAAAACAAAAATCTTACGATGAAGCCATGGGAAGAACCACAAAAACCCAAACTTCCGTAGAAACAGCTACGAAAACCGCAACCGAAACAGAAGTTAAGAAAGCCGTAGAAGAAACAAAAGTCGGAGCAGACAAGCTCTATGCCGATGCAATGAAAGAAATCGGCGCACCCGACATAAGAGACGTTAAATTCAGAGATTACAACAAGGCAATTACTTCTTTGAGTAAGCTTTTGTCTTGGAAAGAACAAAACAAATACGCTTACATTCTTAATGGCTACACTAACTTGATAGATCTCGAAAAAACCCTCAAATCTTCTCAGGAAACATATGTTAAGAAGGTTGACAAAAATGATACCGGTTGGTTCGGCGGCAGTATTAATTCTGCGGGTAAAAATGTAGAATCAAACAAAGCTGCCCTAAAAAAGACCTGGGATTCTCTGCAAGAGGCTATTGCTATAGCAAAAACTAAGGCTGACGACAGTGCTAAAAAAATCGAAGAAAACAAAAAACTTGCCGAAAGCCTTGCAAAACAAAAAGAAGAAATCGGATACGACCCATCTAAAGCAAAAGAGTTGCAGAATGTCGTAAAACAGCTTAAAGACATAGAATCAGACAATAAAAAACTTCAAAAAGATGTTGATGCATACAAAGAAGTTGCTGCTATTTTTAAAGTTTGAAATTTGTTGAATAAGTTGTTCTAAATGGTTTATACTTCCGGTTGAAGGTTTTCCTTCAACCGGTTTTATTTGAATAAGTGTGCAACACAATTATGAAAGGTGTATCAGATGCAGAAAAGACTATTAACTGTTTTGATGACGGCTTTAATTATTTTTTCAGGTTTCGCTGCTAACGCACAAGAAAAACCCAAAGGAAAAATTTATTTTATCGATGCCCCCTCTGCCGATAAATCATTTCTGGCTTCAATAAATGCAGACGGCACAAATAAAGAGAGGCTTACACCGGCTTTTAATAATTTGAGTTTCCCTATTTATAACGAAAAAAGCGGCTGGATAGGTTTTACAAATAAAACACCTTCTCTTGAATCAGAAATTTATCTCATGACTCGCAAAAGAGTTAAAAGAGTTTTAATAGGCGCAACATTAGAAGACTTTTCACCCGACGGTAAATCTTTGCTGTACTCAACCACCGACGGAAAAGGTGAATTGTACATATATAATATTGCAAGAAAAAGATCTGTTCAGATTTCTCAAAACCTTAAAGTTATTTCTGCAAAATGGTCGCCCGACTCTGAATGGATAATAGCAAGCGCCTTTACAGATGACGGAACTACCGATTTATACCTTATTTCAACTCTTGCGCAAGGAATAAAAAGGCTTACAGATACAAAAAAAGTCAACGAGTCCTTTCCGATATTTTGCAATGACAGCAAAACTATTCTTTATACAACCGACAGATACGGCGACTACGAAATGGAATACATGGCCGTAGAAACTCCTGATATTTACAGACCTGCCATTCACGGTTTGTTCCCTACATTGTCGCCCGATAACGAATTTATGGCCTACGAGAGCGCTTCAAGGGTAATGATTGCCTCAAAAACCGGCCTTAACCCGACATTTTTAACAGAAGGAAAAACTCCGTTCTGGGTAAAAAAATAAAAGCAAATTAAAATTGACCTGTGACTATATGGATTGTAATATAAGATATAATACTAATGGGAAGGTTCTTTCATGCTTAAACTAAAAAAGATTCTTGTGCCTGTTGATTTTTCGGCTAACTCTGAACTTGCTATTGCTTATGCTGCAAGTCTTGCCAATGAATATGATGCTCAAATTCATCTTTTGAACGTTGTTGAAGAAGAAGTAATGACGGCAGGAATCGGCGGCGACCCTCTTAATACTGTACAGCGCTGGAAAGACCAGGCTTTAAAGCAACTTTCCAACTTTGTTCCCGATAAGTTCAGAGATATCGATTTTATTAAACAAGTGCGCGGCGGTCTTGTTTATGAAGCTATAATCGAATACGCCAAAGAATACGAAATAAATCTTATTGTAATGGGCGCCCACGGTAAAACCGGTTTCATCAATTCTTGGTTAGGCGGAACCACTTACGAAATAGCACGAAAAGCTCCCTGCGCCGTATTGACGGTAAAACCGGACGGACGAGGTTTTGTTGAAGGACACGACAAAGTTCGCGATAATTCGTAATAGTAGTTTTTATACTATCATTTAGCTAAGCATCCGATTCAAGTTTTCAAATACTTGAGTCGGATTTTCGTTATCTGCAATTGCTACGTCAATTTGATATGATGTATTTTTTCGAATGTTTAGCGAAGCCGGTTTGTCTCTTAAAAACATAGCCTCGCAGCCGTTTCCGATGTTAATCATAAAGAAATTGTCGTTGTGTGAGTTTGTGGCTGTTAAGCCGCCCTGCAAAGCGTTCGGAAACCTTGTATATGAAACCAACGGGTTCCATCCCCGGCCTGTGCGAATTGCAACTAACGAATCAGGTAT
>MWDD01000076.1 GCA_002070375.1 bacterium ADurb.Bin157 | reverse complement strand
GAGTAAATTCATTTTTGTATGATACTTATGATTTAAATTAGAGTCAAGAGCAAAATAGGCAAAAGTGAAAATAAAGCCCCGTAGTCCGATAATAAATATTATGTAAACCAAAAACAAAGTTTTTGGCTTACATAATATTTGCTGATAGCTGCCATTAAGTGGTTCGTAGCTCGAAAGCTGCTGATAGCTGCCATTAAGTGGTTAGTAGCTCGAAAGCTTCTGATAGTTGCCATTAAGTGGTTCGTAGCTCGAAAGCTGCTGATAGCTGCCATTAAGTGGTTCGTAGCTCGAAAGCTGCTGATAGCTGCCATTAAGTGGTTCGTAGCTCAAAAGCTGCTGATAGCTGCCGTTGAGTGGTTTGTAGCTCGAAAGCTGCTGATAGCTGCCATTAAGTGGTTCGTAGTTCAAAAGGTGTTGCGGTAAGTGCTGTTTGTGTTTGCCGAAAAAAAAGCGGCATAGTCGGTGTTTTGACTATGCCGCTTTTGTTATCAGATTAGTAGACGTTGGAGAAATACATTTTCTTAACGACCGGATCTTTGAGATCGGGTCTGGTGCGTTTGGCGGGTCTGCTGACTTTGTCAGAAACGGTTTTTCTCGCTAATTTGCAAGCTTCGGCTACTGTTTTTCCGCTTTTAACGGCTTTTGCAGCTTCGATTGCTCTGGTTACGTTTATAACGCCGCCGCTTTTGACTTTATCTTTGAGCCATTCTTTTTTGTCTACGGTGCTCATGAGGATCTTTTTGAGTTCGACCGGCTTTAAGTTCGGGTTAGCTTCAAGAACCATAGAAGCATATCTAAGAGCGTTTGGGCAAGCCATTGAAGTGCCGGACATATAGCCCATTTTTTGATTTGGGTATGTTGCGTATATGTTTACGCCGGGAACCGCAACGTCAACAGTTTTAACGCCGTAGCAAGAGAATGCGGCGATTTTTTGGTCTTCATCGGTTGCGCCAACTACAATTTTATTGGTCATCGGAACATTGTTCGGTGAAGTTACAAAGCCATCAAGATTTTCAGAGCTGTTACCTGCCGCAATGAAAATCAACGCATCTTTGCAGCCGCTGAACAATGCTTTGTCTCTGGGTAAAAAGGCTTTTGTTACGAAGAGGTTCACAACTTCTTGAACTTGCTCGTCAGTTGGATTACTGAAGCCCCATTGTTCCATATTACCTTTCATCATTTTCAATAAACCGCTGTTTTCGGTTCCGAAGGAGCAGTTGATAAGCCTTGGGTTGAGTGAAGCAATATAAGAAGCTTTTTCTTTAACTTGCGCTGCGTATTGCTGCCCAAGCTGAGAGAAGTATTGTTCGAGGTCAGCCATAGAAACTTTTGCAGATCTGCGGCTTCTGTGGGCCATCATGTGTTTGATTGAGTTAAGAGCTTCTTTTGCTTCTTCGGCCGGTGAAGTGCCGGTTTGTATGTGGCGAATTGCATTCATGGCAACTGCGTCGTTTTTGAGCGCTATAATGCCTGCGCAGTGGGTTCCGTGAGCCCAACCGCCAACGAAGCCTACCCAAGCTTGCAGCTTAGGATTATTGTAATTTTTTACAAGCCAGCTCCATTCTTCGGCGCTGAATGATTCTTTACCGTAGGCTTGAAGTCTTCCGAGGTATTCCATGAGTTTTAAAACTGTGTCATACTGCGGAGGCGTGTCTTTAAGGTTTACAAGTGTGTTATTGTTTTCTACGAAGTTCCAGCCATATACGTCGTCTATATAGCCGTTTTTGTCATCGTCTACCCCATTTTGCCCTTTTTGCTCAGCTTTATTTGCGTTAGCAACCGGGTTGAGTGCGGCATGTGTGAAGTCGCTGCCTGAATCAATAACTAAGACATTGATTTTGTCAGCAGCAAAGGATGGTGTGGCGCATAGGCCAAAAGTCATAGCAACAGCCGCTGCTAAAGACAGATACTTTATTTTCATTATTAGCCTCCGAAGTAATTTATTTGATTATACGAATTAATTATAAAACTGTAAACCCTAATTTGAATTAAACTTTTCGAGAATCTGGCCTGCTTTGGCGTTTCCTTGTGATTGCTCAAATATTAAAACCGCTTTGATTCCGGCTATTAAGTTCGCATATTTTCCCTTTTCGGATTCGGGCTTTTCGGCGAGAGCCAAAACGAAGTCAAGTATGAATGAACCTTCGTCTGTTGTTAAAGTTATTTTTAGGGAAGCTAAAAGCTTCTTTTCGAGGTAAGAAAGTTTTTGTTGTGCTAAATCGTATTGTATTGCAGCCGAAGACTTCACGTTTTCGTCGGGGGCGTTTACAAAGAGCGTTTCAGCTTTTTCCGCTTCTTGCATACTTGCGGAAATTTCTTCGATTATGCTTTTTGAAACGGTTCTGTTTGTTGAGGCGTTTCGTGAAGAAGTATTTGCCGAAGCTACTCTTGCGGTTGATGTGCCGCCAATAGGTCTGAATGCCAGTGTGAAGTTAGCGGCACCGACATTTTTGGCGTAAGCTTGCTCGGCCTTCATTTGCTCGGGCCCCATATTTAATATTACAGCAATCATTCTGTCGTATTCGGCAGGAATTACAATGTTTTCGCTTAACTTGTTCTCTTTTACTTTAAGCCATTTAACGGTCGGAACTTCTTTTCGTGAAGAAGAATAATGAATAAGAGCAACATCTAACTTATTAGAGTATTCAGCGGCCCTGATTGTTTGACCGGCAAACGCTACGTTAATTTTCTTGCCTCTCATTGAATCTACGTTAACTTGAACAGCTTTACTCGACCAGCATTTAACGCTGTCACTGACCTTAAACGGAGATGCGTCAATTCTCAGTTGCGGTTTGAGCAAAAACCTTGATAAATCGTTATCATAGCTGTAAATACCTGAATCAACTCTTGGGTCATTTAAATAATTTGCAATGTTAAATGATCTGAAGATATTTCTTGCGTTGTTTTTTATTTCTTGTTTCTTTATGGCTAAGTTAAGTCCTGAGAAACCCTGAGATTTTTGTGCGACCATTTTTCTTATGAATTCGCGTCTGCGAGCATCTGTGCTTGCTATTTTTGTCGAAATATACTGAGCCCACATATAAACCTGGCCATAATTCGCGATCATGCTTTCGTCAGACCAAGCGACCAAATTGTTGTCGGGGTTTTGTAAAAAGGCGTTAACCTGAGTGGGGTGACCATAACCGCAAAGATAAGGCGCTAACTGGCTCAAGCTTTCGTTAACCCAGGTAAATTCTTTGGGGTCGTTATTCCAATGAATCATGTGCTGAAACTCATGAGCTATGGTGCTTAAGAATTTTTCAGTGCCGGGTTCGCTTGGGTAAATATCAATATACAGCATTTCGCGTTCATTGCTGCTTGGCTGTTTTTTCTTGGTATAACAGTCGCCTGCATTAAAATACCCGGCTACAAAACCGCGCTGCCCGGCTGAGGGGTTATATCCGTCTTGAATGTCGAGTAAAAACAAGAAAATTCTTTTGTCGTCATCAATGCCGGGCGACCATTCTGAGCCGAACATAGATCTTGTTTCGGGATAAATTTTGTTGTCGAATTCAGATACTATTTTGTTGATTGTTTTCGAGTCAACAGTTTTGCCTTCTTGAAGGTAAACATAACAATGCTTACCTATACTTTTAAGAACGGCAGTTGTTTTTTCTTGTGAATTCGTCTGAAGATTGAAGGTGTTAAAAACAAGCTTGTCGCCCACTTCGGCCGGTTTAACGTCGGCAAAAGCTCTGGGCCCGCCCTCAAGAACACGCTCTTGATTCGCGCTTATTCGTTCTGTGTCTGCCAAATGAAGAGTTGATTTTGCAAAAAACTGCGTTAAATCTATCTCTTGTGCGTAAGACACGCCGCATGATAAAACAGCTAAGGCAGCCGCAAGACTAATTACTTTAAATGTTCCTAACATAAAACCCTGCCTTTTCGTAGATTATTTCTTATATTATATTCATTTAAAACAAAAAGCGCTACCCCTACGATTAAATTAATCAATAAAATAGAACTCGTATTCCTTTTTCCAGTTGGTTCTTTTTTCGAGCTCATTCAGCTTAACGATTCCGTCGACCGCCTTATAGTTAAGAGTCGGTGCCATAAGCAAAACGTGAGCTTTGCCTTTGGTTATGCCCAATACCATCACAGAATCGCCTTTTACAGCTTTTTCGTCGCCGATTGTAAGATATTTTGAAGTTACTTCATATTTGTTTGTGCGGTGCGAAATATTTACAACGCGCTTTTTTAACTCGTTTAATTCATCATAATTGAAGCTTACCGGTTTTCTGAACTCGTCGATAATTTTGTTGCGCAACCCTATAGCCACCATACTCGCCTTTAAAACCGCGTCTTTATAACCGCTGTCTAAGCGAAGGTTTTTCATAACCCCGTTAATCCCTTCGAGAAGCTGATATTTTGTCGCATACAAATTTGCTAAAATCTTTAATTCCTCGTCTAAATCATTTTCAATTTGGCGATATTTAAGCGTTGCATTCTGAAATTTTGTGCGTATCTCGGGCATTTTGCCAAGAATGTTCAAATATTGAACATCGTGAAAAGAACCTTCAAAGTCGTCCACAAACTCAAACATTTCTAAAATATGCTCACGCATGTCAAATTTTGGTCGATTTACTGCCGGCAATTTTGTCATTTTGGGCTGCGGTGCCATGCACCTCGTGCAAAAATTGGCGTTATCGGAGAGCTCATGCCCACAACCTATGCAAAACTTAGCGTCTGCAATAGAATTAGTCAGAAAAAACAGACCAATAAAAAATATCTTCAAAAAAAACTTCATTCATCCCCCTTATATTTTACAACTTTCTTTAAATTATATTTTAAGTTGCGGGTGATTTTCAATAGCTTGAGTAAAAAAAGTTTTTTCTTTTTCATTTAAAGATAAGGGAAAAGGCGAACCGCTTCTTTGCCAACGTGCCTGCCATTCTGCGCCAAGCAGTTTGTTCGGTGCCCTTTTTGCCGTTTCAAAATTTGTAAAAGCGACGGTTGTCTCGGTTTTCGGACCTGTGCCGACACCATAGCCGACAAAAAATCCGCCGGTTAACAAAGTGGCTCTTACTGCCGTCGAATTTGAGTAAGTGTAAAGCGAAGTATTCGACTTGGCGCAATATTCATGTATCTTTTTAAAAGTTGAAAATGTCCACATTGCTCCATCGGTTTTAGGCGAAAAAGGGTCGTAGAAAATAATATCAGGAATGGGTTGCTCGTGCAATTTTTCGATGAAATCCCCTTCGCACAGCGTCCACTTTAGTAACTCGGATTCATGCTCCCAAATATTATTTTGAAGCAATTTAAACGGAGCCGAATGTCTTAAATGGACAAAATATTTATTGTGAGTTGAGGCCAATTTGATCGGGTCTAAATCTATCTCAAAAGATACAATGTGTACCGGCCTAACTGCGCCTTTCGCTTCTATAAAAGCCTTTTCAAAGCAAGATATGGCAGCCATGGCATTGGTGCCGGCTCCTAAGCCTACGTCCCATATGGTCAGAGGCTTTTCGCTTGTAATATCGATAATTTGTTCATATAGCTTTGACTGTTTTATGTATAACAGATCAGCTTCTTCGGCAGGGTTATTAACCGAATGCATAATTTCACCCGAGCTGTTTTGTTTAATGCATGGGTGCCCGCTTTTGTTTTCTACTACCGAATAGTCGCCTAACACCGAGCTCTTTTTTGGAATAAAGTTCGACCTTTTTGGCTGTTCCGGAATCTTTTCGTCTTCTCCGCGCAGCAGTTCTTCTCTTTTATATTTATAAAACTCTTCAAAAGTTCCATTAATTATTTGTTCGCGCATGTCACGCATAAGTTTATGATAAAAAGCTAAATTATGTGTTGTAAGCAAAAACCAGCCCAAAGGCTCGCCCGACTTGATCAAATGGTGCAAATAGGCTTTTGAATAGCTTCTGCAGGTGTAACAGTCGCACTTTGGGTCTAATTTGGAATCATCAAATTTATAGGCCGTTCTTCTTAGCTGAAGTTTGCCTTCAGATGCGAATACTGTACCGCGGTGCCCTAATTGCGAAGGCATAATGCAGTCGAACATGTCCACTCCCGAGTTCACCGATTCCAGCAAATCTATCGGGGTCCCTACCCCCATTAAATATCTCGGCAAGTTCTCAGGCAGCTCTTGAGCCGCGCAATGCGTGAATTCCCAGCATTTTTCTCGGGGTTCGCCAACCGCCAAACCACCGATAGCAAATCCGTCAAACGGCTGATTGCGCAGAAACGAGGCACTTTCCCTTCTCAAATCATGATGACAAGCGCCTTGAACAATGCCAAACATAGATTGCGGCGAGTCTTTTCGCGCGTTAAGAGACCTTATTGCCCATCTGTGAGTAAGTTCCATCGCCTGTTTAGCTTCGTCATAACCGGCGGTTGAAGGAATACAATGGTCTAACACCATCATGATGTCGCTGCCAATGGCCTTTTGAGTTTCTATGCTAAGTTCGGGGGTAAGCATGAAGCTTTGCCCGTCAATGTAACTTTTAAAATAAGCGCCTTCTTCGTTCATTTCCCTCGAATTGTGCAGTGAAAAAATTTGAAAGCCGCCCGAGTCGGTTAAGACTGAGCCTTTCCAATTCATGAAATTATGAATTCCGCCGAACTTTTTGAATACTTCGGGGCCCGGTCTTAAAAGCAAATGATAAGTGTTTGCCAATAAAACCTGCGCGCCGTTTTCCTCGAGGGTTTCTATTGTTTGCCCCTTAACGGTTGCGCGGGTGCCTACCGGCATAAAAACCGGTGTTTTAACTTCGCTGTGAAGGGTTTTGAAAGATGCCGCTCTTGCGCTTGATTTTTTTGATTTTGTTGTGATATTAAAGTTTAATCTTGTCATATTTATAGATCGTATTTTTCGATTTTTGTTCTGAGTGTGTTTCTTGTTATTCCCAAATGATTTGCGCTCTGCACCTGATTATTGTTTGTTTTCTCAAGGCTTTGCCTGATAATTTCTTTTTCGAACTTTTCTAAAACATAAGAGAATACTCCCGTTTCGGGGCCGATTTTTAAAAGCTCTTCGACCAAAACCCTAATTCTGTCTTCGGGCGGGATCTGAGCTATTTCATTAGCCGCGAAATTATCGACAACAAGAAGCGACGAGTCTTTTTTGGGGGTGTCCGACTGCGTTGCCCCCGATGCAGTTTGTTCCGGTTGGTTTTCGGGTTGCGCGGTAACTTCGGGCGGCAAGTGCTCGGGCAGTATAACCGTCCCTCGGCTCATTGTGTATGATTGTTCTATGGCGTTTCTTAATTCTCTGACGTTGCCGGGCCACTTATACGAGAGCAAGACGCTTATGGTTTCGTCGTCTAAGCTTTTTGGGGTGCCTGTGCGCTGCGAGGCCAGTAAAGAACAAAAATAAGTTGCCAGCAACGGAATATCTTCTACTCGTTCTCTTAATGATGGCAGTCTGATTTCTATAACTTTAATTCTGTGAAAAAGGTCTTCTCTGAAGAGTCCTTCGGAAATAAGCTTGCGCAAGTTTTTATTTGTGGCCGCGATTATTCTGATGTCGACCTTGATTCTGCGGTTTCCCCCCACCCTTACTATTTCGCGCTCTTCTAACACACGAAGCAATTTTGCCTGCATTTCAAGGTTCATATCGCCGATTTCATCTAAGAAGATAGTGCCGCCCTGAGCCAATTCGAACATGCCGCATTTAGAAGCCACCGCCCCGGTAAAGGCGCCCTTTTCAAAACCAAACAGCTCCGACTCCATCAAACTTTCGTTGATTGCAGTGCAGTTGATAGCCCAAAAAGGCTTGTGCGAGCGTTTTGAATTGTAGTGAATCGCCTGCGCGACTAATTCTTTGCCGCACCCCGATTCGCCCGTTACCAAGACTGTTACGTCTTCGCCCGATACTTTGCCGATAGTTTTGTATACTTCTTGCATGGCCGGGCTATTACCTTTTAACGCGCTTGACTTTGGCGCCATAACCCCTATCTCGGGCTTTTTCGTGTTTCGATGAGCGCTTAAACCACGCGAAATTAGCAACAAACATTCATCTATGTTGAACGGCTTGCTTAAAAAATCGTAAGCTCCTAACTTCATGGCGCTGATAGTTGTTTCCATGTCGGTGTAAGCCGTCATTACAATAACCAGAGCGTCAGGGTCATTACTTCGTATTTTCTCCAATACTTGAAGCCCGTCCATTTCGGGCATTCTGATGTCTACAAGCACTATATCGGGTTTAAAAGAAGAATATAAAGCCAAGCCTTTTAAACCGTTCTCGGCTAGCGCATATTCATAACCGACTTTTTGCAGGGCACGTTCAAACGACCATCTTATGCTGTATTCATCATCAATTACAAGTATTTTGCCTTTTTCGTTCATGATTCCGTTCCTTTGTACATCATTTAATCAGAGGAATTTTGTTCATATTTTGCCGCTCTGCGGCGCCGAAATGAGGTGTCCTCGGTATCATAAAAATTGTCGTTAAACAAAAGTATAACCTTACAATCCGGCTTTACTCTCTCAACTTCTTTATGTATTGCTCTGAGCCATTCATCTAAATTATATCTGAGAGAAGTGTGCATTAGCAAAAGATTCGCAACCTTCGCGTTCTTAGCTGTTTCTAAAACTTCTTTCAAAAAGGAGTGCTGTCTGAAATCTCTTTCGTCGTCTTCATAAGTAATGTATGTGCACTCATGACACAAGAACAAGCTTTCCTTAACGTTTTCAGGCTCTATCGGCCGGGAATCTCCGCCATATGTAAAAATGATTTTGTCAAAATTTTCCGCGATTTCATCTCTGCCGAGCGAATAAATCAATTTGTTTATTTCTTGCTGCGAGAGGTCTGCATATTGCGGTTTAAGGCGGCGCCTCGTTTCGATTACATTGTATCCGAGGCTAAGTTGCTTCGCGGAATGCTTCGTTTTAAAAGATTTTATACGCAGTCTGCCACGCAGATCGGTAAGTTCAATGATTTCATTTTCGGTGATGGGGATCCACTCAAGGTTAAAAGTTAAATTCTTTTGTGTTCGGTTCAAATAGTCAATTATGAATTCGACCAAACGGTTTTCGGCGGGGTAATAAACTTTTAAGTCGGCTGTTTGATCACCTGCGCCGAGGTTTCTTATGTTGATCAGGTTCATTAAACCTGCAATATGATCGGCGTGTCCGTGAGATAAAAAAACTCTGCGGATTCCAAAAACTTTATTTTGCAAGCTTGTGGCAACACCCTCACCCGCATCGAACAATATGTTAAGTCGTTTGTGATATATCCAAGTAGAAAATAATGCTCTGGAATATCCTGTAAGTTGGTCTTGTAAGGGGAACAAGGGAGTTGTCATCAATTACCTGCTTCTTTAAGTGACACCTAATCTAACATAAAGAGTCTTTAATCGCAAGAAACAATTGCGCGGCAATAAACTATGTGATAGAGTAGTTTATACATAAATCTCGGAGAGCAAACATGAGAATATTTAAGTTTAGTTTCCTTTTTGTTTTATTATTGTTCACAATGATCGCGATTATTTCTGACGCCGCACCTTTGCAGCCTCTGATAACCGACATTTTAAACGCTCCGAATAAGTTTGTCGGCAAAGAAGTTTCTGTCAGCGGCTTTTATTCAGGTTGGAAGAACGCACCCGGCGCTCCCCCGGTAAGCAGATCAGACTGGGTCATAAGCAATTCCGCGAAACAAGGCATTTATTGTGTTGGCCGAATGCCTCAAGATGATGAAACCGGCGAAATGCTCCCATATTGGAAAGCAATAACCGTAAAAGCCTCTGTTATGTTGTCGAAACACGACAAAACGCCTTATCTTAAGGTAATCAGTTGGGACACCAAAGAAGTGGCCGGCGACACAATGGTTTCTATATTTCAGATTATTGTAAACCCCAAACAGCTTTATGGTCAGCCTGTAAGCATAATGGGGGTGTTAGCTAAGGGGTACGGAGTCAGAGGCGACAGGATGTATTTGCTCGCCGACCCGACCGGTGTATTGAAACTCGGAAGACTTCCGAAGCTTTATCCCAAAGGAACAATTCTTCACCTCAGAGGCTATGTTTCAGAAGACGAAAACAAGCTTCCCATGCTTGACGGGCTTGAAATACTTTCTGCTCGTGTAGAATAATCATTAAAATAAGCTAAGCAGATGGCAAAAGCAGAATTAAAAGATCTTCTCGAAGAAATTTTAAGAGCTTACCCTCCTATAAAAAGGGTAAAAGACGACCCGGTTCAATTTGCCAGGGGCTTTTACGATAAAAAGCGTTCAAAGGCAGAGATCGAAGCAGTCGCGTTGTTTTCTGCAATGCTTTCTTATGGCTCTGCGAAGCAGTTTATAAAAATAATCAAAGCCACACTCGAAATGTGTGACTTTGATTTTCTTTTATTCATACAACAAAAAGCTCGTTTTAGAAACACTTTTGATTCATACAAATGGCCTGCTTACCGCCTGAGCACCTCAGAAGAAATTAAAGCATTTGCTTGCGCGATCGGCTTGACAATTCAAAATGAGGGTGGTCTCGAGACGGTATTTTTGTCGGGTTATTTACCTGACAGAGATATAATTGCAGGCTTAACAAAGCTTCACGGTAAAATAAGTGAATACGCCGCCCAAATAGTGTCACCCATTCCGAGAGGCCTGCGGCATTTATTGCCTGACCCGGCGTCAGGCAGCTGCGCAAAGCGCTGGCAAATGTTTTTGCGCTGGATGGTCAGACGTAATGATGGGGTTGATATGGGGCTTTGGAAAGAAGTGTACCCCGCGGATTTGATTATTCCGTTAGACAGGCATATCAGCAAGATATCAAGAAACTTAGGTTTAACGCAAAAGACAACTGATACGCTGAACACGGCGAAAGAAATCACCGATGCGCTAAGGGAATTTTCCCCAAAAGATCCGGTAAAATACGATTTTGCTCTGTGCCACTTGGGTATATCAGGTGAATGCACCCACGGGCGCACAACCGAACCTTGTCAAAAGTGTCTTTTAAAGCCATGCTGCGCGGTAAAACAGGGCAAGTAATGGCGGGTGGTTGCTTATGGCTTTGGGGGTGGTAAAGCGCCGAGCTTCTGAGGCGGGCTACAGCGCTCATGTA
>MWDD01000075.1 GCA_002070375.1 bacterium ADurb.Bin157 | reverse complement strand
AAAAGGTTTACCGCCAGTAGCTCAAAATTTACGCCCATAAGTCTAAATTTCCAAAAATGCAAATCTCAGGGCTCACCACAGGGAAAAAGTTTTAAACACTTTGTTGTAACTTCTTTCTCCCGCTACGCCGCCCGTCAGTGTTTTTATTTACCACCTGTTTGGACAAAGTAAAGGCCTTCACCCCAACCGGCAAGCCGGTCGGGTCCCCTCCTTGACTTTGCCCAAACAGGTCGGTTTTTGCAAGGCATCGACGGGCGGCTCCGCAGGGGAAAAAGCTTTCGCTAGCAAAGCATTTTGCCGTTACGGCAAAACTCTTTTCAAACAACAGGCTTTTTATTTCTAACTTTGCCAAGACCGGCCAGAAATCTATCTTTGATTATTTCGCGATCTGCGGCATCGCTCTCAATGCCATGAATAGTAACAACTTTCCAACCGCCGCCTTTGTCTTTCTCGCTTAAAAGGCGTCCATCCTTAATTTCACCCTCAAACCACGCACGACACTTGGTAATCTGCCCTATAGTCGCCGGAGCAATCGGTTTAAGCTGCTCGCCTTTCTTCTCGTAACTTACCACCGGAAACCGCACAAAACCGATCTCTTCAGTTGTGAAAACGCTCAAATCAACCAGTTTTATAACTTTATTTATTTGATGAACTTTCCCCAGACCCCGCAGCAAATTACGCTCAATTGAATAGCCCGCCGGATCTATATCAGAAATAGAGAAAACGGTCAGAGGCTTTCCGCAGCATTTTTCTTTTAGATCATCAGAAAAATATTCCATCGTAATAACAGCCGGCTCGCCCTTCAAACAAATGAAAGAAACCCCATGAGCATCGGCCAGCTTTTTAATAAAAAGATAATGCCCGAGTTTTTCAGATGCCAAAATAATTTCAGGGTTCTTTGCACCAATTCCTCGATACGGCTCGTTCATATCCATAAAACCGAAATCTTTGTATCTGAAAAAGCCTTTCTTCTCTACCATTTCCTGCAAAGTGCTGTAAAAAGTGTCTACGTCATTAGCACCCAGAATATTAGAATGTTGGGCCAAAACGCCTTTAATTTTATACCACAAAGATCTGATATTTCCGTCGCTCGGCTTTTCGATCCCTTTCTGAATCCATCTCCAGATCTGATAAATAAGATTTTTTATAACTCGCTTAGTATTTATCTTATTTTCGCCATAAAGCCGGAAATAGCTAAGCATGCGCCTTTTTTCAAACAGCTTAATATCCCATTTGCTTTTAAAAGCTTCTACTGCTGCTTTATCGTTTTTATCGAGATTGTAAAGTTCCCGCCAGCCAAAATCTACTAGTCCGTAAAGCCGCAAAACTCTGTCAGACGGATTTTCTGGCACAAGATAATGAAACTTTGTAATACCGAGAATTTTTTTAAGGTTTGGTCCATAAGCATCTGTAACCGGAATTCTCTTTGCGGTACCGAGCAGGCTGATCTCGCATTCATCATCCTTCGCCCGAATTTCCGCTCTGGACAATTTTTCTTCTTCCGGCTCGTCCGGGAATCTTTCAAAAGTCCCTTCAATTCGGTCAAGAGCAACAAGATATTGCCGATGAGTTCGAACAAATAATCCTTTTAAAAACCTTTCCCAATAATTCAGGTTTTCCGGCAACGCAACCGGTTTCTTTCCGGCAAGATTCGCCAAAACCTCGCTGCGTTTACTTGTCAAATAAAGAATGTCTTTGATCGGCACAAAAGAGCCGTCTTTAGCCATTACAGACTTTTCAACAAGCAATAACTTTTCTGTTTTTTTGAGAACTTCGCTCATTTAAGTTTTTTCTCAAATTCAGCTAAATAAGTAATAGTTACCGCATTATTCAATGGTTTCTTAAGCCCTTCAAACCACAAATCACGCGCCGACGATACTTTTAAACCGCGAATTTTTGTTAAGTTGATTATATAAAACTTACTCGATCGCATAAAATGCGGATGTTCTTTCAAACGTTTCTCGATTTCTGTCAGACGCAAGTTGCTGTAATATGTTTTGCCGTTACTCGTTACAAACATAGTTTCTTCCCGGCCCAGGTCTGATTTTGTCGAAATATAACAAACATCTTTTAGATCCACAAAATAAACCGCCATTGCAGCATCTTCCGGAGTAACCGGAAACTTTTTTATCGGCGGATCCAAATACATAAGTTTTTCTAACACCTGCTTTAACAGTTCAGTTTCAGCTTTCGCCATCTCTTCACTCCCATTTTCAACGTTCCGCTTGCAGCAATTAAACCACACCAAACCGCCTACAGACACTTGTAATTGGTAAAAACAACAAATCCCGGTAGTCTCCGAAATTTTACGTTAATTTTATTCGTCTTACGTATTTTTTGCGTGTTTCCCGTAAACAGTTTACTATTTCCAAAATTATTTTAGTATGCCTGATTTCTCATTTTCCATGGCTCAAAATATTTGATCCACATTTTTTGTAACCAGGTTTTATTTTCTAACGGGTCTTTAACCTTAGGTGCCTCCCAAGGCTTAACTTGTTTAGTAGGTTTCAAGTTTTGAGTTAAAAGAATTTTTGCTTTATTGTTTTCTTCAAGCAAAGTCCGCATATTCCCCAAATCGTTGGACAGTTTCATAATGATTGTATCTGAACGCTGGCGCTCTTCCGTCTGGTTGCGAACCAGTTGATCAATTAAAGCCTGCTGTTTATCAATAAGCGCTTGCTTGTCTCCAAGAGATTTCTGCAAAGTTTCAACCAGGTTACCAACCGGCGAAGCTGGCTCTGGCTGCCTAACTTGTAAAGTCGAGCGCAGAATATCAACGCCCTCATCCGTAAGATAAGTTACCCCATTTTCTTTGATCAAATGGCTACCAACCTGATCACCAATCTTTGCCAACTTTTTGTAAACTGCTTGAGTTGAAATACCCAACTTTTTCGCTACAGACGAGATTTTCTCTTTGTTCACAACTACCAACTCCTTTACAACCGGTTACCAACTTTATCGACAACAATAACAGTTAAATAAAGAATAAGCGAAATATTTCTTTTTATCAAAAACCTTCGTTTTCAAGAAAACAATTTACAAATATCAGGAAAACGAAACAATCGGCTTTCTGCATTCTCAAAAATCATTCTTGATTCCCGGTAACTGGGTCATTATACTAAAACTGAGTTTTGAAACCCGGAGGTTTTTTATGCTAATCGGTTATGCAAGAATTTCAACCCAAGACCAGGACCTTTCACTACAAACCGCAGCCCTCGAAAAAGCCGGTTGTGAAAAAATATTTACAGATAAAATCTCCGGAAATAAGACCGACAGACCGGGCCTAAATTTAGCTTTTTCGCATCTTCGCCCCGGAGATACTTTAGTTATATGGAAATTAGATCGCCTGGGTCGCGGGGTAAAAAGTTTGATTGATCTGATAACGAAGCTTGAGAGTCAAAAAATAAATTTTCAAAGCCTGACAGAACAAATAGACACATCAACCCCAACCGGTCGTTTCTTCTTTCACGTTATGGCAAGCTTCGCGCAAATGGAACGAGAGCTGATAATTGAACGAACTCGCGCCGGCCTGGCCGCAGCTCGACAAAAAGGCAGGATTGGTGGCAGAAAAAGATCCATGACACATGGCAAAATCGAAGCAGCTAAAAAACTTTTCAAAGCCGGTGAACTTCCGAAAGATATCGCCAAAAATTTGGGAGTTTCTATACCAACACTTTACAGATGGGTTCCGGCAACATCAAGATTTTAATTTGCATAATAATTCAATCTAAAAATTGATTTTCAAGGCCATACGATGCCCTATTTTGAATCGAAATTTATTTTACGAACTTTTTCCCGTCTTAATAAAAAAAAATGAAATTTACCCCATAAGAATAAAAAATATCGAATCCCAAACTATTGCTTAAAAAACCTTTGGTTACGAACTATCACCAAAACCATGTGAACTTTTTAATAAAAAAACAGACAGACAGAAGAAACGAAAAAGCAGAAAGTTTTTTAGTTCAATTTCCATGTTTGTATGTTTTTAGTACTTTTAATACTTTTAATACTTTTAGGCGCTCGGAAACCATTATAAAAACAGGTGTCGCCGAAGCGAACTATCACTAAAACCATGTGAACTATCACCAAAACCATGTGAACTATCACTAAAACCATGTGAACTATCACCAAAACCATGTGAACTATCACTAAAACCATGTTGCTATCACTTGTTTTAAGAAGTGATACATGATACAATTAGTTTTGCTGAGGTGATATATGAAAAACGAAATAATGGTCGTGAAGTCAAACACTCTTATAGAAGCCAGCTACAGGCTATCTACCCAAGAACAGAAAGTCATTTTAAGTCTGACAGCTAAAATTAAAAATCAGGACGAAGATTTTAAAAACTATACGTTTTCTGTGAAGGAATTTGCTGAGATTACCGGGGCTAACATTAACAGCAAATATAGCGAGATTAAAAATCTGACTTCAAGGCTGTTGCGACGGGTATTTACCATAAATGAACCAAGTGGTCCTCTACAGTTGTCCTGGCTTTCAGCTGCTAAATATTTCGATGGTGAAGGAATTATTACCTTGCGTTTTGATCCGGGTCTTAAACCTTATTTGCTACAATTGAAAGACTGTTTTACAAAAATCAATCTATTACTGGCTTTGCGTCTAAAAAGTTCTTTTTCTATCAGAATTTATGAACTCTTGAAGCAATATGAAAGCATCGGATCTCGCTTATTCATACTTTCGGAACTCAAAACAATGCTTGGTATAACAGACGGTCAATACAAACTTTATGGGCATTTTAAATCAAAAGTTCTGAATGTAGCTCAAAAAGAACTTGCAGAAAAAACAGATATAACATTCGATTATGAAGAAATAAAAGTCGGCAGAGGTGTAGGAAAAATAAGGTTTATTTTTAAATCCCAATCTGTTCCGGTCAGCAAAGACGAGCCGGAAAAACCCACCAAGGTTTCTGCCCCGGATGATTTCTTGCTAAAACTTTTTAAATTAGTGCCTCAACCATTTCAAAACCAAAACAGCATTCGGAAACTTGTTGAAATTGCTTACCGGCGAGATGGTTTTGACTACGTCATGCGTAATATTGTTTACTCAAATGACCATTCTAATGCTCTTAAGATTGGCATTAACAGCGGAAAAAAAAGCAACTACCGTGTTTATTTGGCTAAGGCTCTGAATAATGATTACGGTCTGGCATATATGGAAGACCTGCAAGTAAAGAAAGAAGCCGAGCAAGCTAAACAGAAAACTTTTGCCGAAGCTGAAATGCAAAAACAGCGAGAAAAGAAAAAGATCGACCAAGAACGGGAAAACCGAGAAAAAGCTCGAGCATTCATAGCCTCCTGCACTCCTGAAAATTTGGAAACATACGCACAAGAAGCCGGAAAACGGCTCTCTCCTGATTCCTTTGCTCGCTATAACCGGAAAGATGTAATTGGACTCTTCGAATTCAAACGCCGTCTGGAAGATGTTGTAATGGAACATATCGGCTTACGCAAACCCCAACCCCAACAGGTAGCTGCGTCTGAATTATCGGAAACCACATCAGCAGCCTGATTTTTATAGGCTCTACCAATTCTTACAACTTTCTCTTAAAATTTTTATCTTTTTGGTGCTGCAACCTCCGGCCCGCGTCCTGTCGAGCCGGCAGCGTTCGGCAGCTCCGCGCCTTCACACTTGCCGTCTCCCGGAAAGCCCTTACGGGCTTCCGCAGGTCGCTGCAATGCCCATATGCCCCGTATATCTTTCTGCTGCTTAAAAGCTTTTTAATTAAGCAGGGTTTATAGCCTATCAAGCTCTCAGTCCCGGGTCATCTGGACATTGGGCCTTGTGTTTTTACACCAAACAATTATTTCAAACAATCTTTTGCTTACAACTTTCATAAAATAAAAACAGCCCGCACCCGGAGCCGGTTGCTGGAAGAAAGATCGGCAACCAGGCAGAGCCTGCTTGCCTCCGGTCTGTTGCGCCGGCTGAGATCCCGGAACCGGGGTCAGCAGCCGGCGCTCTTAGCCCCTTTTAGTTCCCCCGCCCACCCAGGGCTGCGCCAACGGTGATAAACAACTCCGGGCGGTTGGCCAGCCGGCAAAGCCGTCTGACCACGGCTCATCATTACCCCTGGCTAGCTCCGAGGCGCAATGTAATGCCTGGTTTCGCTGGCGCAAAACCAGGCACCGGGCAAACCGCTCGCGCAATTATCGCGCCGGCCTCGTGCCGTCACGATAATTGCATGGCTCACTGTCTGATAAGTCTTACTTATCAGACTTGGCCCTTTACATTGCGCCTCTCCGGCCTCTGCCTGCCGGGAGCCCGGCAGGTCCGGCTTTACATAACAAAACGTTATGCAAACTTGCCAGGGGTAATGATGAGCCGCACGCCGCTAACGCGGCTACCGCCCTAAAAAGGCACACGGCCTGCGTCCTGTCGAGGTGCCAGGGCTCCGGCAGCTTCGCCGCCTCCACACCTACCACCTCACGGAAAGCCCTTCGGGCTTCCGCAGGTCGCAGGCCCTGTGCAAAACGGTTGTAAAAAAACTGTATAAAATGGCGCAATCCCTCCCACCGGCCCCCAGGGGCCTCCTAGAAGCCAAGCCCATTAAGAATATCAATAATTAGTTTGCAAATATCATTGAAACGGATATTCGCAGCATAAGCGTAATCTTTCTGGTATTTTTCCCAGAATCCATGCATTCTTTCATTGGCTGCAATATTTTGCATAGCTTTTTCATAATCTCTTATTGCCGCCAAACTTCCGCGTTTTGTTGCTGTTTCTTCTATTGCCTTTTTGAAAATGTTGGGTTTGAAGCTCTTTGCATGCAATTGATGCAGTATGTAAATGTCATAGAAGTCTCTTGGCCTGGTGTTAGCAATATTGCGGCTGATCACCGTCTCGATCTTTTCTGCCAGCAAAGTTTCAAGATTATAGGCTAATACTTGTATGCTTCGCTCATCGAACATAAGATTAAGCTTGTAATCAATCGCTTCAGGTGTGATTTTATCGCCGGTTGTCACATCCACGAAAAGCGGTACACTGATTGACTGATAATTAGCCTTCAAACCCACACGGATGCCGGGGTAATTATCTGATTCTCTTATATCCTCGATGCCGCTGATTTCAAATGTCACATCATCATCTAATCTGACCTGGCAAACTTCTTCAAAAACGAGTCTTATGCTTTTATGCGTTAATTCAAGGCCTTTAATAGTTGCATCGAGATCCATTGTCGTTCTTGTGTCCAGCCCAACGATTGCGCCAATCAAGAACCCGCCTTTTAGAACGAAATTGTTTCTGTATTTTGTTAAAGTTATTCGCTCCAGAAGACGCTCAAGCATGTAATTCTGCAAAACCAGTTGCTCTGGTATTTGTTTTTCAGCAGCTTTCTTTTTGATAATAGCTTTTAACTGCATCGGGTTCTTTGTTTTCACAGAAGTATCTCCATGTAAGCGAGTATTTTAGGCTTTACTCGTAATTGTTCAGCATATTGAAGTAATCGGGAAATGTTTTTTCCCTTGAACGCAGCATATTTTTTCATCGCCTGGTTTACGATCTGAATATCACAATTGTTATTGCCTTTTACAATGTCGCAGAGAGTTCGCTCAAGGTCATAAAGTCGTATTTTGTTGCCAAATGTTGTTTTCTCTTCAACGATTCCAAGCTCATAAATGCTTTTAATTGCCTTTTTCATTCTGATACTTTTACTCGCAATAGATTTTGTGTGATAACCATACGGAAAGGTCATTACAAAGCTTATCGGGGTTCTGTCGGTAAATCCATGGATGTAAAGCGCGGTTTCGTGCGAGAAGATTCCTTTGCTGTATTTATATTGCAGCAGAAACATTTCATCTTCCCAGGCTTCCGGCACAGCATAAACTCCACGGTCAACCCTGCGCAAAAGGTTCTCTTTGACCATTTTACTTAAATACTGCCGGGGTATGTTGGCAGCACTAACTTGAGCGGTTGTTACGATGCCGCTTTGTTGTTCAAGCATATTTGTTATTGCTTTGTGATAGTCCATAATTGCCTCTTTTTTTACAAGAACACTCTAAATTATATCAAGCTAGAGTGTCCTTGTAAAATATGATTTTGGTTTCGTACTAAAACTATTTTTACTAGTACTGTGCATAATATTTAGCGTTACTAAATATTCATCATAGTTCTAGAACTATGATGAATAAAAGACTTGACAGGTGCCTGATTGTTAGATAAAATCCTGACTAGGATAAAAATTTCACCCAAAAATTGTCAAGCGGGTGAGCTTTTGTCAAAATTTGAAGACAAAATTAAGGAAACAAATTATGGAAGTTGAAAAATGTCAAAAATGCAATAAAGAATTTGGCCTTACAGAAACAAATTGTCAACCAGGGCATAGAGAATCAGAAGATATTACCTGCCCATACTGTGGGTATATCACAACTAGAAGAACTAACGGTGTTTTTCGAACCTTCAAGCTAGAAGAATAAAGACACCAAACCCAAAAAGCAGTAAGATTATCAAACGGAGGATTGGTCTTGAACAATAATAAGTGTCGAAAATGTGAGATTAGATTGAAAAAATATCCTAATGCGAAACCTGATGACGCATCTTTTGTCCCTGTTTGCAGGGTTAAAGCCAAAAGTGAAGAAGCTAGAGACGAATTGAATTCAAAGCTTTTCCAATTGAAGCTAGGTGGGTATATTGTCAATCAAAACTGCGAGTTAATCGATTCTGGAAATCAAGCCAAATGCCCGGAATTCGAGCAAACATAAATAAGAGGTATTGAATGATTTTCGTTGGCTATCAGCTGTGACTGACGACCAACTATCCATAACCCTTTTGTGCTTGCTAAATGGGGTCACGACACCAAACGGAAATTTACGTCCGCAAAGGGACTCTTAGTATCATCACACCTGAAACCATCCAGCAGCTGGAAGACGAAGCCTGCCATCTACGAAATCATTACACTGGCGCCTTCAAATTCAAAAGCAAACTCGAAGACGTGGTAATGGAACACGCCGGTATTCACACATCACAAACGGAAGCCGCGTCTAAATCACCGGAAAGCAAACAAGCAGGCCGGAGAAAAAGAGACTGCTGCCGGATCGGGAGCTAAAGCAAAGAATGGTTCAGAAAGAATCCTGAACAAATTTTAATGCGTGGTTTATGATTATTGCCAGCTCGTGAAGGTTGGTGTATAAAATAACACTCAGATAATCTTGAGAGGATATACAATTATGAGAAATTATTGGTTTACGGCATTTGCTATTATTTTGCTTGTTTTAACAAATCCAACGAAAGATGAGTTCAAAACCTGGTCTATCCAACAAGGAAACAATATGAAGGCTGCGGATTCAGCAGAAACAGCCAAAATGGCGATGATAAGCACTTTTGCTTCGATGTTGTTGGATTCTGCCGTAATAAGAACTAACTATGTTGTTTTCAGTACATACACATCTAGCACTAACGATCAATGTTTGATCGTGGGTGTGCTGGGGAACTTTTTTGATCTTAGTAAAGATCCTATTAAACGTGCGGAAAAGCCGCTGGAATCGTCACCTTCAGAGATTGCACCCCCAATCTCTGAAACAGTTGATTCCGTTAATCCTTCTTCGCTAATCCAACAACAGCTGGAACATGTAACTACAACTATTTCACCCGTCGCTTCAGAAGCACAGATTGCCGATGTTATTTCTGCATTTCTTGCCGCAAAAAATGTGGTAGACCCCAATTTAACAGAACAAGCAGAATTACTTGTTAAATCAGGGTTGGCCAATACCACTTTGCGTGAACTTGTTTGCAATTCTAATAATTCTCAATCTATGGCTGCCATAAAAGCTTTGTTAGCAGCGGGGGCAAATGCCAACGACAAAGACCAGAACGGTAGAACTGCGTTGATGCTTGCTTCCGCTTTCGCAAAAGATATTGAACTAATAACAGTGCTTATAAAGTTTGGTGCCGATGTGAACATTCGAGACGCAGAGGAGCAAACCTCTCTGATGTTTGCTGCGATGCTCAATTCAAATGCTAAAATTGTTGCAACACTTATTGACGGCGGTGCAGAGGTTAATGCCATAGATAAAAAGGGGTTTAATGCTCTAATGTTTGCATCTGCCTTTACAAAGAATGCAGAAGTGATAACAACGCTTGTAGAAAGAGGCGCTAATACATTGCATCGGGATAGTATTGGTAGAACGGCATTCGACTATGTCAAAGCCAATAAAAATGTAAATGACGTCTTTGCAGAGTCTTCAGACGGGGCTTTTAAACTAGTCGCAATCGGCTTGGGTCAGTCCATTATAATTGACGATATTAAAATCACGCCCCAGAACGTGAGAATAGACCAAATTGTAAAAAAGAACATGATTTTTGATACTACTACGCAGTCCGAATCTAAGTATCTGCTTGTTAACGTAACGCTTGAAAATGTTTCTTCTGGCAAAATAATCTACTTACAGAATATTTGGAAAAATACTAAGCTTGTTGATGATTTTGACAACATTGAAAACACAAAGTTCTCAGATAATCTTTCAGCTATGTGGGACTTGATCTCAGATGCTATAAAGTCTACAAAATTAAGGCCAGGTGAAGTTGTGCGCGACATGCTCATATTTGACATTCCTGTTAATACGGCTAAAAATTTTACTATAGATTCAGACCCTAAATTTTGGAAGAACATAGGTGAAGATAGACTTCAAGAAATTTCTAAGTCGTCATTCAGAATCAAGTTTAGCAGCGATCAGATAAACAGATTGCCTCTTTCTGACACCACATCGAAACATGCCACTGATTCTGGCTCAACCCAGCTTTCAGAGCTTTACAGACAGGCTAATGAAATAGACAGCCAATGGGAAAGATCACAAAAAAAAGCCATGGAAGATTTGAATAAAACAATAAAAGATTATAATGAAAGCAATCAGAGAATATTAGAAGATACTCTTAAACAAATGAAACAATTGGAGCAGTTTTCGGGTTATTAACTTCTATCCTAATTCTTTAGTAAAATGAATTGATTCAGAAGTAACCAGATCAAGCTATTGCCAACTACTTTAAAGGGGGTTTTTTAAGGTTTTGTTACTTTTTTTTAGTACGTATAGAAAAATATTTAAAATAGATGTAACC
>MWDD01000074.1:0-10000 GCA_002070375.1 bacterium ADurb.Bin157 | reverse complement strand
TGCTTATGATGAATCTTTGCCTATTCATTCTGAGGTAGTTTCCGGCGGGAATGAGTTTATGTCAGGCGAATTAATGCGTCGCACCACAGGTGTTGCATATGAATCTGATTATCCTCACTCAATTGATGAATTTGAGCCTGTAAAAAAAATTGCCTCAATAGCATTCATGTTGCATGATTTATTTACTGTTGAGGGAAGAGCCGACTCTCCTAATTTTTTTAATATTGTACACCCTGAATTACCGGATTTGACCTCTTATAACAATAGCAGGATCAAGCAGATGGTCACCGAAAACGGTGCCGTTTTTATAGCTTCTTGTTTTAGTCCGCAGTATGTTGATATAAACTCCGGTGCTACCTTTTGTCCCGGAGATAGTGCAAATCATGCCATTACTATAGTTGGTTGGGATGATGAATATGATTTTACTGATTCTTCATTGTCAGTTAAGCCAAATGCTCCCGGTGCATGGCTGATAAAGAACAGTTGGAGCGATGAATATGGTGACAACGGGTATTTTTATATTTCATATGAAGATAATTCCTTAACTCAAAATGGTTCATTTGTGGCCGAAACAGACCGTTTTAGATACACTTCTTTAAATCGAAACGACAAACTTGGACTTGCTTCAAACTCCGAAATTATTTGCCCTTCGGGCGAATATAGTATTGCCAGCCGCTTAAAGGCCGACGACCCACAATTTGTGAAAGCGATTAATTTCTCTATCCCTTTAGATTCCATGTCTTATGAGCTGCAGATTAAGAAGCGCGGCACAACACCGGGCACCGGGGAAATTGTTTACGAACAAAACGGCAGATTTGGTGAAAATGGTATTGCAAACTGGGCCGGTATAAGAACTATTGATCTTGATAAATTCATTTACATGGCTAAAGACGAAGAATATTTTGCGGTTGTTAAGTTAGTTGCCGCAAATGGGGAAAACAGAATTCTGCTTCCTATAAGTCTGGCTTCTTTAGATTCCTTCACTTCTAATGAGTTTGTCGGTTACGATAAGACGTATCTAAAAGTAGAAGGTGATTGGACTGATTATGCACGCTCACTTAATTTTGAAGGAAAACCTGAAGAGATTAAACAGTCTGTCTCAACCCTGCTTGCAACCTATTCAAAATACAGCGATCTGGCAAACGGGGGTAATTTCACTTTACTTGATTTAAATGATTCTTCGGCCAGCGCCACTATTTATTTAGGTCGTGCCGACGAGCTCTACGAAGGCGATGTTTTAAACCCAACCCGCACAACCCTTTCTGATATGACCGTCGAGGCCAACACCGATTCCACATACGCCGGCACCATCTTTGGCGAAGGCAAACTCACAAAAACCGGCTCTGCGTCCCTTACAATTACCGGTAAGGCCGATCACACCGGTGGCACCGACATCAACGACGGCCGCTTCCGCCTCGTGAACGGCACTCTCTACGGCGATGTAAATATTCTCGCATCGGGCACTTTGCAGGGTAACATTTTCATCAACGGCAAACTCAAAAACAACGGCACCGTCATTCCCGGCAACAGCATCGGCGAGATCGTGGTTACCGGCGATTACGTTCAAAACGGCGCTCTTTCACTCGAAGGCTCTCTAACAGGCGGCGACAAAATAACAGTTCTTGGCGACGCGACAATCAATGGCACTGTGAACCTTGAGCTCACCGAAGGTTATTACCCGAACGGCACTAACGCAGTTGATCTTTCTAAATTTATCGTTGCCGCGGGCAGTATCGATTATTCCGCAGGTTACGTTCTGATGCCCGTTATTTCTTCAACCGCTGTTTTCCCCGATTATTTGAACATTGTTGTCAACCCCGACGGCACCATTACCGCCATTCGCGATAAAGCAAAATTTGAAGCTTCAGTGTTGGCAGGGATTGGCACAATCGCAGGTGAAGATGTAAGTTCGCTGGTTTTCGCCGCTAAGCCGGTCCTCGGTGAGGCGCAGAATTTAATTGCAGACCTCGAAAACGGCGTTGTCAAATATGACGACGTAGGCGCAGTTGCAAACCCGAAATTACACAATACGTTGACTTTATCATCAATTAAACGTAACCGACTTATTTCAAAGTTTATGAGCGATAAACTCATTAAAGACGCCGCAACCGGCATTAGTAAGGCCGGTGCAGACGATATAAGAAATGACGAAAATGTTTTTGCTTTTCAATTTAAAAGCGAAGCTGTTCAAGATAGTAGAACCGAAAGCGCAAAATATAAAAGTGACGCTTACGGAACCATTTTCGGTTATGAAGAGTTTAAAAATGGCTGGGTCGGCGGCCTTCATTTTGGCTTCGTAAAAGATGACGTGAAAGTTTCCTTAACAAACGACGAAAACTCTGAAACAGAATCGGAGTTTATAGGCTTTCATTGGCGCAAAGAGCTAAAAAAAGGCGACAGATTTATGTATGGTTTTGCCAGAGTCGGGCGCGAAAAGTCTGAAACTGCGCGAACTGCCGTTTTGGGCGCTTACGGCGGAAACTATAACAGCGATTGGAAGCAGCATGTGAAAAGCGTCGAAGTCGGATACGGCAAGATGAATAAAAGTGAACGGCACAGCTTTGTTCCGATCATTTCGCTCAATTACACAAAACTCGATCGCCCTGACATAAGCGAGACATTCTCGGCCGGCAATGCCTTTGCTTTGAACTTTAAGCGCAACGATTACAATTTATTATATGCAAACGCCGGTTTTGCCTACAATTCCTTAGTTTCAGACAAAAATAACCATAAATTGGATTTGGGCTTAAGCGCCGTCTACAGTCGCAGCATGCTTAATAAAGACCATAAGTCAGACTGGGGCATGTATGGCGCATCCGTTGAAAACACCTGGAAAACCCCCGGCAGAGACGGATTAGACCTCGCGATCAGCTTTGATTATAATACTGCTTACGGTTTTTCAGCGATTGTTTCTTACGCCGACACTGTGCTGAGCGAAGGCTTCTGCAACAAGCGCGTGAACTTTGAGCTTAGTCAGAAGTTTTGAATTATAAGCTCATTGAGCAGTCGGGCTTAATTTTTTTTGATTTAAGATAGCTCATACCCCATTCAAACATCGTTTTTAAAAGGGGTATGAGGCTTTGCCCGAACTTTGTAAGTTTATATTCTACCTTTGGGGGCACAACAGGATAAACTTTTCGGTTAATTATTTTGTCTGCCTCAAGCTCGCGCAGCTGTTGCGTGAGCATTTTGGGGGTCGCTGCAGGTATCAGCTTTTGCAGTTCGCTGAATCTGAGGGTTTCTTTTGAAAGGTGCCATAAAATAAGCGCCTTGTATTTTCCCCCAATTAGTTCGAGAGTTGTGGCAACGGGGCAAATTTCTTTTTGTTTCATTTCTTTTACACTATCTTTTTGGTAAGTTTATATTAAAATAGTGCATACTTGTTAAAATATGCATAACTGTTATTATTATATTATAGGTTGTTTTAAAAAACAAGCCAATAGCAGAATAAGTTTCGGAGGTGTCGACATGGTAAAAAATAAATTTGAAGTTACCGGGATGAGCTGTTCAGCTTGTTCTGCACATGTAGATAAGATTGTTTCAGAGTTGCCGGGAGTAAAAAGTGTTTCTGTGAATTTGTTGAAAAAAACTATGACAGTCGTGTATGACGAGTCTTTATCAGATGTGACAGCCATAGAAAACACTGTTAACAATGCAGGTTTCAAGGCTGCATTCATGGGAATGACCAAGCTTGAGGGCGGCAAAGCGCGAGCAGAGGGCGACTCTGCAAAAAGTGAATTTTCCGCTTTGAAGTTTCGATTGATTGTGTCGGCTATATTTGGTTTGCCTTTGTTTTATTTGTCGATGGGGCACATGTATGGGTGGCCCTTATTAGAGGCTTTTCATGGGTTGCCTAACTCTCTGATATTTGTATTTACGCAGTTTATTTTGTTGCTTCCGATAATATTCGTGAATTTCAGTTTCTTTGAAAACGGTTTAAAGAGTCTTTTTAAAGGTGTTCCGAACATGGATTCTTTAATCGCGATTGGCTCCGGCGCCGCTACTCTGTATGGAATATACGCGATTTACAAGATCGGTTACGGCTTAGGTCATGGTGATACCGATGTGGTAAAAGCCTTTTCGATGGATATCTACTTTGAATCTGCCGGTATGATTCTTTTACTGATAACTTTCGGCAAGTTCTTAGAGGCCCGGGCAAAAGGAAAAACATCAGAGGCCATTTCCCATTTAATTAATCTTGCTCCAAAAACAGCGACTGTCATCAGAGAGGGCAAGGAAGAGGTAATCGGTGTCGATTCAATTATTGTGGGCGACATTTTGGCTATAAAGGCCGGCGACACCGTGGCAGTGGACGGGGTTGTCGTGGAAGGCGCGTCTTCGGTAGACGAATCGGCGTTAACGGGCGAGAGCATTCCGGCAGAGAAGGTCGTCGGAAACCGCGTCTTGAGCGCTTCGATCAACAAATCGGGTTATATAAAGGTTCGCGCCGAAAAAGTTGGGGCCGACACCACATTAGCTAACATAATAAGGCTTGTAGACGAGGCCACGGCCTCTAAGGCTCCGATTGCGAAACTTGCCGACAAGGTCAGCGGCGTTTTCGTTCCCGCAGTCATAGTTATCGCGGCGCTGACGGTGTTAGGTTGGCTCATTGCGGGGCAATCATTTGAGTTCGCGCTTTCGATGGGTATTGCGGTCTTGGTTATTTCGTGCCCGTGCGCGTTAGGTTTGGCGACTCCGACGGCTATAATGGTGGGAACGGGCAAGGGCGCCTCTTTGGGTATGCTTGTTAAATCGGCGGAAGCGCTCGAAACGGCGCACAAGGTCGATGTTGCCGTGTTTGACAAAACCGGCACCTTAACTGTCGGGCACCCCGTTGTAACCGACATTATAGCGCTTGACGGAGATTCTGAGAGGCTTATGCGCATTGCAGCCTCATTAGAAAAGCTTTCGGGGCATCCCTTGAGCGAGGCAATTACACGCGCTGCCGAAAAAGAGAACATCAAATGTGCCCCGGTAAGCGATTTTGAAATCATCCCCGGTGCGGGTATTTCGGGCACAATTAACGGGGTCGCTTGCACCGGCGGCAATTCCCGCATGCTTGAACAAAAGAACATTGACGCGGGTAAGTTTAAAAAAATCGCCGATGATCTCGCGGCAAAGGGCAGAACAACCTTGTATTTCACCGAAGGCGACCGGCTTATAGGTGTAATCGCCGCTGCCGACGAAGTAAAGCCGACCGCCGCCGGAGCTGTTGAAAAATTAAGAAAATTGGGGGTAGAAGTAGTGCTTTTAACGGGCGACAATTCTGCCGCAGCGGCATCGGTAGGGCGCGAAGTCGGCATAACGAGAATTATCTCGGAGGTTCTTCCCCAAAATAAAGAAGAAGAGATTCGCAAACTTCAATTAGCAGGGAAATGCGTAGCGATGGTCGGCGATGGCATTAACGATGCTCCTGCCCTTGCCGCGGCCGATGTGGGCATTGCGATCGGAGCCGGCACGGACATTGCTATTGAGTCGGCCGACATTGTTTTAATGCGTGATGATTTGTTTGATGTTGCAGGTGTTTTAAAGCTTAGTCGCGCTGTTATTAAAAATATTAAGCAGAACTTGTTTTGGGCGTTTTTCTACAATATTATAGGGATACCTCTTGCGGCGGGCCTGTTTTATGTGTCTTTCGGGCTCAAGCTCAGCCCCATGTTTGCGGCGTTCGCGATGAGTTTAAGCTCGGTGTTTGTTGTAAGTAACGCGTTGCGCCTGCGCCGTTTTAAAATTGTTTAAGCTGTTCGGCGATTCTTTTGGCAGCTTCAGAATCGCCCGACCGCGCTGCTTCGTAGTATTGTTGAATCAGTTTTTGTTTGGCAGCCGCCTTTTGGGCTGTGTCTGATTCGTTCGCGTAAGAGCTTTCGGAGGTTGTCTGAACCGGTTCCATAGTAATTTGGGCGGATTCTTCCTGCGGCTTCTGTTGCGGTTCTAAAACGAAACTGTCAATATGTTTATTCAGACTTTCATCGAACTTTTCTTTTCCAAAGACAGCTTTTGCTCCGACTATGTCGGCGTAGAGGTCTTCTTTGCTTCTTGAGCCGTTTGGGTTAAGAAAAGAGCTGTCTATGCCTTCTTTTATGAGGCCGACAAGAACCGTCAGCCCGTATGCGAGATACTTTGAGCCAAACAAACTTTTAAGGTGCAGAGCCAGTTCTGCTGATTTCGTTATATGAAGTTTTTTATCGTTTTGAATGTTCAAATTTTCGATTGATTTATTGGCGTATTCAAACATTGTGTCAAAGCTGTCTTTATAGAATATGACAGGCAACTTATTAAGAAATGTCATTTGAAAAGCGCTTTGCATGACGTTTCGTGCTTTACTTAATGCTTTTGAGAATATCGAAGCTTCGGCCTGCTGCGGAACAGCAAGCGATAAAATTGTAAAAACCAGTAGAACTTGAATGTTTCTTATCATCTTTTAATTGTACACACAAAACTTTGATTTGTGAACCTATAATCTTAATAAATAAGTTGAAAAAACAGATGATTTGTCGTAATATTTGCCTAATGGAGAAGTACCGAAGTGGTCGTAACGGGGCGCACTCGAAATGCGTTTGGGGGCAACCTCACGCGGGTTCGAATCCCGCCTTCTCCGTTCAGACAAAACCTCACCAGGTTTGCCAAAGTGTTAAAAACCCGCCCACAAAGCGGGTTTTTTCTATTGAAACGGTCAACTAAAAATATAAATAGGAGTTTTATGAATTTTTTTACAAAGTCGGTTGTGTTGTGTTTCGTTATTTGCGTCGTCTTAAATGTTGTTGGCTGTGGTGGGCACTCCGGTGATATCAATATCAGGGCTTCAGGTGTAGAGTTTTTGCCTAATTGTTATACAGATAACGGACAAATAGTAGGAATAGATGTTGACGTTGCTAAAACTGCTTTGGCAAATGTTGGTGTTACTATGGATATGAGCATAAGTGAGTCTTGGGCAGATGCATATAATGCTACTTTGCAAGGACCTAACAGAGCACTTCTCACGGTAGGATACTCCGAAGAACGTAAAAACAGTTTCAAATGGGCAGGTCCCACAAGTCAGGGTATTTATGGCATATTTACCAAAATCGACGGAAATTCTTTGTATCCCTTAAGCATTGAAAAATCAAAAGAACTTGGGCAGATAGCTGTTGTGAAGGACTGGTTAGAAACAACAACATTAGAAGACCTCGGTTTTACAAATCTGACATATTATAACACTTACGCTGAAGCTCTTAATGCATTCATGAACGATGAAATACAATATATTGCCAGCGATTTTTTCCATTTGATAAAGCGCTTACCTGCCGGATACTTCATGAGTAATGTTCAAACGGTTACAAGATACCGGACAATATTCTATTACATTGCGTTCTCGCTTGATGTTAATGACAGTATTGTGGAAGCCTGTCAAAAAACTATTGAAACAATGATCCGAAATAAAAGCAGAGATGCAATTGTGTATCGTTATTTTGCGCAAATGCCGGCTGATTATCTTCCGGATACTGTTCAACTTTTTGTCGAAGAAGCAAAACCTTACCATTATAACACCGGGGTTTCTTTAGACAGAAGAGTTGAAGGTTCTTCCATAGACATGGTTAATGAAATTCAAACAAGAATCGGTTATGTAAATAAAGTAAATCTAACCACATGGACTGACGCATACGCTCAGCCGCAATATTTGCCAAATAGTGCAGTATTCACTACTGCCCGCACTCCTGAACGCGAAGCGATGTTTCAATGGGTTGGTCCGATATCTTCTAACAGAACTTATTTTTATACACTAAAAAGTTCCGGAATTACTGTTGCAACAATTGCAGAAGCAAAAACACTCGCATCTGTGGCAACTCCCAAAAACTGGTATACTCATGACTTTCTGATAAAAGAAAACTTCAATAACATCGTAGCAACTGCAATTACCTCGGAAGAAGCTTTTAATCAGCTGATAAACAATGAAGTCGAAGCGCTTCTTTTAACCGATGTCGACGTGCAGTGGCTGGCCAACGAAAATAATATAAATATAAATAACTTAACTAAAAACATAGAAGCACTTGATTATAAGGGATATATTGCCTTTTCATTGAACACACCTAAATCACTTGTTCGTGAATGGCAGGCAAAACTCGATAAAATGAAATCTGACGGCACATTTGAAACCATCTGGAATAAATGGTTTCAAGGCGTAGAAATGCCGTAAGTTCTTTCAACTCCCTCATATCAAAAAAATACAAAAGCAGTCAGACTACCCGGTAGTATAACTGCTTTTACTCATACTGATTTGCTTTCATAGCGTTATTAGCTCACTTAAATCTATTCCGGTTTGACATTTGTGACTTTTTTCACTACACTACCATGAGGTATCTGAATCAGGAGGTGTGTTTGTGGAAGTAGAATTAATGTTTGAAGGTTCTTATTGTATGGCAAAGGTTGAACTGGCACCTAACGAAGAAATACAGGCTCAGTCAGACGCAATGGTTGCCATGTGAAGCAATGTGTCGGTTGAAGGTAAGGCTACCGGCGGGGTTATGGGAATGTTTAAACGTTCTTTTACCGGTGAGTCCATGTTTTTGCAAACCTTAAAGTCGACCGGAGGCAAAGGAGAAGTCTTTGTTTCACCTTCTGAACCCGGCGATTTAGCGGTATTAGAGCTTAAGGGCGGGCTTGGTTATTGTTTGCAGAAAGGCGCATTTTTAGCCGCTGAAAAAGGTGTAGAAATGACAGTAGTCTCTCAGGGAATCATGAAAGGCCTTTTTGGTCGAGAAGGTTTGTTTTTACAAAAAGCCAAGGGTCGAGGTAAGCTTATTATTTCAAGTTTTGGCGGAATCTATAAAAAGACTCTTGCCGCGAATGAAAAATGGATAGTGGACAATGGTCACATGGTTGCTTGGAGCGAAAGTATCAATTATGAAATTAAAAAAGCAACTTCGGGTATAATGTCATCGTTAACATCCGGAGAAGGTTTTGTTTGTCATGTTAAAGGGCCCGGTGATGTTTATATTCAAAGTCGAAATCCATCGGGATTTGGCGCGTGGATTAGGCAGTTTATTGGACCTAAATGATAAAATCCTCAGAATCTGAATATTTTACCGGAAGTCTTTATTTATCATCCGGACACGAAAATTATGTCGTCAAAATCTATCTTGGTTTTGACGACATAAGATTTGTCACAGAAAATGGCGAAGAATATTCAGCATTTTATGAAAAAGCAAAATTCGGTTTAGGCGGCTTCGAGAATCGGCAGTTGCAGATCGATGCCGTTTGTACCGACGATAAAGAAGTTACGTGTTTTGTTGTTCTCGAAGAAAAGGGAAAGTTTTTAAAAAAGTGCGAAACTTTCGGTCATGGTATAGATCGCAAGCAAATTGCCAATATATCTCGAAGCGATAAAAATAATAATCGTCTATTTGGTTTATACATTTTTTTGGCGTTTTTTTCGGTAATAATCGGTGTCAGTTTGTTTTATATCTATTCTAAGCCCTTTGCCAAGTTTATAGTATCATATTTGCCCGCTGAACAAGAGAGTGCCATCGGAAAACTTTCTGCCCAAAATATTCTTTCTGATAAAAAAAATATTGAAGCCGGGCTGCTTTTCGACAATATACAAGCAATTTTGCGTCGTGTTGAATCCGGCATTTCAAATTCACCTTACAAATTTAAACTATACCTGGCAGATGACCCTATGGTTAACGCGATGGCTGCTCCGGGCGGTCATGTGATAGTTTTTACGGGTATACTGCAAAATATCGAAAGCAGTGAAGAATTGGCCGGCATATTGGCCCACGAATGTGCCCACGTTATTCATCGTCATTCCATGGTGAGAATCGTTCAAAATACAATTTCTGTTAGCATGGTTTTTGCGTTGCTATCGGGAATCGGCATTGAAGGCGTGCCGGCCAAATTGTCGGCATCGGCTTTGGAATTGTCATACAGCAGAGAAGACGAGCTCGAAGCAGACGAAACCGGAGTAAATATTTTGCATCGTGCGGGCATTGACCCGACGCATTTTCCAAAATTTTTCGAACGT
>MWDD01000073.1 GCA_002070375.1 bacterium ADurb.Bin157 | reverse complement strand
CGCGTATTGTCTAAGTCAAGCAAACTGTCATGTTCACCGGCCACATTAAGAAATGAAATGGCTGATCTTGAAGAGATGGGTTTTTTATGCTCACCTCACACTTCAGCCGGCAGAGTTCCAACTGAAAAAGGATACAGATTTTATGTTAACTTTCTCGTAGAATTCGAAAAAATCGGACAAAAAGAAGACAATTTAATAAAAAAAATAGCTGATATTTCTAAAGAAAACAGTTTAAGGCAACAAGATATATTAAAATCCGCGGTTAAATACGCATGCGAAAAGACACACCTTGCAGGAGTTTTACTGGTTCCTCAGCAAGGCCATACCGATTTAAGGTCTGTTAAGCTGTTCAGAATACTGAGCGACAAGGCAATGCTTGTTACAGTTGACGACAGCGGTAACATCAGTAATGAAATAGTTACTTTGCCGCCCGACACTTCAGACGACGTGTTAGATAAATTGTCGGTATTGCTGAATGCTCAGCTATGCCATAAACAGTATCATCAATACGAACAGGATTACATTGAAAAAACTCGCTTGCTTATATCGAGATACAACAATTTGCTGACTCAGCTTGTTAAACAAGTTCAAAGAGCAGGAAACGAATCAGCGGAAGATTCTATTTTCATGGAAGGATTTTTAAATTTTTTTGACCAGCCTGAATTTAATGATCCGGGTAAAATGAAACAAATGGTAGCTCTTTTGAATCAAAAAGATAATTTACTGAATTTACTGGCGAAATCGCTTGAAAATAAGCGGGAGATTGTGGTAAATATAGGCTCCGACACAGGGCTTGCAATTAAAGATATGTCTTTTGTAACCGCAAGATACCAAGGACCAAACAGCACATACGGCAAAATCGGTCTCATAGGGCCGTTGCGAATGAATTATGTTAACGTGGTTGCAACTCTGGCGAGACTTTCTTACACGTTGAGTCAACTTTTAATTGGTAACAACACCTTTTCTGACGAATAAATCCATATTCAGGGAACACAGTATGAATAAAAAACATGATAATGAAAATGACGTGAATGAAGAAAATGACAAGACTTCAGATAAACCCAAAAAGGTTGAAGCAGTGCTCGAAGAAGTAAAAAACGAAGAACCAAAAAGCGAGACTGATAAAGTTAAAGAATTAGAAAAAGAACTTACAGAATTTAAAAACAAATATTACAGAGCTCTGGCAGATTACCAAAATCTTCAAAGAAGAACCGCAAAAGAACAGCTTGAAGCAAGAGGGCGCGGAGCAGAAGATTTTGTAAAAAAGCTTTTGCCGGTATTAGACACGCTAGACAAAGCTATGGAACAGCTTTCAAAAGTTCAGGTAGACAAAAAAATCATGGATGGATTGGAAATGTTTTCAATTCAGTTCACCGATGTATTAGAAAAAGAAGGTTTAAAGTCAATAATTGCCTTAGGCAGCAAATTTGATCCAAACTTTCACGAGGCTTTGAACAAACGAAACGAGCCTGAAACCGAAGATGAAATTGTTTTAGACGTTTACGAAAAAGGGTACACATTCAAAGACCGAGTTCTTCGGTCAGCAAAAGTTGTTATTAACCAACTGTAAAATTAACTGTTCAAATCAGGAGGAATAGTATGTCAAGAGTTATAGGAATAGACTTGGGAACTTCCAACTCGGCAGCTGCCGTTATCGAAGGCGGGAAACCGGTTATAATACCGAGCGCCGAAGGTAATTCAATTGGCGGAAAAGCATTTCCGAGCGTAGTTGCTTTCACCAAAGACGGTCAAAGATTGATTGGCGAGCCCGCAAGACGCCAGGCAACCACAAACCCGAATCGCACCATTATCGCAGCAAAGCGAAAAATGGGCACAAGCGAAAAATATGATATAGACGGGAAAAAATATACTCCCCAAGAAATTTCTGCTTGTATTCTTCAAAAAATCAAAGTTGACGCCGAAGCTTTTTTAAACGATAAAGTTACAGGAGCAGTTATAACCGTTCCTGCATACTTTGACGACGCACAGCGACAAGCTACGAAAGATGCCGGCGCTATTGCAGGCATTGAAGTTAAAAGAATCGTAAACGAACCTACGGCAGCCGCATTGGCTTATGGTCTCGATAAAGAAGGCGAACGCAAGATTCTTGTATTTGACCTTGGCGGCGGAACTCTCGATGTTACCATTCTTGAATTAGGGAATGGCGTGTTCGAAGTTATGTCAACAAACGGAGACACCCAGTTGGGCGGAACCGACATGGATAACCTGCTTATAAAATACATCGAAGATGATTTTAAACGTCAGGAAGGCATCGACCTGTCAAAAGATTCAATGGCCCATCAGCGTGTCAGAGAAGCCGCGGAAAAAGCAAAAATCGAGCTTTCAACAACCACCTCTACTGACATCAACCTGCCTTTTATAACTGCTTCACAAGAAGGCCCCAAACATTTGGTAATGACACTCACAAGAAATAAGCTCGAACAGCTTGTTGAAAGCGTTGTTGACAGATGTAAAACCCCAATTGACAATGCTCTTAACGATGCAGGTTTAAAAAGAAACGAAATCGACCATATTATAATGGTAGGCGGCCCCACAAGAATGCCCGTCATTCAAAATCTGTTAAAGAGCCATTTCGGAAAAGACCCTGAACGCGGTGTTGATCCGATGGAATGTGTCGCAATGGGCGCAGCTATTCAAGCCGGTATTTTGGGCGGAGAAGTTAAAGACGTTTTACTTCTTGATGTTACTCCCCTATCCCTCGGAATCGAAACTCTTGGCGGCGTAATGACAACTTTGATATCACGCAACACAACAATACCCACAAAAAAAAGTCAGGTATTCTCAACCGCAGCCGACGGACAGCCTGCTGTTTCGGTTCATGTTCTTCAAGGTGAAAGACCCATGGCTCAGCAGAATAAAACTTTGGGCAGATTTGATCTTGACGGCATTCCACCCGCACCCCGAGGAATGCCCCAGATTGAAGTAACCTTTGATATCGACGCAAACGGTATTGTTAATGTTTCGGCGAAAGATTTGGGCACTAACAAGGAACAGCATATAACCATTACCAACAGTTCCGGACTTAAAAAAGACGAAATTGATGAAATGATCAAAAAAGCCGAACAGTTTGCCCAAGAAGACGCTAAGCAAAAAGAAGCGGTTGAAACAGTAAATACAGGCGAAAGTCTCGTTTATCAAACTGAAAAAACTCTTAAAGACCTTGGCGACAAAGTCCCGGCTGAACTCAAAGGACAAGTTGAAGAAAAAGTTAATAATCTTAAAAAAGCACTCGAAGTTAAAGATATTGACCAAATCAAAGCAAAAAGCGAAGAGCTTCAAACTTTTGCCCAAAAAATCGGAGAAATGCTCTACAGCCAAAATGCGCAAGCACAACAGGGTGGCGCTCCGAATTTCAACGCAGGTTCACAAGCCGGAGCCGGCAATTCCGAAGAAGATGCAAATGTAGTAGATGCCGAATTTAAAAAAGCTGAGTAAAAAAACAACGGAGAATCTGAATGTCTAAACGAGATTACTATGAGGTTCTTGGAGTTCCCAAGAACGCTGACGACAATGAAATTAAAAAGGCATTTCGTAATTTGGCGCGAAAATATCACCCCGACGTAAACAAAGGTGAAGAAGCGGCAGAAAAATTCAAAGAAATCAACGAAGCTTATCAGATTCTCTCTGACCGACAAAAGAGAGATGCATACGACCAATATGGGCATGCCGGAATAGATCCCAACGCATTTGGCGGCTTTGGGGGAGGTTTCGGCGGTTTCAGCGGCGGTGGTTTCGGAGATATTTTCGGAGACATACTTTCAGATTTTTTTGGCGGAGCAGGCCCGTCTTCACAGCGAAGAGGCCCTCGCCGAGGCTCTGATCTGCGCTATGACCTCGAAATTTCGTTTGAAGAAGCCGTTTTTGGTTGCAAAAAAAATATAACCATTGAAAAAACCGTCGGATGCACATCTTGCGGCGGAACCGGCTCTGAATCAGGCACAGGACGAAAAGTTTGTCCAAACTGCAAAGGCAGAGGCTCCGTTTCACAAGCACAAGGATTCTTTGCAATACAAAGACCCTGCCCACAATGTCAAGGCGAGGGCGAAATTGTTGAGAAACCATGCAAAACCTGTCGAGGCACTGCAAGGATACGACAATCTGCAAAGCTTGAAATCACAATTCCCCCGGGAGTTGAAACAGGAAGCAGGCTTAAAGTGAGCGGCGAAGGCGAGGTAGGCGAAAAGGGCGGCCCAAGCGGAAGTCTGTATGTCTTCTTGAGCGTTGGTAAACATGAATTGTTCGAAAGAATCGGCGATGATATCATTTGCGAAAAAGACATAACCTTCCCCTTAGCTTCGCTTGGCGGAGAAATAGAAGTGCCGACTTTAAAGGGAATCGTTAAGATAAAAATTCCTGAAGGCACACAAACGGGAAAAATATTCAGACTTCGAAATTATGGTGTTAAATCGTTGCGCGGCGGCCAGGGCGATCAGTTGGTTAAAATTTTTGTCAGAACACCGACAGAATTAAACAGCAGACAAAGAGAACTGTTAAAGCAACTTGCCGAAGAAGACCCCGAATCTAAGGCCACAGGCATCGGCTCCTCAAAAACTTTTCTCGAAAAAGTTAAAGAAGCCTTAGGCGGATAATTGAAACTTCTAAAGGCCATCGTATTAATTACGATGGCCTTTTTTTATAAGAAAGCAAACTTCACTCTTCCTTCTCAAACTAATTTTTGATAGTATGAGGAAAGAGAGGTGTTTTATGCTCAAAAAAACTTTAATTGGTGTTTTATTATTACTCTTGTCGAGCTCTGTATGCTTAGCTCAAACAGTAAGAGTTGAATATTTCAAAGACGCTTTAATCCCCCTGACAAAAGAACTGGCAAATAAACTGGAAAAATTAACCATCAGCCAAATTGACAGTGCGATTGAAAAAAGCAGACCAATTGCATTTGGAACCACACCTCGCGAAGACGTTAAACATAATTTGGCGGCTTTCATTATAAGAAAAATTATACTTTCCCAACACCGGCCCTATGAAATACTCGAACCTTTGTTTCGTGAAGCAGACAAGCTAATGCCAAATAATTATCATATTGAAATTATTTGGGGTGATATACTTTGCATAAAAAGTAAATTTGAAGAAGCCCTATCACACTATGATAACGCAGCTTACTTGGAACCGACCTCAGATTTTCCGAACACTTCAATGTACACAAAAGCGGGGTTTGCGGCAGCTACGACGATGAAGTATGACAAGGCCATAGAATATTTTGACAAAGTTTTAGCGGTTAAGCCTGATGATTACACCGCTTTAATGGGTGGTGGAACCGCACATTTCGAGCTTAAAAATTATTACGAAACTGTGGAATATCTTGAAAAAGCAGTTCAAATAGCGCCCACAGATTCCGAGAAAAAGTTCATTGAAAGAATTTTGGCACAGGCAAGGGAATTTTTAGCTTCAACCGAATCTTCTACTACCGACGAAGATCAAAGATTTATAATACATTTTGCCGGCGATTCGAGAGACGATATTGGTGATGTAACATTTGACATGCTTGAAGAAATATATTTTCAAGTGACCGATTCGTTAAACTATCATCCCGACGTGAAAATAAATGTTATTTTTTTCTTAACGCAAGACTATTACAAAATCGGAAAAGAATGGTCTGCCGCCGCAGCCCAGGGAATACAAATCATGGTACCCCTTAAGTCAGGCTATAAAACTCCGGAATACGTTAAAGGCTTGCTTGCGCATGAGTTCACACACACAATAATACACCTTAAAACTAAAAACAGATGCCCCCTTTGGCTTAATGAGGGATTAGCTCAATATCAAGAATTCACAGCCTCATATGGTTCGGCTGACATTATCAGACCTGATTTTGAAGGCATTTTGCAAAGAGAATTCATAGAGGAACAAAAATTTATTAACCTTTCAAAAGCTCAGACAATGATAAGAGGCGGGAGCAACAACACAGATATTGCTCGCGGCTACATAGCTTCTTATATGGCTGTAAGATGTATAGCGGATTATTATGGCGAACAATCATTTGATGAATTATTATCAAAGCTTGGCGAAGGAAAAACGATAGATGAGGCCATGCTTTCTGTAACCGGAAGAGATTTGTCTGATTTCGAAGAAGAATTTTCAGATTGGCTTAGAAACCGGTAAGCATAAGAATTAAAACGCTTCTCATCTCAAATGAAATATTTTAATATTTTTACTTGAGTCTTTTAGGGCAAAGTGATATGGTGACCCTAACGGCCGCATTATATTGCGGTTAATTATGCAAAGGCGCATCGAAAGGAATATTGAAGTAATGAAAACGATTGCTGAATTCATGGACATGGTCAAAGCAAAAAGTCCCAACGAACCTGAATTTCATCAGGCCGTTGAAGAAGTTGTCGAATCAATTTGGGAAATCTACCACCAGAACCCCAAAATGGTAAAAGCAAAGATTCTTGAAAGAATTATCGAACCCGAAAGATCAATTATTTTTAGAGTCCCTTGGGTTGACGACAAAGGTGAAATTCAAGTGAACCGCGGTTATCGTGTACAATTTAACAGTGCCATAGGACCATACAAAGGCGGCATTCGCTTCCATCCGAAAGTGACTCTTTCAACATTAAAATTCCTTGGTTTTGAACAAACTTTCAAAAATGCCCTTACGACACTGCCTATGGGCGGTGGCAAAGGTGGTTCGGATTTCGATCCGAGCGGCAAGAGCGATGGCGAAATAATGAGATTCTGCCAGTCTTTTATGACTGAACTCTTCAGACACATTGGGCCTGACACAGACGTGCCGGCAGGCGATATCGGCGTAGGCGGACGTGAAGTAGGCTATTTATTCGGTCAATATAAACGCTTAGCCAACCACTTCACCGGAGTTCTCACCGGAAAAGGCCAAACTTGGGGCGGCAGCAAAATCAGACCTGAAGCAACAGGTTTCGGTGCAGTATACTTCGGAGAAGAAGTTCTCAAAACTCAAAATGATTCATTCAAGGGCAAAAGAGTTGCTATCTCAGGATTCGGTAACGTTTCTTGGGGCACAGCAATGAAACTCACAGAATTAGGTGCCAAAGTTGTTGCTATAAGCGGCCCCGACGGCTACATTCTTGATGAAGACGGCCTTGATACAGACAAAATTGAATTTATGCTCGAAATGAGATCTTCAGGCAGAAATCGTGCTGAAGACTATTCCGACAAATACAAAAATGCAAAATTCTTTGCAGGCAAAAAACCCTGGGAAGTCAAGTGCGACGTTGCAATGACCTGTGCTATACAGAATGAATGCAACAAAGAAGACGTTGAACTGCTGATCAAAAATGGTTGCAAAATGTTGCTCGAAGTCTCGAACATGGGATGCACAGCCGACGCAGCTAAATTAGCCGCCGAAAAAATCATATTTGCACCGGGCAAAGCTGTTAACGCAGGCGGCGTTGCGGTATCCGGCCTCGAAATGAGTCAGAACAGCGGAAGAATCAGCTGGACAGAAGAAGAAGTTGATGCCAAATTGCACCAAATCATGAAATCAATTCATGAACAGTGTGTCAAATATGGCAGAAAAGGTGACAAAGTTAACTACATCAACGGCGCTAACGTTGGCGGCTTCATGAAAGTTGCCACAGCAATGATGGAACAAGGCGTCTGCTGATTTATTTTTCCGGTTAAAGCCGCTTTAGGGAAACCCCTTAAAGCGGCTTTTTGCTTTTATAAGCCGAGGTTGCGTAAAATGGCATTTATAAATATAATTGAAAAATATTCTATCAGAGCTTTAGAGGAAAAAATGAGTAAATTTAGTCGAACTATAATCATTTTAACGTTTTTAGTTAATGCGGTTGTCTTTAATTCCCACTCCATGCAAGCAAAACTGCCTGATGTTACCGCAATTCCGGATAACCTTATTAAACAACCTCGCACTTTTGCACAAGACGTAAAATTATTAACTGACAGTGCAGAAAAAATCTCTCGCCTTAGCGCAAGCGCTTTTGGAAAAAATTCTTATCTTGAAATTTTCTCGAATAAAGAAAAAATTTTCAGTCAGCGCGAAGTTAGAACAGCATATCGTTTTATATACCTCTTCTCGCGTTATATTAATAGATTAGCCAAAATAAGCGAAAAATACGAAAAAGAAAACAAAAATAACCTTATAGCTTCCACCCTGGATGTAACCGCAAAAGTTGTCGCAGCTCATGCAGCTGCTGATATAATGAGCTACTGCAAAGACAAACCGCGTCTGCACAGAATACTAAATGAAGAAAACAAAGAATTCAATTTACCTGCAATGACCCAAGAGAACATAGTAAAGCACGCTCTTCGACCTTCGGTCATTGCACAAATTTATAAATTCAGAATATCACATTACGAAGAGGCAGCAGGGATCATAAAAACTCATGATAATAATCAATCAAATCTTATTCCAAACGAGATCAAAAGCATTTTGTTAGCTCAGGAAACATTTATGAAAGGTATTATCAAAGAAGTTGTCAAAAAATCTGCACTTCGTTTTTTAACAAGAAGCGTAGTAACCAATACAAAAGAAAAACTAGAAAAAATTAAAACCATGTTATTGGGAATAACAAACACTGCATATGAAATGGAAAATGGGGAGCGCAGCATAAAACCGGAGCACGCATCTGATTTTTGTAATAAGCTTGAACCGGGCGACATAATTTTAAACAGATGTGAAAATAATTTTTCAAATATTGTGTTACGAGGTTTCTGGATTCACTCTATGCTCTATATTGGCTCACCCGAAAAAGCCGTAAAATACTTTGAAAAAGATGAAAAAGTTAAAAGCTTATGCAGAAAATATAATGTTAACAACTTTGTAGAATTATTGGAAGCACACTATCCTGAAGCCGTAAAGGTATGGAAAACAACCGACAGTCTTTTCGGTGATGGCGGTGATGAGCCAAGACAAATAATTGAAGCCATGCCCACAGGAGTTATAATAACTAGCGCGCCGCAAGCGCTTAATGCGGATCATGCAGCTGCTATCCGCCCAAAACTAAGAAAAATTGACAAAGCAAAAGCAATTATGAGAGCTTTCTCTTACTTTGCCAAAAAATATGATTTATGCTTTGACTTCACCTCAGAAAAAAACGTAGTCTGCACAGAACTTGTGGCAAAAGCCTACACATCAGATGTTAAATCTGAGGGCCTAGACTTTCAAATGGAAAACGTATATGGACTTATAATGGCCATTCCATCTAATATAATTGCGGAGAAATTTTCAAAAGAGTATAAGACAGAGAAACAGGAACTTGATTTTGTTTCCTTTATGCGCGGTAGCAGGAAATCAAAATCCGTTGAATATGAATCGCTCAAATCTTTTTTATCGTCTTACAAATGGGATGACGGCCTTAAAAGCAAAGATGCCAGGTAATTATTCTATATTGGTAAATTTTACAGATTATTTTCTTAAGGGGGTTGCGGATTTTCAATAGTTTGTTATAATTGAAAGCATAAGGGTGAGGGTACACCCTTAAAAAATGATTTACAAGCACTTACGGGTAGGTCTGTGCATGTGAGTCGGGTTTATCGGATAATTTCGGGTAAATCAAATGATTCAGGAGTATGGCTTATGAAAAAGAGTACTATTAAGTCAATCTGCACAATGCTGTGCGTTGTTATGCTCGCAGGGTTCGCATTCGAAGCGCCCCTAATGGCAGATGCATCAGCTGCTGCAATAGCAGTTAATGTTGGCGGCAAAACCGTTAACGTAACACCGGGTCAGTGGGTCACTGTAAATAATGGCAATACAACCGCCAGCTATAACGTAAGATACGTTAACGGCAAAGCAGTAGCACTTGATCTTCAACAGTATACCTCTCTGGTTTTCGGTGATTCGGCAGCTTCGTCTGTAGCCGGTCAGGTATCACAGAGCGCTTCTCAGGCTTCTCAAGCTTCTCAGGCTTCTCAGGCTTCTCAGGCTTCTCAGGCTTCTCAAGCTTCTCAGGTTGCTGCTGACAGCACCGCCGCTTCTCAGGCTTCAGGTGCCAAAGGCACTTCCGGAAGCTGGATAAAAGACGAGCTTGGCTCATACGGTTCAAAAATATCTGACAGTTATCAGGCCGGCAAAGAAACCGGTCAATCTGTTGGAACAAAAACCGTTGAAGGCACCAAATCAGTCGGAAGCAAAATAGGCAACCTTTTAAAGAGCGCAAAAGACAAAATCACAGGGCTCTTCAAGAAATCAACCCCCGCAAAGGGCGAATCAAAGCCTTCTCAGAGCGAAAAAGCTTCACAGACCAACCAGTCATCTGAACAGTCTTCACAAGCTTCTCAGAGCGAACAGGCCTCTCAGACTAACCAGTCATCTGAACAGTCTTCACAAGCTTCTCAGAGCGAACAGGCCTCTCAGACCAACCAGTCGTCTGAACAGTCTTCACAATCCTCTCAGAGCGAACAGACTTCACAAGCTTCACAGCAGGCAGCCCAGACATCTGAAAAAGGTGCTGTAGCTTCCGGTGAAAAGCAAGGCTTGTTCTCTAAGATTTCAGGTAAAGTTAAATCCGGTTATGATGCCGGTAAAGCTATGACCAATCAGGGCGTTCAAAATGTAAAAGACAGCCTTAAATCAGGCTTCAGTGCAAAGAACCTTCTCGTAACAGCCGGTATCACTGTTGGTGTTGACCTTGCAACACAGCTTATGCGCGGTGAAGACCTCAGCGTTAAGAAAGCTCTTAAAACTGTAGTATCTGCAGAATTTGCAGGCAGCGTAGTCGGTTCTGTAACCGGTGCAGCCGCAGGTTCGTTCTTCACTCCCTTCTTATCAGCTATACCTGTAGTTGGCGGCGTTATGTCAGCCCTCGCTCCGACCTTCGGTTCTATCGTTGGTAGTTCAGTAGGCTCTTACCTTGCCGGCGACATCAAAAATGGCAGATTCTCACTTAAGAGTGCGATCGCTAATATCGATTGGGCCGGTGTTGTTGGCCAGACAATCGGTTCTACCGCAGGTGCTGCTCTCGGTTCCTTCTTAGGCCCCGTAGGTACTGTAATCGGTGGTATGGTAGGCGGTTACATCGGTAACTGGGCTGCTCAAAAGCTCAAATCACTCTTCGGCGGAAAAGATTCTTACGGTTCAATCGGTATGCCCGTTGGAACAGTATCTTCAGCCGGAAGCATAGGCGGAGTTGTTAGCGTCGGTTCTGTAGCAGGCAACACTTCTTCTGCTGAAATACCGGTATCTGCTTCAGTCAGCAATGTATCAGTCTCTGACGAAATACCCCTGGCAGCAAGTGCAGCAGATATGGGCAGCTACTCTTCCGAAGTTCAGCTTGCAGAAGCTAAATACCAGGAATTGTACAAACTCTATAACGAAATGCTTTCTGAAGGCCGCCAGGCTGATGCTATAACAGTAGCACAAGAAATGAACAAAGCCAAAGCAGCTTATGAAGCTCTTCTCGCCAACGACTAATCGTTAGCATATTAAACACCCTTGAGGCAACTCAAGGGTGTTTTCTTTTTATGAAACTTTTACTTTTACAATTACGTATTTATTAGAGGGGATCTATATTAATCACGAAACATAATTTACTTATCTTGTATTTAGTTATTTTACTGTGATATAATTTTTAGCATTAGAGAAACATCAAAAATGGACGAAGAACAAAAAAAACTACTGACAATAGGGGTAATTGCCATTCTTTTAGTATTGGCAATGTTTGTTATGTGCTCAAAAAGCCCTAACAAAGATAAAACAACATC
>MWDD01000072.1 GCA_002070375.1 bacterium ADurb.Bin157 | reverse complement strand
AAGGCCTGCAAAGCCAATAAAGTTATGAGACTTGTTTACACAAGTTCTCCGAGCGTGGTTTTTTCTGAAGGCGATATTTGCGGAAAAGACGAATCGCTGCCCTACCCTGCCTCGCATGAAGCCTATTACCCAAAAACCAAGTGCATGGCCGAACAAGCGGTATTGATGGCAAATTCAGAGGCACTCGCCACCGTTGCTCTCAGACCTCATTTAATCTGGGGGCCCGGCGATAATCACCTTGTTCCGAGGCTTGTTTCAAAGGCAAAAGCCGGTAAAATGAAATTTGTCGGAGACGGCAAAAATGTTGTCGATACAACTTACATAACCAATGCAGCCAAAGCTCATATTTTAGCGGCAAAAGCGTTAAAATTCGATGCCCCGCCGGCCGGAAAGCCATATTTTATTACAAACGGCGACCCCATGCCCATATCAGAAATCACAAATAAACTTATCGGTGCAGCCGGTTGTGCGCCTGTTACCGCAACAATGCCATATAAATTGGCCTATTTATTAGGTTTTATTTTTGAAAAGGCTTATAAAATATTCAAGATTAAAGGCGAACCGCCCATCACAAGATGGGTAGCCGGAGAGCTTTCAACAGCACATTGGTTTGACATTTCTGCCGCAGAAAGAGATTTTGGATACAAACCTGAAGTTACAACAGAACAAGGCTTAAAAGAATTAGCCGAATACTATAAAAACAAAAAGTAATGAAAATAATACGTGCAAATACTTCGGGGTTTTGCATGGGCGTAAAAAGAGCCATGCAAATGGCCATTGAAACCGGCAAAAAAGCCGCCGAGACAGTTTACACACTCGGGCCTCTGATTCATAACCCCCAAGCCATAGAATATTTAAAAGAAAACGGCGTTGAAATGATCTCAGAATTGCAATCCGTTCAAGCGGGCAATACTATAATAATTCGCGCGCACGGGGTGCCCGCCGAAGACTTCGATGCTCTGAAAAATAAAAGAGCGCATGTTATTGATGCTACCTGTCCTCATGTTGTTACCAGCCAAAAACAAATCAAAAATTATTCTGACAAAGGCTACCATATTATAATCGTCGGTGACCCGGAACACCCCGAAATACGAAGCCTGCAAAGCTTTGCCAACAACTGTTCTGTTATAAAAGACTACGAAGCTGCTCTAAAAATCAAAAATTTAGAAAAAATAATGGTAATAGCTCAAACAACCTATAACGCCGCAGAGTTTGTTAAAATTTCTCAAATGTTAAAAGAAAAATCAGAGAATGCGATTGTTTGCAATTCAATTTGCATGGCAACCTCTGAAAGACAAACCGAAATAAAAAAACTTGCGGCAGAATCTGACGCAGTCATTATTGTTGGTGGCAAAAACAGTGCAAACACCGGCAGACTCGCAGAAATAGCCTCTGAATACTGCTTAAACGTTAAGCACATCGAAACAGTCGATGAGCTTAACGCCTCTGACTACAAAGACTGCAAAACGATTGTTGTTTCTGCAGGCGCTTCTACGCCGGATTTTATTACCGACAAAGTGGTCGAATGGCTTAAGGGCCTTAATAAAGCATAAGACCCTTATTTGCTTATAATTCGTATGGAGTTAAGCTTTCGTAGCCGTCTTCGGTAACAACTACAGTTTGCTCGAACTGAGCCGACAAAGAACCGTCGAGAGTAATGGCTGTCCAGCCGTCTGCAAGCACTTTTAAATAGCGCTGCCCCGCGTTAACCATTGGTTCAACCGTAAACACCATACCGGGTATAAGAGTTATCCCGGTGCCCTTTTTGCCAAAGTGCGGTATGTCGGGCGGTTCGTGAAAATTGATCCCTACTCCGTGACCGATAAAGTCTCTGACTACTGAGAAGCCCAGAGGCTCGGCATAGTTTTGGATCGCCCAGCCGATGTCGCCTACCGTATTAAAGGGTTTAACCATTCCAAGGCCTTCTTTTAATGATTGTCGCGCAACAGAAACTATTTTTTTCGCGTTTTCACTGCACTCACCGACTAAGAAGGTCATGTTCGCGTCTGCGTAATAACCATTTAGTATCGATGTAACATCGATGTTTATTATGTCTCCGGATATTAAAATTCTGTCGGAGGGTATACCGTGACAAATAACTTCGTTAAGAGAAGTACAAACACTTTTTGGGAACCCGCGATAATTCAATGGCGCGGGAATTGCGCCGTTTTCAATTGTATAATTGTGCACAAGAGTATTAATATCATTTGTTGTAATGCCGGGTCTGATAAAATCTCTTACTTTATTTAAGGTATCAACAACTAATTTGCCGCACATTCTTATTCCGGCAATATCCGTTTTTGTTTTAAGTTTTATGCGATATTTGCGTTGATAAAGCTCGATTAACTTTGCATCGACTTTATTTGTGTTCACTGCTTCAGAGTTAAGCATACAACATTTTTTATACTTTAAACCGCTGCCGCATGGGCAAACATCGTTACGCCCAATCCCGCTGTAATTCATTTTATATGACTCCTAATTAGTATATAGAGACAATATACTCTTATTAAGAGTCACATACAAGAATTATTAAGTTGTTAGGCTTTATTAAGCTTTTGAGAAATGGTTCTCTGAATTGCTGTCACTTGTTCAAGATGGGTGGCCGGGTCAAGTTTTGCGGCCATATCCGCGTGAACAGAGGCCTGTTCATATTCACCGACTTCCATGAGCGCATTTGTAAGATTGAAATGCGCCAGTGCGTATTCGCCATCTTGTTCGATTGCTTTTTTATACCATAACGCGGCTTTGTCAAAAAGTTTAAAAGAAGCATAGACAACGCCGATATTGTTCATTATTTCAACATTTGAAGGGTCAAGTTCGTTTGCTTTTTTCCAATATTTAACGGCGCGGTGAAGCTTTCCTTCGTCGCGGGCTATCTGGCCGAGATTAAAGTAAATTTCAGCGTCATTGGGAGATTTTTTTAGTGCACGCCTCCAATACTTTGTTGCAACAAAGTAGTCGCCAACAAGATAATGGGCTAATGCATAGTTATAAAGCAAATCTATATCATCGGGAAACTTCTTTAAAGCACCTTTCCATATTAATCGCGCTTTTCCGAGGAATCCTGTGTATGCGTAAGTGTTGCCGAGCATTCTTAACGCAACAGGGTCTTCGGGGTGATTTGCAACATACTCTTTCAAAATTTCACGCGCTTTTGTGTGCTGCCCGTTATCAAGCAACGACTGAATTTCTTTTAGATCTCCCATATATCATCCTTTCAATTTACGATTGTTTATGTGTACATTATATCAGAATGTGAGGCCAAATACAAAGCCGCTGATCGTGCTAAATAAAATAACTGCCAATAAAAAAGACAAAGCTTTTTTGACACCCACAATCGGAATCAGCGCCAAAACGCTTGGCAAGCTTATTGCCGGGCCCGCAAGCAACAAAGTCATAGCCGGGCCGCCATGCATTCCGAAATCATGTAAAGTGGAAACAATTGTCACCCCCACTATTGTGCCAAAATACATCAACGCAGCTATCAAAGCGATTAGGATATTACCGAGAACATTATTGTCATCGAAATATATCATGTAATCTGTTAAATTGATCATCGCAGCTAAGCACCCGCAAACGAATATTCCGCCGACCACCTTTGGAAATATCATCACAAAAAGGCTGTAAGACTTTTTGAGCCATAGTTTTATCTCGCCTTTGCTGAAATACTTTTTGCAAAACAAAATAATAGCAAGCAGCAAAACGCATAAGACCCCTATACGCGGCATTAAAGGGCCAGAAATAGCCAGTTTATTCATTATTGGCGTTATCAGAGAGTCTAGTGTTCCTGTGGAGGTGATCATGAACAAAATCAGCAGAACGAAAAACATAAATATTTCTGAATCGCTGTGATCGTCATCTTCAACTATTATTATACCTTTAGGGGGTTCTTCGATATTTCCTTTCCCGAAAAACACGCGCATGCTGAGTCCGATAAAGATCGAGCTGACAAGCACCGCCAACACCCTTCCAAATAAAAAATCGCTCCCTAACAAAGAATAAGTGTAAGTAAGCGCGATCAAATTAACGGCAGGCGATGACATTAAAAACGTAAACGCGGGCCCGATTCCCGCACCTTGCTGCATAATACTCGTAAAAATCGGGACAGCTCCGCATGAACAAACGGTTAGAATGCCGCCCGAAAAAGCCGCCACCGGGTAAGCCACAAGCGGGTTTGCGTTGGCGCCCATAAGTTTGGTAATGCGCTGTTTGTCTAAAAAAATTGAAATTGCGCCCGCGATGAAAAAAGCCGGAACCATACCCGATAATAAATGCGTTCCCAAAAATTTGCCGGTTTCGGCCAGACCGGGCCAGACCCAAGTTCCGCGCAAAGGCTCAAATAATGAGATGAAATAGTTGACAAAAAACTGCACCGTTTCCATTCAGGACTCCGTCTAATCTATAAAGGGCCTTAAGCTCCTGCCGCAGCCAGTTCTTTTTGCACCCAAGCCTCTACTTTTTCTTTTATGGCAGGTTTGCCCATAACATAAATTTTATTGTCGATTGCCACCACCGGCGTTGTAACTATTCCAAACGGCTTAGCTTCTTCTGTGCCGTCGGTTACAACCTGATACCTGACCTTGTCGCTGTATTTTTGAACCACTTCGGAAACAACTTTTTCGGTTTCAATACACCCTGCGCACTTAGACTTGCTTTTAATAACAGTAATAAGTATACTCATTTTTCCTCCAAAATTATTTTTGACGTTTTTGGGAACCACTCTTGCATTAATATTAACGACCTGAGCTGCTCCACATAAAGTTGCAACTCTTGAATGTTTTCATCAACTGTTTTAACCGGCTCATTCTTTTCAATTTTTTCAAAAACAATCTCATAAACGCTCAGCGCTTTATCGAATGCTGTCTGAGCTGACTTTTCGGCAGGGAGAGCCAATCTGAAGTCTTCAAGAACCGCCTTAATTTTTTGCTTCAAGTTTTTTGCCGAATTATAATCGTTTGCAATAACAAAGCGCTGCAAATCAAGCAATTCGGCAGAAGCTCTTATAAACATTTGTTTTTCGTCGCTGATGCCAAAGCCCTCAAAAAAAGCCCCCAAAGTGCTGCTTAATTCAAGCACCTTATCGTGCGCAGGCATATATTCTTTTTGCATAACAAGTTTTCGAATTACACCAATAAGTTTTGCCGAAGCAGACATTTTTTTTACCCAATTAACGTCGTTTTTGGCTTCTTCGGGGGGGTTCGTCATATAGCTGCTCGAAAATTGGAGCCAAGAATTCATAACATCGCCTAATTCTTTTTCATAAGGCGGGTTTGTATTATTTTTTAACGAAGTCCCTAATATTGTCAGATTTGTCGTAAATCCCCTGATTGTTTTGGAAAACTCGCTGCCGGGATTCTGCGCTGTAAGCAGCATTACCAGAGCATCGTCGCACGTGTACCCTGCCTGCGGCGCCATCAATAAGGCTCCGAAAATCGTTATGCCGGCTATTATTTTTTTCATTAGTTTATTTTAACACAGAAACTTCCAATTTACCAGTCGGGTTCGTCAGAGAGTGCGGGGTTTGGACGCCCTCTGTTTTGCATCCAATCTCGAAGCTCTTGTGCGTTCATTTCGAAGGGATCGACCTCTTCTCTTTGTCCGGTATTTTCATTTCGCGCTCGACGCTGCAAATCAGCTTCACGCTGTTGCATTTCTTTCAATATTTTTTCAATCATATAGGGATTGGCACGAATATTTTTCATGGCGCGCGCCTTTTGAGATACGTCTGCTTCCTTTTGCGTGCCGGGCTCGGCCATTTCTACATCTTGGCGCTGTTCTCGCTCTTCTTTATTATTTTCGCCGTTTTGCCCCGGGTCTTTATTTTCATCGCTTTCTTTATTGTCTTTACCTTGTTCGCCATCTTTACCTTGTTCGGCATCTTTACTTTGTTCGCCGTCTTGGCTTTGTTCGCCCTCTTGGCCTTTATCGCCATCTTGGCTTTGTTCGCCCTTTTGGCCATTTTGGTCTTCTTGGCCTTTTTCGCCCTTTTGGCCTTCTTTGCCTTCTTTGTCTTTTTCGTTCTGTTCGTTCTGTTCCTTCTGTTCGCCTTCGTTATTATCTTGCTTTTGGTCTTCTTCTTGCTTTTGCTCAAGTTTTTCTTGAGCTTTTTTCAAATTATGCTCTGCCATGTAATCTTTTTTGATTTTAAGGGCATTCTTATAGGCTTCGACTGCTTTATCAAAAGCTTTATTTTTGTATTCTGCGTTTCCTAAGTTATAATAGCTCTTAAATTTTAAATCACTGTCTTTGGTTACTTCTACAGCTTTTGCAAAGCTTTTTGAAGCGTTCTCAAATTCGCCTTTTTGGTAATCTTCAACACCTAAATTATAAATTTTTTCGGGGTTTTCCGAGGCAAAAGCCATAACGCCCGACATAACAAAAAACAGGGCTAATAAAAGCTTTGCCGCCGCATCGCAGCGACTCGCAATCATACTGTCTTTTAGGTTTGCAATAATATAATTCATGCTCATAATCTCTTCAGCCAATGATCTTTTTCGCGTTCATAATGAATTCTTTCAGACAAGACCCACTCAAACAAAAGCAGAAAAAACGCCATAAAAACGGGAAAATAATACAATTCTTTTTGCGTCATTTTCGTTCCGCCGTTTACCACAACCCTTTCGATCCCGTTCAAACTTTCGATAACGTTTCTCGCTCCCGAAACGTCAGACGCGCGATAATAAGAAGCATTTGTTTCTTTTGCAATTTTCTTTAGAACTTTTTCGTCTAACTTAGAAACAATAACCTGTCCTTTATATCTTTTGTAGTTAATTTCTCCGAACCAGCCTCGGCTTTCGGGAATTCTGCCCCCTTCGCGGCTCCCTATTCCCAGGGTAAACACGGGGATATTCTTTTTTGCCGCCTCTTTGATCGCCCCGTCAAGCTCTTCATGATTTTGGTCTTCGCCGTCAGAAATGAGTAATATAACTTTCGACTGAGATGCGGTCATATCAAATCTGTCTAACGAAGTTTGGATAGCACCCGCCAGATTGGTTCCCTGTTTTGCCAGCAAATTCGGGTTTATCCGGTCTAAAAACGTTAAAAACGCGTTTTTGTCATACGAAATCGGGCTTTGCACCATTGTTTCGCCCGCAAAAACAACAAGCCCCAACCTATCGTTTTTTAGCCCTTGAACCATGTGCTTAACAATCGCTTTAGCCACCTCTAATCGGGTGTTTCCGTCAATATCGTTTGCAAGCATCGATTTTGAGATATCCATAGCCACAACCAAATCTAAGCCGCTGCCCGAAACCTGCTCTTCGAAAAGCTCACCCTGCGGTCTTAACAACCCTACCCCCAAAAGCGCAAACGCCGTAAAAATCATTAGCGCTTTATAAGCCGGTCTCTGCGTTGGCTTATGCCCCGCAATTCGCCCTAACATCTTTTCTTCGGCAAAGATAAGTCTTTTTTTTCTTAAGTCCTTTAAGGTATGCTTAATCAGCGGTATGACCCATAAAACCGTGATTATAAGCAAAACTATATTTTCTGAGTTTCTTAGAGTAAACATTAAAACACCCTCTGAAAAACACGACTTCGTAAATATATTTCAATCGCAAGCAAAGCAAAAGCCGGGAAAAGAAACATATAAAACCGCTCCGCATACTGCATTGTTTTGTTAACGTCTATTTTTCCTTTTTCCAAACCCGCTATAGTTTTGTAAATTTCTTCTAAAGCCTTATTATTAGTTGCTCTAAAATATTTCCCTTTAGTTAAAAACGCTATATCCTTTAACAATTGCTCATCTAATTTCGGCACATTATCGGAATAAACTTTTCTTCCGAACCTAAAGTAAGGAATTCTTGCCCCTTCTAGGCTTGCCACCCCGATTGTATAAACTCTGACACCTTTTTCGGAGGCTATTTTAGCGGCCTGATACGGATCTATGCCCGAATTGTTTTCTCCGTCGCTGAGCAAAATCACCACTTTATCACGCTTTTCACCTTCTTTGTCCGGCGCGAACTTGTAAACAGCGTTTACAATCGCGTCTCCGATAGCCGTTCCGTCAACCTTTAACATATCAATTGAACTGCGGCGCAAAAGCTCGGTAACTATTCCGTAATCAAGGGTCAGCGGGCACTGAGTCAACGCGACCCCCGCAAAAACAACCAGTCCGATTCTGTGGTCTGTGATTCCGCCGATAAAATTTTCTGTTATTTTTTGCGCGGCCTTGATTCTGTTTGGCTTAAAATCTTCTGCTGCCATACTGCCCGATACGTCGACCGCAAGCATTATGTCTATACCTTGTCTGACTACAGTTTCTTGCTCATAACCATATTGCGGCTGCATCAATGCAAACACCAAAAGCACCAACACCAATGCACGCAATAAATCAGGCAAAAACAGCAGTCTTGCCCTGATACCTTTTCGCAAATTTTTAACAGAAAAAACCGATGCCAAACGTATGCCGCCACGCTTAAAGGCAGCGTTCAGATACAGCTTGTACCAAGCAAAAATCAGCACAAGCAATAACAGAAGCACGGATTCGACACTATTAAAACGCATATATCACCATCTGTCAGTTTTTACCAAATTTGTAACTTCGCCAATCAAACCATCGACCTCTTCGTAAGTAGTATCAGCGCCTACATACATTATAAGATCGCATTGCCGCATAATTTTGCGAACATTTTCGCTTATTTCTTCGCTTATGAAAAAATTGTCGAAATCTCGCAAAAACTCATCAGAAGTAGCTCCGGAACCTATTCCCACCTCATACATATCGTGGGCGTACGTTTTCAAAATTCTCGTTACAGCCGCGCAAACCTCTTTATAATCGTTGTTTGCCAACAATTTTGATTCCAAGAGTTCATTTATGCTTCTTAAAGCTACTTTTCGCGGACACTCTTTTACCGGCTCGATCTTAATCTCAGCATTATTCTTTCGCATCTTTTTTCGTATAAAATAATAGGCCAAAGCAGCGATTATCAACAAAACAAGCAACACCCACAGCCATAAATACGATGCGATTTCTACTTTCGGAAATATATCGTATATTTCTTCGCCTTCGGGCAGCGGCTTTATATCAGCGGTTGCCGTAGCAATCGCCATAAGCTTGCTCTTCAATTTTTGTTCAAACTTTTTCATAATTTATCTTTTTGACGCGTTCCTATTCGAAAACAAGCAGCACACAGGCTCTATAATTGATTTTCCCGCAGACAGCTTAATCATATCTATCCCCAAATTTTTGCACATTTTTTCAAATTCCCGGTCGCGCGCCTCAATCTTAGTCTTAAATTCCTCGACCAAACGCTTGTCTGAAGTATCAAACACAATCTCTTCGCCGGTTTCAGGGTCTTCAAGCTCAATCAGCCCTACATCGGGCAAATCGCTCTCACGCTTGTCTCTCACCAAAACTAAAATCAAATCATGCCTGAAAGACGCAATCTTCAACTGCGACTCTATCTCACCCGCATCTAACGCATCGGTCACCAGAAACACCACCGAACGCCGGCTCAAAGTCGAGTTCAAAAAATCTAACGGCGCCTTTAAGTCCGTCCCCTGCCTCTGCGGTATGTAATAGAGCAATTCGCGAATTAAGTGCAAGATGTGTGTTTTTCCTTTTGAAGGGGGAATGAACTTCTCCGCCTTGTCAGTGAATAGACAGACTCCTGCCCTATCGTTGTTTCTGTCTGCCACCAAAGCCATTGCAGCCGCAAACTCAACCGCTGTTTCGCGTTTTTCTCTGCTTCCAGACCCGAAAGCCATAGAAGCCGAAAGGTCGAGCGCTACAACCACCTGCAATTCGCGTTCTTCGATATGTTCGCGGATATGCAGTTTTCCGGCGCGCGCGCTGACTTTCCAATCGATATTTCTGAAATCATCGCCGCGATAATACATGCGTATGCCAGCAAACTCTATACCGCGGCCCTTAAAGACCGATCTGTATGTTCCCGAATAGAGAGAATCGACAAACTGTCGTGTTTTTATCTCTATTCTTCTGACCTCTTTAAGCAGCTCTTTTGGTAACAAAGCTCAGCCCCCTATTAATAGATCAAACCGGAACGCCCTGTTTTATAGTTTCTACAATCGCATCAGAATCAACTTCGTCAGCCTCCGCCTCATAAGTCGGTATCACTCTGTGGCGCAAAACTTCTTTCATTACAGCCTTTACGTCGTCGGGCAACACATAAGCGCGCCCTTTAATCAAAGCGTGTGACCGCGCAGCGCGTGTCAGATAAATCGAAGCTCTTGGTGAAGCACCAAAGCGAATATAGTTAGACAAATCCAAGCCGTATTCCTGAGGCGATCTCGTAGCATCGACAATTCTGAGAATGTAGTCTACAACCTTGTCGTCTACGTAAATCTCTTGAGTAAGAGTTCTTAACGCCATTATGTCTTTTACGTCTAACACCGGCTCGACAATTCCCACCTGATGGCTTTTTTCGGCTAAACCCATTCTTTTCACAATAATCCGTTCTTCATCAAACGACGGATAATCGACCACAACCTTAAATAAAAATCTGTCTACCTGCGCTTCTGAAAGCGTGTATGTGCCTTCGGTCTCAATCGGGTTTTGTGTTGCCAAAACCAAAAACGGCTCTGTCAGTTTGAATGTTTCGTGTTCAATCGTAACCTGACGTTCTTCCATAGACTCTAGCAGGGCACTTTGAACCTTAGCGGGGGCGCGATTTATTTCGTCGGCCAATACAAAGTTAGAAAAAATCGGCCCCTTGTGAGTTTGAAATTCATTGGTTTTTTGGTTAAAAATTCTTGTTCCGATTAAGTCGGCAGGCAGCAAATCTGGTGTAAACTGAATTCTTGAAAAATTGGTTTTAACCGTTCTTGCCAACGCTTTGATGGCTAAGGTCTTGGCCAACCCGGGCACGCCTTCGAGTAATATGTGACCGTCAGCTACAAGAGCTAAAATCAGAAAGTCTAATAATTCATCTTGCCCTACCAACACTTTTTTAACTTCTTTTCTGATTTTTTCTACCGTTTCGCCGGCTAACTCTATGCGTTTTTGTAATTCGGGGTTATCAAGATTCATTTTTTTATAGTCTCCAAGGTTGTAGTCAGAAGATTTCTTTGTTGTGTATGCGGTTTTAGGCGTTTCAGCAGCTTTTGCTGTTTTTCTGATCGGCTTAACAACTTTTATCGGCGCACTCTTAACTTCGCCGTTTTTAGCTTCCACCACTACTGCGTCTTCTTCCCATTTTGTATTTTTGGCTATTTTTTTAGCCCTTTGACTCAGATAAATAAACGGTATAGCAATAAACAGCAACAAAATGAAACCCAGCATCAGCAATGCTTTAAAGATAGAAGTTGCCGCCTTAGGCTCACTTTGCTCAAAATTCTGTTCATCAGAAGAATTATTTGCGTCATTTTTTGCGCTATTGCTTGCGGGCGGCGGCATAACGGTAATCTTAATAGGTTTGGAAGATGCTTCTTCGCCATTTTGACTCTTAAAGTTAAAAGCGGGAATCGTAAATTCGCCGGGCTTTTGCGGCACCAGCTCATAAACCATTTGGCTTTTGAGCTGCCCGACACCGTTAACTATTGTGGTACTTTGCCCGCTTCTGGTTGAAGCAATATCGAATCCCGGAATATTCGAAATTTGCGGAATCTGCAAATTTTGCGTTCGTCCGTATGCGTATTCTTGAGTTAAAGTAACCACAAACTGTAAAGATTCACCAAACTCAACTTTATCTTTATCCACAGTCGTCTCAACCGAGAAGGATGCGGCATAAATTGGG
>MWDD01000071.1 GCA_002070375.1 bacterium ADurb.Bin157 | reverse complement strand
ATTTTTCTCTTTACTTTGGCTTTTTGTAAGATTTGGTTTCCTCATTATAATTTTCATGCTCACACCTTGTTCGAACAACCCCATTTTCATTGAGAAGTCTATTTAACTCCAGCTTCTCCAAGGAAGTGGTTGGATTTTTTACAATAGAAATATAAAAAATATCAATTAATATTTGACCGAAAGATATATTAACAAAATTTTAACCTTGTTACGCAAAACAGCAAACGCAGGTTAAAATAATGTTTGCCTGACGCCGCCAGAATGGCGCAAAACGTCGTATTGGTGCTAGTTTCAAGGAGTAGAGCCCATGGAGTTTAGAAAAATATATGACACAATACCCGAGAAGTTTGATAGGTGGCGGCCGAAATATTGTGATGAAGCTTTTGAGTGTATAGTCGAGAAAGCCAATATTGAAAACCGGGTGCCAATACTTAGGCATTGAGCTGGGAGAAAATCTAGCAAGTCTGGCTTCTAAAAAATTTGGGAACTATAGTAACTTTAGCATTGTAAATGGAGATTTCGAAAAATATGAATTGCAAGAGAACCATTATGATTTAGTTTATTCGGCTGCGACTATTCAATGGATTCCTGAAGAGATAGCATTTCCTAAAATATACAAATTATTGAAAAAAGGAGGCTATCCGGCCGAGAGTTTGATGCGAATGATTTCGTTGAGTATATCGGAACACACTGTGATCACATAATACTAAAAGAACCTCAAAAACGAAGTTCTATGAAGGTATCAGAAATGTGATTAAAGACAACGGGAATAAAGTAATATTTCAGGATAATATTTTTCTATATTTAGCAAGGAAAGAGTAACTCAGGGTTTGGGAGGCAAAAGTGAGAACTCATTATATCGGACACGATCAGGTTTATCAGGCGTATAAAAAAGACGGTATGGCCGGCTGGGATAAAACTGAAGAAGCCTACGCGGAGCGCTTCGCATGGATGGAAAGAATCTTCGCGGCCGGAAATTTCCCCGCAGGTGGGAAACTGCTTGAGCTCGGCTGCGGTGCAGGAAACATTGGTATATGGCTCGCCGCAAAGGGATACAATGTCTCAGGTGTCGATATCGCGCCAACCGCCATAGAGTGGGCTAATGAAAAGGCTAAAACAGGCGCAAGCAGCGCAAGGTTTTTTGTCGGAAGCGTTCTTGAACTGAAGGATTTTGCAGACTGTTCGTTCGACATCGTTGTTGACAGTAAGTGCTTTCACTGCATAATCGGCGAAGATCGAAATATTTTTCTTAAAGAAGCGTCAAGAGTTCTTAAAAAAGGCGGCTATTTGCTGATCGATTCAATGTGTACGCCCGTTAAATCATTCAAAATAAAGGGATACGACCCTGCTACCGGCAATACGGTCGTTAATGGTATCATTACCAGACATTTTGCCACTCCCGATAATCTCACAAAAGAAGTCTTTGAAGCAGGATTCAAAATAGTCAATTCATTCGTCGAAATCGACGAGCTTAACGGAAATATGGTCATTGAAGCCATAAAGTCCTGAATCAAAAAAACATAAAAAAGTGCAGAATTTTGAAATTTGTAGTAAACTGATGCAGGTTATCCAAAATCACAAAGCGGAGGAAATTTATGAGCGAACGTAAACAAAAAATTATAGAAGTTCTCAATAAAGCTCGTTCAATGGAACTTCACGGCATTCACCAATATATGAACCAGCACTATAATCTCGATAATGCTGATTATGGCGAATTGGCTGCGAACATGAAACTCATCGCAATAGATGAAATGAGACATGCCGAAGCTTTCGCGGAAAGAATTAAAGAACTCGGCGGAGAACCGACCAGCGAATTGGCCGATACAGTTATCAAAGGGCAAAAAGCCGCTGAAGCATTTGAAATGGACAGCAAATTGGAAGACGATACAATTGAAATTTATAACCAATTTCTGCTTGTTTGCCGCGAAAACGGTGACAGTATCTCTGTTAAACTCTTTGAAACAATCATCAATGAAGAACAAGAACATTACAATTACTTCGACAACGTTGCCGGCCACATCAAAGAACTCGGCAACACCTTCCTTGCCCGCATTGCAGGCACTCCGGCCGATACGGGCCCCGCTTCAAAGGGCTTTATAAACAGAGCTCCGGCAGCATAAAATAAAATATGATCCGAACAGACTGCACCGAATAACCGCGGTGCAGTTTTTTTGTCTGCGGATAAATTTGCAGATTGAGACTTACCTTAGACAATGGCTCAACTTTGTTGTAGAATGCACATATGTATGCACTAACCGGAAACAAATGGAAAAATAGCTATCTTGATTATTGGCTTGGCGAGGGCTGCGTCAGAATAGAAGTCGCTGCAATGGCAAATGTTGTCGCGGCGGGCGACTTGTATTTTAAACGCTCCTTTAACATCAGGTCTTTGTGGGAATACGTTAAAGAAATCGGCATTAGAGCCGTTTTTAACAAGGTTGTGTCGCGGTTTGCCGAAAGATTCAGAAACGAAAAATTTTATTCAATAGGCCTGGGGCAAGTTGTGGAAGGGGCAAACGCAAGTCTGTGCAAAGGCGATAGCGTGGTCTTTGTGGCGCCGGTTTTCCCGAGGGCTTGCGAAAGACTTGTGCTGCCCGAAATCTTGGTTAAAGCTACTGATCCTGAGCTTGTTAATAAGTTTAAAAAAGAAAACAAGCTTACACATTTTGCCAAAACAAAAGATAACTTGGTTTTACCCGAGCTGCTAGGCTGGCAGCAAGAATCCGGGGCATCGGTTAATGTCGAAAACATTAGCAATTATCTGATTCTTATCGAAGAATATTGGCAAAGCAAAACAATTTCAGACGCAAAATACTATAAAATTAAAGAAAAAAATCTGCCCCAAGCCGAACATAGACTCACTGCGCCGAAAAATGTCGTTGCCGTATCGCAAAACCCGGAAGCAAAGAGCGCTGAAACAGAATGCTTAGAAGCGCAAAGCTCAGAAGCCCAAAATCCGGCAGCACGTGATATTCCTACTGCAAACCACGAAGCTGAAAGCTCTTCTGTAAGCTCAGCTGCTTCTGCAAGCTCAACTTTTTCCGCAAGCTTAATGCCTGCTGAAAAACCAATTCCCGCAGCTTTGTTCGGGCTGGGCAACTACGCAAAGACACAAATTCTGCCAAATTTAGATAAAAGAATTAAAGTAAAAGAGATTCACGAAATCGACCCTATGCAGATAGGCGATATAAGCAAATTTGACTGCGATTTATCGACTTCGCCTAATTTTGAATCGGCACAAGACTGCGCTGTCTTTTTTATTGCCGGATACCACCATACACACGCCAACTTAGCTATAAAAGCTATCAAAAATGGTGCGGCTGCGGTTGTTGAAAAACCTGCCGTTACAACGAAAGAGCAGCTAAAAGCAGTGCTCGAATGCGACAGACTTTTTCCCGGAAAACTCTTTACCTGCTATCATATGCGCTATAACCCTTTATTTAAGCAGGCACTGCACGATTTAAACGGCCTCAGCTATCTAAAGAACGCAAGCGACTCTGAAAGCTTGCAAGCTATTAGCAGTCTGCAAAGCACGGGAGCATTGAAACATAAGCCTGTACACGTGACTGCCGATGTTTTCGAGGTTCCGTTGCCTGATTTGCACTGGTACAGGTGGCCAAACTCGCAGAGCCACATTGTTTCGAACGGGTGCCACTGGATAGACCTGTTTTTGTTCGCAAACGCTTATAGCCGCCCCGTTAAAGTGAACTTAGAACTTATGCGAAATGGCGACAGCGTTTCTTTTGCGGAGCTCGAAAACGGCGCGTGCCTCTGTCTGCATCTGACGCATCTTGGCAGTCCGCGAATCGGAGTGCAAGACCATGTCGTTTTGCGTTCGGGCAGTGCGACCGCGACGATTACAAATGGCTGCGAATATCGTTTCGAAGACGAAATTTGTTTGCGCAGGCGCGCCTCTTACAATAGAATGGGCGCTTATAAAGAAATGTATAAAAACATTTCGGCAGCGGTTGCCGCCGGTAAAAAGGGCGATTCAGCCGATATGCTCAGGTTCACGAACGAACTTGTTTTAGAATTAAACGAAATTTATAAACAAAAATACCGGGAGAACAACCCATGAAAGTTTTGCTCATAGACCCCCCATTTAGAAGCTTTGCAGGCATATTCAGCATGTATTTTCCGCTTGGCCTTGCCTATTTGGCGGGAGCCGCAAAACGCGCGGGATACTCCTGCAAGATCCTCGACATGGATGCGGCAGAAGCAAAAGAAGGTTCGGTTGATTTCACCCGTGAATACCAAAGCTACGACAACTATATAACAGCCCTTAACGACCCGATGCACCCGAGCTGGCAGCTTTTAAAGCGCTTGGCGGTCGAACAGCAGCCCGATGTAATCGGTATTACTGCGTTGACGACAAAGTTCGGTTCTGTAATTCAAACTGCAAAATTCTGCAAAGAAGTGCTGCCAAATGTGCCCATAATCGTAGGCGGAGCGCACGCTTCAACAATGCCGGGCCTCACTGCTAAAATCCCCGAAGTTGATTTTGTTATGAGAGGCGAAAGCGATGAGTCGTTCCCGGAGCTGCTAGACGCTATAAGAGATAAAGGCGATTTCAGTAAAATAGCCGGTTTGACATATAAAGTCGGCGAAAAAGTTGTGCACAACCCCGACAGAGTGTTTGCGCAAAACCTCGATGCATTGGCTCTGCCCGATAGAGGCGCTCTGATGAACCCCGAAAACTATTCATCAGAGGACATGGGAGTTATCCTGACTTCGCGCGGTTGTCCCTTCAGATGCAGTTATTGTTTTCATATGTGGGAAAGAAAAGTGCGCTATCGAAGTGTAGAATCAGTTATCGAAGAAATTAAAGAAGTGCACGAAAAATATAATACAACGCAGTTTTCGATTAAAGATGACTCCTTTACAGTGAAAAGGTCGCATGTTTTGGCTCTATGCGAGGCTTTTAGAAAACTGCCTTTTAAACTGACGTTTAACTGCACCACAAGAGTCGATTTGCTCGACGACGAAATAATAAGAGTAATGAAGCAAGCGGGGCTTTCACAGCTTAGCGTCGGCATAGAATCGGGCTCGGCAGAAATTTTAAAACAAACCGACAAAGATATTACACACGAGCAGATACTCAAAGCCGCGGCGCTCCTGAACAAACACGGAGTCTTCTGGACAGGCTACTTTATGATCGGGCTCCCGACCGAAACCGAAGAAGACATATTGAAAACCTTAAAATTCTTGCGAAAAAGCAAGCCTCATTTCGGTGGCTTAGGCGTTTACAACCCGTTCCCGGGCACAAAACTTTTCAGGCAGGGCTTAGAAATGGGTCTTCTCGATGCAGAACCGCCATTAGAGCACTTCTTGCACACTAACCCGAAAGACTTGTTTTTCAAAGACCCGCAGCGCCGCGTGGCACACATAAGCCACAAGCGCTTTACAGAGCTTTCCGAAATAATGTCGCAGGCGTTTCACAAGCACAACAGCAATTTCTTCAACTTAGCGCGCCGCTTGTTTGCGCGAAAACACGTATATATGTATGACAGACGCATTCTGCGCCGAGATTTGGTCAAAGGCCTCGAATTCATAGGCCTCAAAAAAATTATCGACTTTCTGAGGGGCAAACGATGAAACAAATACTGCAAAACCTAAAAACCGGCAAAACAGAACTGGCTGAAATACCTGTTCCATCGGTTCGCAAGGGCTGTTTGCTCATTCAAACCTCTAAAAGCCTGATTTCTCTCGGCACCGAAAGAATGCTGCTGAATTTTGGCAAAGCTAACCTCATAGACAAAGCGCTGCAGCAGCCCGATAAAGTCCGCCAAACGCTGCAAAAAGCAAAAAATGACGGCATCGGCCCGACCATTAACGCAGTGTTTAACAAGCTTGAGCAGCCGCTTCCCTTAGGCTATTCAAACGCAGGAACAGTGTTAGAAGTAGGGGAAGGGGTATACGGGTTTAAGCCGGGCGACCGCGTGGTTTCTAACGGATACCATGCCGAGGTGGTTTGCGTGGGCGCAAATTTGTGCGCAAAGATACCTGATAATGTCGACGATACTGCAGCGTCATTTGTTGTCGTTTCGTCGGTGGCACTCGAAGGAGTGCGCCTGGTTAACCCGACTTTGGGTGAATCGGTGGCGGTTATTGGGCTAGGCCTGGTAGGGCTTTTAACGGCTCAGATCCTTTTGGCGAACGGATGCAGAGTAATTGGTTTTGACTATGACGGCGCAAAGGTTAAGCTCGCCGAAAGTTACGGTGTTGAGGCTCACGATCTTTCAAGCGGAGTCGACCCTGTCGCTGCGGCGATGAGTTTTTCGCGCAGAAACGGTGTCGATGCTGTTGTTATAACCGCTTCGACGACCAGCAACGACCCCATATCGCAAGCGCCGCAAATGTGTCGAAAACGCGGCAGAGTAGTGTTAGTGGGCGTTGTAGGGCTCGAATTGTGCCGCGATGACTTTTATAAAAAAGAAATCTCTTTTACTGTCTCTTGTTCTTATGGCCCGGGGCGATACGCAAAGGAATACGAAGAAAAAGGCTTCGACTACCCCATAGGCTATGTGCGCTGGACGGAACAACGCAACTTTGAGGCGGTTTTAGATTTGATGGCGTGCAATAAACTTTGCGTTGAAAAACTGGTTTCAAAAGAGATTGATTTTGATGAAGCCGAAAAGGCTTATGAGCTTGTTGCAAGCGCAACTGACATACTGGGTCTGGTTTTAAAATACAATAAAAACGTAGATTTAACACAAAAATCGGTGGTTCTCAAAACCATGCCCGATTATGCTTTTAACGACGCCGGGCGCGCAGTTATAGGGTTTATCGGGGCAGGCAACTATGCGAGCGGCATTCTTGTGCCTGCTTTTGCTGAAACTAATGCTGTGTTAAAGACAATCGCCAGTTCGGGCGGGGTCTCAGGCAATCACGTGGGTAAAAAATTCGGGTTCTCGGTTGCTACAACCGATTATAAGCGAATATTAAACGACCCTGAAATAAATACTGTAGTTATCGCAACGGGTCATTCATCGCACGCACGATTGATTGCAGAGGCTTTAAACAGCCAAAAGCACGTATTTTGCGAAAAGCCTGCCGCATTAAGCGAAGATGAAATTGAAATGATTCGAACGAGCTACGAAAAAAGCAGCTTAGCAAATAAAAAACTGCATCTGATGATCGGCTATAATAGGCGATTTTCCCCTGTTATTAAGGCTGCTAAAGAAAATCTTAAAAACGAAACAGACCCTTGCAGCATAATTATAACCGTTAATGCGGGCGCAATCCCTGACGAACACTGGGTGCACGACGCAGAGGCGGGTGGCGGAAGAATTATCGGCGAATGTTGCCATTTTATCGATTTAATCAAACATTTAACGCAAAGCCCCATTGAAAGCGTTGAATCAATGTATATGAACGCTTCGAGTGACAGCAAAAACCCGCCCGATACGGCTTCAATTTTTATTAAGTGCAAAAATGGGAGCATTGGCACGGTGCACTACTTTGCGAACGGCTCAAAAGAGTTTCCCAAAGAGCGAATCGAGATTTTTTGCGCCGGTAAAATTATGCAGATCGATAATTTTAAGTCGCTGACGCATTTTGGGTGGCGCAAGGCGAAAAATGTTTCGCTGTGGAGCCAGGATAAAGGGCAGAATGCTTGCGTGAAAGAGTTTGTTGAAGCTGTTGAGAAGGGCTTGCAGACGCCAATAAGCATTGATGAAATCTTAGAGGTGGCCAAATTTACGTTAAAGGTGGGCAAATAGCGATGGAATCAGGAAGAGACTGGTTCTTAAATATATTTAAATATTGCGACACCATGAAGTATTTGAAGCCCGAGCAGACCTTTGGGCGCGTTAAGTTTATGCTTCGGCGCAAGTTTGAAGTTACAAGATTCAGTTCGGCCCTTGTCGATAAAGCCCGAAAAAATGCCGAAAGAATTGTTTCTGCAGGCTTTGAGGCCATAACTTTTAATTTTAACAATTTTGAACAACGTATGCTCTGCAACCGCATCAAATGGAGCTCATCAGATTATGGGTGGTTAGAAAAGCCCGAAAAATTGTGGCTTTATAAGCTTAATTATTTCGATTGGCTTTTTGATAATAAGTTCAATCTGCAAGTGGCTGAATACGCCATATTAGATTGGATATGCAAAAATGCCGACAGCCGTGCAGAAACCTGGGAGCCTTACCCCATGTCTCGCAGATTGATTTCTTGGGTAAAATGGCTGAAGCAGAACGAGAAAAATTTGATAGTTTCTACAGTGAAATGTGTGTCGGAAGCAATCGAATGTCAGCTTAACAGGCTGTTTAGAGATATTGAATACCATATTCAGGCAAATCATATAATTACAAATCTTCAGGCGATTTTAGCGGCTGTTGATTATTTGCTGAGTCAAAACTTTGCTTTGCATAAAGACTTTAAAAAAGTGCTAGACGAGCTTATAAACCAGCTGAATCTGCAGTTCTTTGCGGATGGCGGCCACTTTGAGCGCAGTCCTATGTATCATGTCGAAATGATGGCGGCCGTCGAAGATATTAAAGACTCTCTCGAAAGATTGGTGAAAAGACACCAAATCAAGCATATATTGGTCATGCAAATGCAGTTCACCTCATCGCTTTGTATTAAAAAGTTGGCGCGAATGAAAATTTGGCTTTCAAAGCTGACGCATCCCGACGGAAAAGTCGCCATGTTCGGTGACAGTGCCGCCGTTGCGGGCAACTTAAATTATGAGCCCAAGCTTATCGAGTTATTAAAAGACTCGAGCTTTTTTATTTATCGCAAAAAACCAATATATTTTGTGTTGTCTGTGAGCGCTCCTTCACCAAGCTTTCAGCCCGGACACTCCCACTGTGATGCCCTTTCGTTTGAGCTGTCATTTCAAAACAAAAGAATTGTTACAGACACAGGCTGCGGTTCCTACCAAAATTTTGAGGTGCGAGAACACTGCAGAAAAAGTTTATCTCACAATATTCCGCAAATCGAACACCTAGATCAGTCGGAAATGTATGACAGTTTCAAGGTCGGTGCGCGTGCCCAAGTGATGGCAAAAAAGTTTGATGAGCGCAGAAACTTGTTGGAAATGATTGTTCTTGACCGCTACGGACAATATTTTACGCGAAAAGTTTTGTTTGGCGAAAACTATATCGAGGTGTCCGATAAAATAACTAATCGAACCATGACCGGCGCTTTTATTTCTGTCTTGCACCTATCTGACGAAGTCAAAGATATAAGCACTGCTCAAAGAGATGTGGCGGCAGAGTTTGAGATCGAAGGCTATAATTTTGTTGTGTGCGCGGACAGCCGTTATCGAATCAGCGATCACACTTATTACAAAGATTTCGGAAAACCTGCGGAAGGCAAAAAAATAATATTCAATAATTGCGAAGGGAACGAAATTGCATATGTGCTCAGATGGGAAAAAACTTAAAATACTGATTGTGTCGCAGTTTTATTATCCCGATATTACGGCTTGTGCTTTCAGAATGCATGAAACAGCGCAGATTCTTTCCGATATGGGGCATGAGGTGCATGTTATCGGCGGAGAACCTCATAAGGGGCAGGTCTCTGATTCAGAAATTGACGACGGTAAAATTAAAGTTATAAGGGTCGAACTGTTTAAAAATCCGGCCGGCAAATGGAACTACATCAGACACTATCTTTCGTTTATGTTTGGCGCCATTAAAGCTGCTCGAAAACTTGACCGCAACTACGATGTGATCTGGGCGTCAAGCCCGCCATTGTTTGCAGGAATCGCGGGCTGGGCGATTGCCAAAGAAAAAAATACAAAATTTTGCTTGGATATAAGAGATATTTGGCCTGAATCTGCAGTAGTTGCGGGACAAATATCAGGTAAAGGCGTGTTATTTAAGGCTGCAAAGATTGTTGAAAAACTGCTTTACGGTGCCGCAGACAAAATAACATGCGTCGCGAAGCCCATGGCAGAATATATTAAAACTGTTAATACGGCTTGTGAGCCGGTTATTATTTATAACGCCATATCTGAAAAAATGCTTTCAAAGGCAGAACCGCCAACTCTCAACGGTAATTTAAATATTCTTTACATCGGCAACATGGGATTCTGCCAAAATTTGGGGCTGGTATTAGATGCCGCCAAAATATTGCAAAGCAAAAATATCGCGAATATTCGATTCATAATGATCGGCAACGGCGTTGAAAAGCATATGCTAGAGCAACGAATACAAGATGAAAAAATCGAATTGGCAGAAATTCGCGATGTGGTTTCCAAAGAAAAGGCAATCGAAATGTCAGCTCAGGCACACGGTTTAATGCTGCATTTAAAAGACGATGGCACCATGGATAAGACGATACCGTCAAAAGTATTTGATTACATGGCAGTTGGGCGCCCCATTCTTTATGGATTAAAGGGCGAAGCATGCGAGATTTTGGGCGGCAACGGAGCAAACCTGAAATATGACCCCGCCGACGCGCAAAGCTTAGCAGATGCGGCCACAAAGCTTTTGAGCGATTATTCGAAACTCTCTGAAGCGGCGGCGAAAAATATCAAATCGGTGAAACAATCGTTTTTACGCGAAGAAATGACTCGCCAATTGCTTGATAAGGCTTTTTTGTAAGATAATTGTATGTTATAATCCAACTCAGAAAGCAAAATTAAGGAGCGTTCATGGACAACAGTATTTTGCACAAGCTCAGTTACGGTCTTTTTGTGATTACCGCACGTGACAACGCAAAAATCAACGGTTGCATAATTAACACCGTAATGCAGGTTACAAGCTCGCCGGTTCGAATTGTGGCGGCCGTAAATAAGAATAATTACACACACGATTTGATTGCCGCTTCAAATGAATTCAATATTTCGACTCTTTCGCAATCTGTGCCTTTCGATATTTTCAAAAACTTCGGTTTTCAATGCGGGCGCAACTGCGATAAGTTTGCCGGAATCGATTATTTACGTTCAAACAACGGGTTGCCCTATTTGAGTAAATACGCAAATTCTTTTATGTCATGTAAGGTTGTAAGTGTAACCGATTTGGGCACGCATTCACTGTTCTTGGCCGATGTTGTCGATGGCGAAATTCTTTCAAAAGAAGATTCGGTAACCTACGAATACTATCATAAGCACATTAAGACCATGCCCCCCATAGCAAAGAGCCCTTCAAAAAAGAAAACTGTCTGGCGCTGCACTGTCTGCGGCTACGAATATGAAGGCGATGAACTGCCGCACGATTACATTTGCCCGGTCTGCCACCAACCCGCTTCTGCATTTGTTAAGCTCGAAAGCGAAGTCCCGGCTAAGCCGATTTGGCGCTGCACCGTTTGCGGCTACGAATACGAAGGCGATGAACTGCCGCCTGACTACATTTGCCCCGTTTGCCACCAACCCGCTTCGGTGTTTGAGCTTAAAGAAGTTAAACCGCCCGAAGCAACTAAAACCGTTTGGCGCTGCAAAATCTGCGGATTCATTTACGAAGGCGAAGAACTGCCGGCTGACTACATTTGCCCCGTTTGTAAGCACCCGGCATCAGATTTCGAGAAAATTACAATATGAAGTATCTAATTTGCTCTGATATTCACGGTTCCTTTGCCGCAACCCAAAAGCTTGTTAAGCATTTTAACGAGCTTGCTTGCGATTATATGGTCATATTGGGCGACACCCTGTATTTCGGCCCGCGCAACCCTTTCCCCGAGGAATACGTGCCGGCCAAAGTCGCCGAGCTTCTAAATACTCTTTCAGACAAAATCATTGCAGTAAGAGGGAATTGCGATTCGGAAGTTGATCAGTTTGTCTTAGATTTTCCGATGCTGTCTGATTATGTGCTTATCATAGACGAAGGCCGTCGATTATTCATAACCCACGGGCACGTGTATTCGCCTGAAAAAATGCCCAAACTGAGCAAAAACGATTTCTTCTTTTTTGGACACACTCACGTCAGGACTCTCGAAACCCAAAACGGTATAACAATCTGTAATCCGGGCTCTGCTTCGATGCCCAAAGACAATATGCCACCCGCTTTTGCCGTTTACGACTCCGGCCAAATATCTTGGCATGATCTTTAAAAAACACTTGACTAACTTTTTCTGATATGCTACACTTGTCAAGTAATTGGGGCTGTGGCGCAGTTGGGAGCGCGTTTGAATGGCATTCAAAAGGTCGTCGGTTCGATCCCGATCAGCTCCACCG
>MWDD01000070.1 GCA_002070375.1 bacterium ADurb.Bin157 | reverse complement strand
ATTGTATTGGTCGTATTTGTATTTGCTTTGCCTGCTTTTTGGTTAGACGACTACGGAATGGGCGAACCTTCGTTCTGTAAGTATATATGCCCTGCCGGAACGCTTGAAGGGGGAATTCCCTTGGCCCTTTTACAGCCTGAATTAAGGGCGCAGCTCGGAAAGCTTTTTGCCTGGAAGTTTGGGCTTTTGATAGCGATTTTGTTAGCGTCGATTTTTATCAAAAGGCCGTTTTGTCGTTGGCTGTGCCCGTTAGGAGCTTTTTATGGGCCATTTAATAAAATCAGCTTTTTTAAGATAAAAATTGATCAAGACAAATGCATAAATTGTAAAGCTTGTTCGAGAGTTTGTCCTGTTAATCTGAACGTTCCCGACGAAGTCGGCTCCCCGGATTGCCTTCATTGCGGTGATTGCGTGAATGTTTGTCCTACAAACTCTCTTTATACGGTTAAATTTGAAAAATGCGCAAGCTGTCATAATATCGGAGAACAAAAATGAAAAAACTCATTCTGTTGTTTGTAATTCTTTTTACTGGTTTTGCCCTCGGTTGTGGCGGAGGCGGCTCTTCATCACTTGTCGGACCCGAAATCACTTATGCTGACAATACAAAACTCGCAGATGAATACCCCGCCGTAAGTAAAAATTATGGGTCTGTTAAAAATATAATGAGTTCTCCTGCAACTACAGACACTGAAAGAACAGATCTGGTAAATGATTTGCTCGTTTATTTTTCTGATGAATTCAAAGATAAAGCCGGTAATTCCGCCAAAGATAAAATACGAACCACAACATTAGATTATCTTAAGCAATACTCGCTTTCGTCATACAAGTTCAGCCCTGTAATTAAAGATGGAGTGGGGCATGATTACAATGAAGCAACCGGGATTCTTACCGTAAAAACACTTATTAGTGCTGTTGCCAATTCGGGTAGTCTGGTTATTAACGTAAATAAAGTGTTCGATATTGAATGGAAATCGTCCGGAAGTAATTGGGTTATTGTTGGCGGTTTTCCGACCACTAAAGCAGAACTTGGTTTGTAATATCTGTCAGTAGTTGTCGTATCTTTGTGTTAACTGGTCATACGCTGCGATTTTAGCTTGCAGCTTATTATCGTCCATTCCGTATCTGAATCTTCCTTTGTCGCCGGGGAAAGCTTTAAGATAGAACTCTATCCAAAATTCTTCTCTTTCGTGGCTATATTCTGCTCTTGCTTCCCAACAATGCAGATCTCTTGTTATTCCTATGGTCAGCGGGCTGAATTTATGAGTAATATGGTTGTAGCTGCCCGATGTGCTAAGCGCCCAGAGCGGTCTTATTACAGTCGAGTAGTTAAACGAAGTATTGGTAATCCTGCCGTATTCATTTGGAATGGTGATATTGGTGTCAAACGACCACAGATTGGTTGACATTCTGTATCTTGCGCTTAAATTACCCGGTTTAAGATTTGCAAAGCTGATTTTTGACATTGGTACTGCATCAGGCACGTAATCTCTTCTTAAGAAAAATTCCCAGCTTCTGTATGCTGTTGTAGATGAGCGTTTTGTGTAGTCCCAATATACTTGCTCCATTTTTCTTGTAACTCTGTTGTAGTTGAAGTTGATTGGGTTAAGTGTCCAGGAATTCTCGGAAAACCTTAATCTTGTTGAGGTTAAGTCTGTGCTTGTAACGTTGTCAAAATAAAACGGTGATTTACCTTTTGAAGTTGAGATATTGTAGTTAAAATCAAGATTTGCCACGTTTGAGAACTTATGGGCGGCTCTTACGAGCGTTGCTCCGTTTTCTCTTTCAGTTCCGTCAGAATAAAAACTTTTTTGGAAATTATATGAAGGCGTAAAATTAAATTTATCGTTGACTTCAATTGTCGGAACTGTAAAACTAAGTTTTCCGTCCTTTTTCTCTGTGTCTTTAATATCTTTGAGAGTTCCCTCTTCGTATTTCCCGTACATGCCCGATAAGGTCGTTGTCAGAGGAACCAGGGGTGTTGTGTATGCGGGAAAACTAAAGTTAACTTCAGGCAGTCTGTTCAAGATTGTGTATCCGTTGTCTGCTGTGTATTTATCTTTATCAAGGTCGTAAAATTTATTGGCAGTGATGCTCATTGTCATAAAGGGTAAGACGGGTCTTAAGTTTACTTGCAGGGTAAGGTCTTCGTTTTGAGCCGCGCCAACATATTGGTCGCCGGTGTAGTTGAGGTTAAAGCTTAGGTTTTCACCCCCGGGGAAGCTCTGATTGTGCGAAATACTGGCTTGTTTGTTCGTGTGGCCTCTTTTGTTTTCGTTCAAATCGTAATAATATACCGAGCCGTTTCCTCTGGCTCCTAATGCATAGGTTCCGCTTACACCGTATCCGCTGCCTCTTTTTTCAAAGTTATCTATATTTACGGTTGCGTTTACCTTTTCTGTGAACATTATATCAGTGGCAAATTTAAAATAGAATCCGTCTACTGACGATGTGCCCTGTCTTGTAGTAAAAAACCTGTTTTCTTTTCGCGCCCTGCTGAAATCATACGCTTTACTATAAAGGGTTTTGTTTCCCCATTTCATTTTAAGACCTTCTAAGGTCATGTCTTTATTTGGTCTGTTTTCCAATTTATGAGCTTTAAGGCAATAATGGGGGTTTTCATGGTCGCAGGTTGTTTGGGTAATATCGTGAGCAAGGTTATAGCTCGGGCTTAAATATGCGTCTTTTGCCGTAAAAATTTGTCTTTTATTAATAATCTTTGCGTCTCTTAACCAGCCTTCACCCTTTTTCATGTTATATACAACAAAATCGCCCTTTGTTTGATCGTAACCTTTCCAAAAGTCAACGTTTCCCTGTGCAAAAATGTCTTCAGTGGCTGTATTTGCTTGAATATTATCGGCGCTGATTTTCATGTCTTGGTAGGCTATGTAAGCTTTGCCTTTTGTGATTACCTGCTCCGCTTTTGTTCTGTATTCAAGATAGTCTCCGTATATCTCAACGGGGTGTTTTTGAGAATCAATCGCAGGTGCTTCGAATGCAAAAACATTGATTATTTCAGATAAAAAAAGTGAAATAATCAAGATTAATTTTAACAAGCGGCGCGAACGCCTGTTTCTGGGTTTGCTGATAATCAATCAATTACCGATATTCCGAGATTTGACCGGAGACAATCAACCCGATCTGAATTTATATCGGCCTGTTTAACAGAATAATGAAGTAAAAATTACCAGCTCGCATTTTGCCAAATTTCTTTGCGCATAAAAATAGCGATAGCCATAATTTCAAGTCTTCCTGCCCACATCAAAAATGAAAAGATAAGTTTACTGCACCCGCTTAAATCTGCAAAAGAGCCCATCGGTCCTATGGCCGCAAATCCCGGCCCAATGTTGCCGAGGGTGGCTATGGCTCCCGAATATCCGATTATATAATTGTTTTCTATTATTGATACTAAGGTGCCGCCGATAAAGAAAAACATAAAATACATTGCAATAAATGTAATAATCGGGTGAATTTCAGATTCTTTTATTGTTCTGTTTTCGAGCTGAATGGTTATAACGGCTTGCGGATATATGTTTTTCAGTAATGTTTTTTGAAGATATTTAAGTAATATCAAAACGCGGATAACTTTTATACCGCCTCCGGCAGAACCTGAGCAGCCGCCTATCATCATAAATATAACAAGTATTGCTTTTGCGGCCTCCGGCCATATATCAAAATTTGCAGTTGCGCTTCCTGTGGTTGTTGTAATGCTTATGTTTTGAAACAGAGCAATTCTTAAATTGTCAATAAAGGTTTCTCCGCCGATTTTATTGTAAAAAAGCATAACTGCGAGTATGAATGACAGCGACACCAATAAAAAGGTATAAAGTCTGAATTCAGGATTTTTAAAAAAATCAATTTTGTTTGTTCTTAGGGTTTTAACTTGGAGCATAAAATTTGCACCCGCCAAAAACATGAAAAATATAATTATCCATTCAGCTTTTGTGTTGTTATAGCCCATTATGCTTTGGGGGTTCGGAGAAAATCCTCCTGCTGCCAAGGTTGAAAAAGAATTGCTGACTGCGTCATTCGCCGGCATTCCCACCAACATTAAAGCAAAGATCATGATTATGGTCAAAAGGCAATACCAGCTCCATAAATGTCTGGCTGTGTCTGCAATTCTCGGAGTCAGTTTTTCTTTGCTGGCTGAAGAAGTTTCCGCATAGAATAATTGGCGCCCTGAAATTGCAAGATGTGGCATTACAGCCACGAACAGCACCATTATCCCCATTCCGCCAAGCCATTGAGTGTAGCTTCTGTACCAATAAAGCGAGGAGTTGAATTTTGTAAAATCACTTATAATTGTGGCTCCGGTCGTTGTAAAACCGCTTATAGACTCAAAAAATGCGTCGATTGGGCTCATTCCCAAATATATATAAGGAATTGCCCCCGCTAAGCTTACGGACAACCAAGAAGACACAACAACGGCTATTCCTTCTATTCTGGTAAGATCATCGAAATTTTTGTCAGAATTGAGTTTTTTGGAAAAAAATCCAAATAATGAAGAGGCAACAATACATATCGTAAATGCCAGTGCCGAATTATATTGTTTGGCTATCAGAGCAGTTATTAACGGAAAAATCATCAGCAGTGCAAAGCCTTTGATAATGCTGCCTAAGATAGAAATAATAATGCGGAAACGTATCATTGTTTGTCGCCGGTTTCCTTTTCGTTAGCTGAATTTCTGATAATTTCTTTCAAAAACTCTGTAATAACATCTGTTTTATCGGTTGCGCTGAAAACTCTTAAATGGTCACCGCTTTTAATTTTATCTTGCCCACACGGCACAATGGTGTGCCCGCCTCGCTTTATTGCGGCTATGATGATTCCTTCGGGCAATTTCAGATCCATTAGTTTGCTTGGAGGGAAATCGCTTGGAACGGTAGTTTCTCTGATCTCGGCCTTGCCTTTTTCTACTACCGTAAATAGATCTATGCTGTCTTTTGAAATCTGTTTTGTAACGCTTTGTATGGCGTTGAGTTGTGAACTTAATGCGACATCGACGCCCATTTTTTCAAAAAAATCTATGCTTTCAGAAAAGTGAGCTCTGGTTATTATTTTTTTTGCTTGTAATGATTTTGCGTGCATTGAGACATAGAAATTTCTCTCGTCGTTTCCTGTCAATGCTACCAGGCAATCACATTCGTTCAGCTGAAGAGTTTTTAAAAATGCGGGGTCGGCGCCGTCTGCGTTTAGTATCAGTATTCTTTCCGAGAGATTTTCTGCCAAAAATTGAGCTTGTACAGGCGATTTTTCAATAATTCTGACCCTAATGTTTGTAAATGGTTCAAGGGCTTTTCCGAGTATGTAGCCCACGTTTCCCCCGCCGATAATAACCACGTTCATATTTTTATTATTTCCGGTTTTAAATCTGTTTTCAATTTTTCTCATTGCAGATTCGTGACCGACAAATATTATTTTGTCGTTTCTGTGAAGTGTTGTAAGGCCGCTCGGAATAATTACTTCTTCACCCCTGACAAGAGATACAACAAGAACTCCTTTAGGAATGTTGAGGTCTTTTAGCATTTTGCCGACCCCGTGTTCGCTTGTCTTAACCCTAAATTCCAAAAGTTTGAGATCTTCGTTCTCAAAAAACTTAACGTCTATTGCCCCCGGAACTGTTAAAATTTGCGCTATGTATTCTCCGAGATACATTTCAGGCCATATTATTTTATCTATAGCCAGTTTTTCTCCTAATTCGCCTGCAAAAGTTTGAAAATAATGAGATTTGTTCACAAAACAAAATGTCTTTGCTATTCCGAGTTGTTTGACAGCAAGACATGATATGACATTAACTTCGTCAGAATGTGCGCATGCGATAAAAATATCTGCGTCAGCCACTTGTGCTTCCTGTAAAACCGAAATTCCCGTGGGATTTCCTCTTATGATTTGCAGGTCAAGCTGTTCAAGTTGCTCAATAGCTTTAGGAGAAGTTTCTATGACTCTTAAATCGTTATCAGCAACCAAAGTTTTCGCAAATAATATACCCAGCTCTGTTCCGCCGGAAATAATAATTTTCATTTGTGCACAACCTTAAAAGTTTTTGTTTTTAATTATTTTATTTTGAACGGCTTTTGATTCGTTCATTATTTCTTCATAAATTTTTAACAGATGATTTCTAATTTCGGGGTCGTCTGTGTTTTGAGAAATTTTTTCACGAACAATGGCTTCTCGTTCAGAATCGCAGGCTTGAATGAATAAAATTTCTTTTTTAACGAGAGCAATTTTTTGTGCAATTCGGAGTCTTTTTACAAGAAGTTGTGCGAGTTGGTCGTCTATCGCATCTATTTCTTTTCTCAGTTCATCAAGTTTCATTTCTTTGGTCTCATGGGGCAATCAGGGTCATTTTCTCTGCAGTATGGGTTTTGTGAAAATCGACAGGGAGCTCCGGCTTCTTTAAAAATAAGCGGTGCTACTTTTCTGACTTCTTTTAGCATTTCATTTGCCAAATGTCTGATTTCCCACTGTGCTTTTATACAACATCTTTGTTCAAAAAAGTTAAACAAGCTTCTTGCGTTGAGTGTAAAAACAAGTTTCGTTTCGATTGCATTTGGGAATATATATCTCGCATCTTCAGGGGGAATTCCAAGTTTCAGTAAATCTTTGTATGCGTTTAGTGTAACGTCCATCGCTGTTTTATAAATATTTAAGGTTTCTTCGTTTTTACTTATGCTCGGCGGAATAATGTTAGGAATCTGTTCAAGTTTCAAATAATTAACATACCTTTGGCTTTCTTGTGAATAAGAAGCTATTCTATGCCTCACAAGCTGATGCGAAAGAGCTCTGGAAACTCCGTCTGCACTAAACGTAAAAGAGACGTGTTCAAAAGGCGACAGATGGTTTCTTTGCCTTAGAAGACCAAGCATTCTTTTTTGTTCTTCTTCGGGCATTTTATCGCCTATTTCTTGGGCTTCGCGTGAAGAATAGCATCTTCGAGCGGCCATTGCGACAAGTTTATCCGGTTCAGGGGTATGTCTTAGAATAATCAGATTCATTAGCTTCTCCTAAAAAAGAATCTGCCGTCATTTTATGGTGACAGCAGATTCTTTTTCAATAGGCCAATTATTCTGCTTTTGTTTCAGCAGTTTTTTCGGTCTTTTTGTTTTTTTTGGCTACAACTTTTTCAGCTTCTTTTTTTTGAGCATCAAGTTTTGCTTTAAAGCGTTCTACGCGGCCGGCGGTGTCAACAAAACGCTGTGTTCCGGTGAAGAACGGATGGCATGCGGAACAAACTTCAACCTTCAGCTCGGGTGATGTTGAAAGAGTGTCGAAAGCATTGCCACAAGCGCAAGTGACAGTAACAAGATTGTTTTTGGGATGAATATTCTGTTTCATTTCCGGGGAACTCCTGATTAAAAATCTTTAGAGGCTTCTTCAAGACTGTCATAGGTCTTGATTATGTGCTGCAATTGTATCAGCGTGAAAATTCCGTAAATATACGAATTTAGATTTATCAAAACAAGGTTTCCGCCTGCATCTCGTAAGTTTTTAAGCGTTCCGATAAAGAAACCGAGTCCGGATGAATCTATGTAATTGGTTCTTTCGAGATCAAGAACCAGATTTACCTTTTTTTCTTCAATTAGCGACTGAACCTGCTCTTTTGCTGTGGGGAGAGTCCACATGTCCAAGTCGCCGATAAGAGAGAGCACAATGTATCCTTTGGTTGCGTCTTTGCGTTCAAATCTCAGTTTTTCTTTAGACTGTTCAGCCATTTTAACTGTCCTCCGGTTGGATAAGTGATCGCTCAGCTGTGCCGCGGGTTGTTGTTAACTATTTTTATAGCCTTGTAAACAGCCATTGAGACATCAGCCCGCCACTGATCAGAACTTAACTTTACACTTACAACGGCATTGCCTTGAGTTGTAACTGCGTATTTCGGAGGCAGTATGTTTAAAGATAGCGCTATAATGTCTAGTTTGCATCTTGAACATTTGCAGACAGACTCATATTCTTTTTCTTTAAATAACTCTTCAACAGCTTGTCTAACGGTGCTTTCCATTTTGTTGACAAGTATTAATTCGTTCTCCATATAACCTCTGAGCCAGTGGTGTTTAAAAATGTTATCACAGTGCTATTTTTCTGTCAAGATTTAAGATTGTATAATGTACATAAAAAAATAAGTAAACTATGAAGGGCAAATAACCGATGTGTATTGAAGAAAATAAAAAATGGAGGCAAGGTTATCATGAATATAGGTTCGTTAAACTCGGCAATACAAAATTTTGGTGTTAAGGGCAACGTTAAAAAAAGTGAAGTTACGTTAGATTTTAGTGCGGATTTGAATTCATCTGCAGCTTCCAAAGGCACTTCTTTCGATAATTTAGTCGATAAATATTTTAATATTACCGATTCTATGCCCAGAGAAGGTCAGATATCTTTTGCTGCCTCTATTATTGCAAATCGTGTTATGCAACAAGGAATCACGGGCGAAAATGAAGGATTTGTTAAAAATATCGGTAATAAATTTAATCTTGAAGAAATTAATACTCTTAAATCCGAAGTCAGAGCTTCAGCTTTGGTTAAAAATAAAGAATCTCATGAGATTGACGCATTTTTGAAAAACTTTGACGAACTTATTGATATTCAAAATAAAACTGAATTAGAGTCTGCAAAAGAACAGCAGGCGCAGCCCAAATATAATAATCCCGCTGATGTGTTCTTTCGCGCGACAATGCTTATGAAAGGAATATAACATTCCTACTGTGTTGCTTGCAAAAGCCAATTAACTTTTCGAGGGGTAATCATCATGAAAAATGATTTAACCCTCGGGTCAGAATCGGGGTCTTGAGTTATCGAGACCTTTTCTTCTTCGGTGAGCTTATCGTATTTAACCGAATAAAGAATTTTCATGTTTACCTTAAACCAAACTTTTGAGTTTAGGGCAAGCTCTGATTCAACAAATGAGTTTGAGTCTCGGTAGCTTGAATCATATTCGAAAGCCAATATTTGCCCATCATCGAACAGAAATTGTCTCAAATCCGAGACTGAGGGGTCAGGGTCATTTATGGCTCCTTTTGAGCCCCGGTACAAACGTCTGTTCTCTTCGTCGAAATAATATTGAATTGTTGAGTCGGCCGCAACCGGAATATTTAGTCTGTCATTAAAAACCTGGGGTTTATCTATAGCGTTTCTAAGCTCATTTCTTATGCCGGACATAATTATTCTGGTTGCTTGTAAAATATCCAGCTTGTTTTGTGAATGCGTAAAGCTTGTTCTTACAGATTTAAGAACCTGATAAAGCGATACGGAGAGAAGTGCAAAAATAGATAAAGCAAACATTAGCTCTACCATGGTTATTCCGTTTTTATGTTTGGGTTTATGCATATTTATCTCAGTAATAGCTGTATCTCGGGTCGGTTAATATAGTCATAAATGTTGGAACTTCTGCCGTTTCGGGTATAGCGCTTCTATTTTTGGGTGCTACCGTTATTTTGATTCTTAACAGATACATTTCGGTGGCGTTTTTGGGTATTGGTTCCACCTTATGTAATACTTGCTCCATTTCCATTTCGAATCCATTTTTTGCTGCGGTAGCCACTAATTCTTGGTAATCTTCGTCATTTACCATTCTTTGGGCTTTATCGTAGCCAAGGGTCCTGGCGAGCTCAATTGCAGAGGTTCCAAAAAGAGTTGCAAGTATTCTTGTGTCGGCTCTTGAAATTCTTTTCTGTCCCGAATGTATTAACGAGTAAATGGGCAGTATTCCCGCAGATATCATAACTATAACCACCAGAATTTCCACGAGTGAAAAAGCCTTTTTTCTGTTTTTTTTAATCATTTGGTCTCTCGTATTTCCAGTCAAACTTTCCAACGCCCCCGGTGACAATTTTTGCCACATACAAAGAATTCATAAGCTCGGGTTTGTTTCTTCTCCATATTGAGTTAAGGGGATTATATATTATTACGTTTTCTGCCCCTTCGAGTTTATTCAGGTTTGTGAAGTCTTTTTCGAGGTTAAGGGAAGGGGTAACGACGCTTCCCTTGATTATAGCAGGTTTCTGCCCAATTATTTTCATTGGTTCGGACAATGATATAAGATTAGCTTCAACATAGCAGGTTGATGTCTTTGACTGATCGGTGTTGATTATAATCTGAGGAGCGACAATTGTTAGTAAGTTGTTTCCGATGGCGTATTCAAAGGAGTCAAGGTCTGTGTCTACGGCAATCAGGTCTCCGTTTATTACTACTTTGCCGCCGCCCATCATTGGGCTTGAATATATCACTCCGTGTCCTTTAAATTTTAAATTGCTAATATTTAGCAATGTGGAGTCATTTAGCGTTAAAATGCCGTTTAATTGCAGGGTTTCTTCTGTCGAACCGCTCAAATATCTGCTTACATCGGTAATATATTTAAACTGAAATCTGTCGTAAGAAGTGCCGCCTATCGCCACCGTTGTTCTGCCTCTGAAAAAGTCTTCGGTGCTTCTTGGGATAAAATAGAAGTCCATAAGGTAGGTGCTTATGTCGTTTGGAAGCGCGTAGCACAAAGAACCTTCGTAGAATTCTCTCATTGGCGCACTTTTTATGATTATGTCCATGTTCTTTGGAATATTGCCAAACGGGTAAGGAAAGCTTTCCAGAAATCTCCCTTCGCCTATATAGTTTTCAAGATCTCCTTCGTATTTTCCTTGTACGCCTTTTACGCGGTTTATAAAATGCCCTAAACCGTTGTTTATGGGCTCTCCGCCTTCTCCGCTCATGAATTCACAGTATTTGTCGAATCTTCTCAGGCCTTCCGGTATTTCTTCCCAACTTTGAACTATTTTGTCTACATGCTCTTTTGGCACCTTTGCCAATGTGAAAAGCATTTGTGCTTCAGATGCCACCAATATTGAGTCGGTAGCGACTTTGGGATTCAAAGCTTGAAGTTGCTGAAGGTGTTCAACAGCGATGAATGGCAGTTCTATTTCATTTTTTGAATCTTTGGTTCTTATTTGGACCGCTCTGAAATATTTTCTCATAGCCGGCCCGTAAATGAGTGTCGGAGACAATTTTTTGAAGTCAACGCCCGTGTCTAGGGGCATGGTGCTGGCTGAAGTGTGGACAGCTGCTCCAAAGGGGGCAAATCCGCTGTATTCCGGGCCGGGTAATAGGGTTTTCATTCTTTCTTTTTCGGCAGCCGAATATTCGGAGCTTTGATCTATGCCTTTGACTGTGGCCTCTGTGTGCTCGACCAGCGAGGTGAAGCAATTGACGAAGGAGGGCGGAGTGTTTAGTATGGCCGCTGTCAGCAGTTCTCCGGCTCCAACGTTTATAACTCGCACTTCGGTTTTGTCGCCGATGTTTTGTATCCAGTTAATAAGGCCCCCGCCGGATGTGCTGGTTTCGGTTTGCCCTTGCATTTCCATTACTTTTTTTGTGTATGTTTTAAGGTTCATCCACCAGACATCGAAGTTCAAATACAGATTGTCTCTTGCATTGATTTTTGTTCTGAGAGACGATGGCGCGGTTGGGTCGATAGAGTCTTTAAAAAGCATCTTTAGGCCGTTGGTTGCTCTGACATGTACTGCCGGAGCTGCGGGGTTGAGTGTGTCCAAGTCTTGGCCCAAGTAAACTCTGCCGGGTGGGACATAGGCTTCTTGTCCGTATATTGCCAGCTTTTTTTCCCAGCTTATGTCTGCCACCGGGTCAAAGTCTTTTCCTTCTATTGATTTCCAGCCGTTGTCTAATCTGAGTGAGGCTTTGGGGTTTGAACCCAAAGTTGTTGATGTGTTGAAGTTAGAACCGCCGAATGCGCTCGCGTCTCTTACGAATAAAGTAAAATAGTTGAAGGGTGGTAAAAAAGTTTTAACCACTCTTATCATAAAGGTCAGAGACACTCTCGCTTTGTGCCCTTTGTAGTTAACCGTTGCGGTAACAGTTAAATTGCCCTGTTTTTCTTTTTTGTCTTCTTTAAGTTGATAAATTTGGGTTTCGGAGTCAGAAATATCTACTCCTTTAATGTTTTGCAGTTTTAAAACTGCATCAACTTTAAAGTCATTAGAGTCTGTCAGTCCTTGTCCGAACTGCATGCCATAGAGCAGTCGCGCAGTTTCGCGCGTGTAAATGGTTAACTTAGCCACTTCATCAGAAGCGATCGGTATTTCCTTTGAAACATCCAGTTCTGCGGATCGGAGAACTTTATAGAGCTGATTGCCGGGGTCATCGTTGTTTAAAGAGTTTTTAAGTCTGGCGGT
>MWDD01000069.1 GCA_002070375.1 bacterium ADurb.Bin157 | reverse complement strand
CTGGTAAGCCTGCTTCTGTTTATCTGCTGACTGGCCTTTTTCGTTGAGTTTCTGCATGAACTGTTGCGGGGTTTCGCGGTCGGTCGGATTCAGATAGTATTTGCTGCAGAAATCGAGATAATAGCGCAGCCATTTCCGGTATTCCTGTTGCAGGGGGTACGCAACCCCGGCTTTTTGCATGCGCCGGCAAAAAATCTTCTCGATCTTCTCAGGTATTTTTTTCATCATATCAAGATAATGATATCTCAACATTTTACATGATAGCAAGTTAGAAAATAAAAATTCTCCCCCAGAATTTGACAGCACACCCAGGATGCTGTTATGATGTCCAGAACTGTATAATAACTTGTTTAAATGCCAAAAGGAGTCCAGATGTATACCGGATTTTGGATTGATAACAACTACATATGGGGGCCAGAAGAATCGGGAAGATTCTGGATTGATGGTGGTTTTATTTGGGGTCCGTATAACTCAGGCAAGTGGTGGATTGATGATGGCTGGATCTGGGGGCCTACCGACAGTGGGAAATTTTGGATTGATGATGGTCACATATATGGCCCATCAAAAACGTTGCCCTGGTTAAGGAAATAGGAAGTCATATGACAGAGTGGATTAATGTTCGGTCAACGGCTATTCGGCGCATTGGCTACGATGCCAGCACCATGCGCATGTACATAGATTTTGAGGATAGTGACCCTGTTTACACTTTTTGTCGGGTTCCAGAGAGAGTCTTTCGTGATTTTGTTAGGGCTCGCTCTATTGGCCAGTACTACCATCAACACATAAAGGATCGTTACGATTGTTGAGCGCAAGGGCATTTAACAATCGGCTGTTGTCGCCCCTTCGGGGCTGGGACGGCCTTTCCGCCGCTGCGCGGCTACAAGTCCGCCCCAAAGCCGGGCGTTGGGTGAAAAAATGAAAACAGCACTTATCGCAATCCTGATGATGACGTTCTCCCTCAGTGCGGTCTTCGCTGGGGCAGAATATGTCACCCTGATCAAGGTTCTTGATAACGATGATCAGGGCATCATTGAACGAAGAAACGGCGAACGATGGCTAATCGAAAAGGGTGTCGGAGCTCTGTCGTTTTGGCACTTTGAAGGTAAGCGGATTATTATCCATTCACCTGGCATCTTTTGTGGGGTCGGCTCGAAAGTGATGCTTCCCGACGTTGATCAGGAGGCTCGAATCTGGAGTGCCGAGCAGATTGAAGGTTGTGGCGTTGCGCCGGCCGCTCCAAAGCCACTTACTGACGCTCAGATAACGGCAGCAGCGCTTGGTTTTCTCGGATACTTTGATCCGAAAGATGCAAACAAGGAAAAGAATGACTTGGTGCTTGCGATGAAAGCGTTCCAGAGGGCTCACAGCATCGAGCAGACTGGAAAGATGTCTGTGGATAGTCAGCTTACGCTTGCGAAGGTCGTTTCTGCAAAGAAGCCCACAACACAACAATCTCTCCAATTATCCGGCCTCCTTCTCGATTCTGCCAAACGGATGATGAATCCTGCCCAGCAGTTGCCAAATCGGGCTGTTCCAGCCGCTGGCGATAAGATCGAATCGCAAATCGATGGCGATTTTGAGGGATGGGAGGGCGAGACTGTCGTGAAACTCACCAACGGGCAGGTTTGGCAGCAATCGGAGTATCATTATCACTATCACTACGCCTTCATGCCGAAGGTGATCATCTTGAAGACCGCTACCGGACACAAGATGATTGTCGATGGAGTCCCCAAGGCTATTGGCGTTACTCTGCTCAAATGACAACACCCAACAAGGCGGTGGACTCAACGCGCTACCGCGCGTGAGTCACCTTTGACGTTAAACTAGGAGAAACAATACACATTGCCATAGATGCTATTGATCTAACATGGATGTTTTGCTGACAAATAAAAATATGAAAATAAAGAATAAAATTAGGACACCTGGGTGCGTTGCCATGAGCAGAAAACTTTGGTGTCACGGAACTTGCGATCAAAAAAAAGCAATTCCCGTGCCAGTCATTTTCTGGCATACTTGTTCGAATAAATAAGCGCCATGGGGCCGGTATTTTTTGTTTCAGCATATATAGATTATGTTATAGAAAGCTAGAATGAAGTAAGTCACGCTGTTAAGGGGGGCAACATGTTTCGCAATACTAAGATCACGAAAAAACTGGCAAATAAGGTCGGAAAAGCAGCAGACGAGTCTATTGATGGGTTCCAAGCCCGTCTTGTAGAACAGGAACCTCAGATCACCGATCGGTTTTTAGCCATTTGTCAGCACTCAATCAACGGGTCGAAAATTGGTGGTGTCTACTGGGCAGCTAAAACATTCACCGATCGTGGCGGCAACAGCCAAGAAAAGCGTTTCGGCGCGGACTTCCTTTGTTCCTTTTCTCTTGAACTTCCTACCTTTCGTGTAAACAAAGGTTTCTTGGCTCAAGCCAAACGCGTTGAGCCAAGCGACTCTTTCTCGACCAAGGATTACGAAGACATGAAAAAGCAGTGCGAAAAGATGCTTTCATTGTCGCCAGCGTCATTCGTTTTTATCTACTCGAAGCAGGCTGGCGTAACTGTTATTCCTGCGATATCAGTAGTTTCTGCAAGGGCGTGCAACCCGCATGAGCTAACGTCAATGGGTGTCTCTTCATTCTTCACAAACCATTTCGAGTGCTTCATTGGCGACCGCGGCATTGCAATTCCGCCTTCCGGCGTAGAAGGACTACTTGAGGAACTCAATGTTCGCAGAGGTCTCACAATTGTTGGGAAAAGTTATGAGGGCTAGCATTCCGTTCAAGAAGAACGCAGCCATAATGAAGGAATAAATGAAATGATAAGAAAACTTTTAATCGCTACCACTTTAATTCTGTGCAATTTTTTGATTGGCTGTACAGATCCAAATGCAAAAGCAAATCAATTATATGTAGAAGCAATACAATATGACCAAGAAATGAAGGAAAAAGCTAAAAGCTACACAGAAGCATTGGCAACTTACAAAAAACTACACATGAAAATTGATGAAATAATAAATAGTTACCCAGAAGCGAACTTAGCAGTTAAGCTCCAATCTGGAGAAACACTTATTTCTGGCAAAAAGGTTAGTGAATTGCGAAAACTTGAAATCCTACTTCAGCAACTATCTGAAGCTGAAAGACAACTCAATTTATGCGCCTTAGTTATAAGTGAAAATAGTAAAAATCGTTGGCGAGTTCATGCTTTGTGCTATTTAGCAATCGCTGCCAAAAAACTAGGTGAGGAAGAAAACTGTATCGATTTAATAAATAAAGCTATCAAGTATGCAGAAGATATTGATGATAATATTCATTTAATTGAAGCAAACTTGGCAATAGCCAACGCATTTCAACAAACTAATCAAAATGATAAGGCTAAAAAATTCTTAAAAGAAGTGCTTATTAAAGCCAAGCCAGTTGATGATTGCTTAGCTTGGTATACCCTTAATGGGCTTTTCCATCAACAATTTAATGACCTGTTCTTAGAAGCCACAGAAGGAATCAAATATGAGGACGACTACTTCAAAGAGAAGATATGGGAAACCAAATGTTTTTATTTTTTAAATTCCGGAGAGCTAGATAAGGCAACTCAGACAGCTTTGCAAATAGAAATTTCGTATCTTAGAGAATCATCACTAGTCGGCTGTATAAGCGAATATATTGTCAAAGGTCAATATGAAAAGGCAATAAGCTTATTTGATGAGCACATAAATGATGCTGGCGACACGAAAAATCAAATAAGAAATTTAGTATTGCTAGCTTGGAAATTGAATGGAAAAAGTGAGAAGTCATTAGAATTCTTGGATCGCGCCCTAAGTATCGCCCAAATGGAAGAAGATCAAGTCTGCAAAATAGGCCTGTTAGCAATAATAGGTGAGTTGCTGATCAATCTAGGGCACAATGAGAAAGCCCTTCAAATAATGTCTGGGGAATTATTTGTTAATGAAAAAATTAACTCGAACCTCCTTAAGAAAAGCGAAGTAGCAACAATTTGCCAAATCGCAAGTGTTCTTGTAAGTAACAACAAGGTTGATCAAGCCATCGAAATAGTAAAACAGTCTGGTTCTTCAGAAGACAGAATAGAAAGTCTTCTAAGTCTTGCAAAGCTTTTGATAAAAAAAGGTAAGAAAGAATTTGCCCAAACATTAGCTCATGAATTAATCTCGTTGGCAGGAGAAATTGACGAACTTGAAAAAAGGCGCTCATTATTCGCTCTTGAAATCGGTTGTCTATTTTTAGAACTGGACAATTTTGACCAAGCAATGCAAATTGCTGATGGAATCGAGGATAAAGAGTATCATGATGTTATGCTGTATGAGATTACAAGAGAGTCAGTGAAGAAAGAACAACCAAGCAAAGCAATTGAAGCCTGTAAAAAGATAAAGGATATTGGTAGGCAAGGGCTAGCCTTGGCATGGTTTGCGCTCTATATTGCTGAGAACAAAAAATACCCTTCAAATAGAATAGATTCTAATGCCCTTACTTCAATTATTCAAAAAAATCTTCCAATTCACTCCTTTTGGCATTAATCTAGTCGACTTATTATCATTTTTTTCGAACATTAACTAACCGCGCTTCAGCTAGAAAACTACAAAAAATGAATTCCACGAATTAGGCCATTGATAGAAGCAAGTCGAACAAGTGCGTCGACGCGGAAAAACCGGCCGGATCACGGGTCTTGCTTGCGCAACACCCGTGCCCGTCTCGTTTTTCCGGTCACGACTGGCGTTCATGGCGACTGCGTCGCCATGAACGTGGAGCTGCTGTGGTTTTTGCTTTCCGAACGCTACGCGTGCTACAATCAAAAATCCTCGCAGCTCAGCTCCGCGTTATATTTTTTGATGAGGCCCAAAATGAAGAGAATTAAATGTATTGCCTTTTGCTTCCTATTGATAACCTTTTCAGCTTATTCAAATGAATGTTGCGCAGAAGAATTGGCTTCTATTTCATCTCAAAATTTTTCGAATGAAGAAATTACCTTAGATTCAGAATATTGTCCTTATGATGGTCTATTTGATGACGATCTCTTGGGAGATGATTCATTACCAGAGCCTGTGTTAGTGCCCCACGCCTTTTCCTCTTTATCAGAACGTGAGATTGGAGCAAAGATTCTTGAGCTAAGACAGGCAGGTAATTATTCTGAAATTGGAGAGTTATTTGTTGATTTTTTTTACCATAAACGAACAAAAAGAGACATTCTCAATTTAATAAAAATCATTGGGCTTCCTTTGAAAACCAAAGAAATTGAGGCGATAGAAGATGTTTTATTATCTAAAAGTTCTCAAATGAGATACTATCCAGGGGTAAACTTTGGTTACACAATCGAGGTACACGCCACCCCAAGCACAAGAATTTCGCTAATATACCTAAGTTCTGAGGAAATGGAAATTTACAAAAATTGGATGAATGATAAATATCATGCTCGATCTAAGAGAGAAGAATTTGTCAGTGCCAACCTTGAAGGGCGACTTTGTGTTTGGCCAAAAAGAAGAAAAATTCACCTTGGTGGGCCAAGACTTCCATATGAAAGAGCAAAGGAAATATTGTTAGAAAAGAAATTGGACTAATAAATTAATAAAGCTTGAGCTAACAAGTGCACCGAGGCGAAAAATAGTTTTCCCATTTTTTGAGAATCTTTTGCACAAACCAGGAGGTTAGACAAGATTTTCTTTCGTCTATTCCGAATTTCCCATCGAAAAACAGACCGGATCTTCGGCTAGAACATGATCGCTCAGGCTATTCTTCACAGATTGAAAGAAATCTTGATTTGGACAGCTTCCCCTCTCCCCAGGAACTTTGGGAGAAATACAAACGTTTTAAAGGCATCAAAAGCAAAGAACAAGAGGATATTTCATCTTTTGATTATTTCTTTGATGGTTCCGGCAGAAAGCCAAGATATTATCAGCAAATAGCAGTCAACAGAACAGTTGAAGCAGGCGGTTTTACGAGAGAATTTAATAAACTGGGAGATTGAATCATGGCACAGCCATTAAACCAATCAGAAATCATTCTTTATAAAACCGAAGACGGCTCGGTCAAAATAGATACCATCTTCCAAAATGAAACCATCTGGCTGACACAAAAAATGATGGCTGAACTTTTTGATGTTCAGAGACCGGCTATTACAAAGCACCTAAAAAATGTCTTTGAAAGCGGTGAGTTGGACGAAAAGGTGGTTAGTTCCATTTTGGAACATACCACTCAACACGGTGCTATTGAGGGTAAAACTGCCGCTGAACTTATTGAATCTCGGAGTAATCCCGACAAACCAAACATGGGGCTTACCTCATGGCGTGGTTCTATTGTTCGCAAACATGATGTTTCAATTGCCAAAAATTACCTGAATGATGAAGAGATGAAGGATTTAAATGAGATCGTCACTATGTACCTTGATTATGCTGAACGGCAAGCCAGAAAAAGAAGAACAGTAACCATGGCTGAGTGGTCTGATAAACTTGATGCATTCCTGAAGCATAATGAAGAAGATCTACTCACTCAAGCAGGAACAGTAAAAGCGGAAGTAGCTAAAAAGATTGCTGAAGAGCGATATGAGGCATTTGATAAAAAAAGGAAAATAGCTGAAGCAAAAATATCGGATGTAGAAGATTTGAAGGAGCTTGAAGAAATTGAGAAAAGGTTACTTGAACATAAAAAGTGAAAGATAAGTGTATTTATCCACAACAAAAGAAACCGCCTTCGCACGTCCTGTGCTCCGGCGCTGGGGCGCGGGGATTTTAAGATGCTGAAACCCGAAGATGGCGCGGTAAAAAAACAAGACAAAAATTCCGAAGCAGCACAGCTTTTTTTTCAAAAAGTGCAGAATAAAATGCTTTGGGCTATTACGGGTTATAGAAGAAGCTATAGCGGAATTGAATGATTGAAAAATTAAGACAATGAAGACAATACAGGCGCAATGCAACTTTGCGGTGAACAAGTGCATTTATAGATGAGTTGAAACGATACTATTAAAAAGTAACTTGGCCGGGCTAGACGGGTCTTTTCAAAACAAAATTAGACAAGTAGAACAAATTAAGTGATAAATTGACAAAACAGTATCAATTTGATACTATATTGATATGCCGATAAAAATACGTGAGCTTATAAAAATTTTAAAAGAAAATGACTTTGTTGATCGCGGGGGCAAAGGAAGCCATCGTAATTTCTTACACCCTTCGGGGGCAAAAGTTACAATTTCAGGTAACCTTGGCGATGATGCAAAGCCGTATCAAGAAAAGGAAGTTAAAAAGATGGTAAAGGAGGTCCGGGAAAATGAAAAAAAAGGATAGATATCTGAAAATTGTTGAATGGTCAGATGAAGATAATTGTTACATTGGTTCTATTCCGGGATTCCTGGGGCCATGCTGCCATGGCGACAATGAACAAGATGTCTACAAACAGCTTTGCAAAATCCTGGACGAATGGATAGAGATCCATGAAACTGATCAAATTCCTTTACCGGAAGAAACGACCAATAAAAATTTTTCAGGAAAATTTGTGCTTCGCGTAAATAAAGAACTACACAAACTATTGTTCATAAAAGCTTTGCAATCGAATTTGAGTCTTAATCAATTGTGCGAAAATCTTTTGAAAAACTCAATACTAGATAAAAAAATTGCCTAACAAGTGCGTCGAGGCGGAAAAACCGGCCGTTCACGGGTCTTGCTTACGCAACACCCGCGCCATCTGGCCATTTCCGCTCACGACCGGCGTTAGACTTTAGCCAGACGCCTTCGGCGCCGTGGAATAATAAATGTAACCGCACTTATCGAAAACTCCCATGTTGTTGGGCCCAAAAAAGATATTCTTGAAGTAGAAAATGCCATTAAAGCCTATGATCAGTTACCTTTGCCTTGCTCGGCGAGTTTCCTCATCGATACGCAGCAGAGGTTATAGACAAAGACACTTCTGCGGTATCTGTCTCAAACATCAGCCCGAGCTCTTGCGCAGCCGCTTTAGATACCTTTATTATATAATCGCTGTCTTTGTCGATGCGGTCGTTTATTTCGACCGTCGTGCGCTTGCCGTTTCGCAAATTAGTCAACGTCACCCGGCTGCCTAATGTAATGTTTCTGTGCGCGGCGGTGAACTTCGATCGGTCATATAATTCATTGTCGGCGGTGTATTTGGTTTTGTGGTCTGTGTCCTTGTAAGTGACAAGTGTTCCGATTTCGTAAGAAACAGGCGACTCATTTTTGCTGTCAGAACAGCCCAAAATAAACATCGCGTAAACAAACAGTAAAATTGTAAAAAGTATTTTTTTAAAGCTCAATTTTCTTAATCCTTAGCTATTCATTCTACCACAATTGTTATCTGCGATGCTACTGCCCCTTCGGCGTAGGCTGTAATGACGTGTGTGCCCTTTTCGGCGAACCAAATTGTTTCGTAGGGCGGGGCTGTTCGCTCAAGTTCGATTCCGTTCACAAACCAGATTATCTCGCTAAGCGCTCGCGAGGGTATCGCCCGCAAGTTGATCGGCGCGCCGTGATACGCCGAATACACGAATCTGTCGCCCTCGTGCGGTGATATTATTTTGATGTTTGCCCCTGAATTGTCGGTAACAGCAGGAGTTTCGAGCTTAAAAGGGTCGGCGTCGATGTTTTTTTTACGTTTTTCGAGCCAGGTTGCGTATTCGGGGTTGAGCATGTGATAAGTTCCCGTAATTGTGTGGAAATGGCATTCGCTGATTTTTTCATATTCAGACCTGACAAACAAATCGCTGCTCTTCAGTTTGCAGAAAGCCGAAGGCCGCAACCCTGAAACAGCGCATACAAGACGCTTTTCCGTTAAACCTTTATTTAATCGACCCGTAAGCGTTTTCTTCTCGTGCTTAATATTGTAAATGTCTCTGAAAATGGGGCCGCACGCCGTCGCGCCTGTTAACCCGCGTGTGGGTTTTCCGTTAAAGTTGCCTGCCCAAACAACTGCTATAAAATTTTGATCATGCGCCACAAGCCAGCAGTCGCGATATGCTGTGCTGGTGCCCGTCTTAATTGCGGTTGGAACAGAAGTTTTAAAAAATGACGGGTTTCCGAAAGTTAAAAGCCGCGCCGACGGGTCTGATAAAATATCAAATATCATATAAGCGCTCTCTTTTGATATTATTTCTTTGACCGTTTGCTTTTGCCCCTTAATAAACTTTAAAGATTTAAAAACCCCGCCGTTACCAAAAATACCGAACGCCTGCGCCAAATTTGTCATTTTAATTTCGGGGTTGCCTATGGCCAGCCCTAATCCAAATGTTTCGGCACCCTTATCTTTATACTCGAGTATTTCTGATTCAACCAAAAAATTGTAAAAATCTGATACGCCCAATTGGTTGAGCATTTTTACTGCCGATACATTTAAGCTGTTTCCCAGTGCCAATCTTATGCTTACCGGCCCATAATCTCTTTGTTGCGAATTCTCGGGCAGGTAGTCGCCGCGCTGCGTTTTGAACGGCTGCATTGTGTCAGAAATCGTGTAAGACGGAAAATACCCTTTTTCAAAAGCTAAAGCGTATAAAAACGGCTTTAAAACAGAACCGCCCGATCTTAAAGATGTCGTGCCGTTGTTAAACCCGCCTGAAATCGGCCCATATTCTGCCGACCCGCACATCGCTATAACTTCGGCAGTCTTTGCATCGACTATCATTGCCGCCGCCTGAGTCGCTCCCTGACGTTCTAATCTTGGCATGTGCGATTTAAGAATCAGCGCGAGCTTGTTTTGAATATTTAAGTCTATTGTTGTTTCAATTGTTCCGACCGGCTTACCCTGTTCTTTTTCTAAATAGTCGCAAAAATGCGGAGCGTTGAATGCACGCTTCTTCTTATAAGTCGGGATAATCTCTTTTAACGCGTTTTTATACTCTGATTCGCTGCATTTGCCAAGTTTGAGCATGTCGTGCAAGATCCGGTTGCGTCGCGCCAATAAAGCTAAATTGCCCTTCAAAGTAAACGGGTTATATCGCCCGGGCGCTTGAATAGCAGCCGCTAACGCCGCGCTTTCGGCCAAATTTAACATTCCGCTGTCTTTGCCGAACAAAAGCTGAGCCGCCATGGCAGTTCCTCTTACGTTGCCAAACAAACATACCGAATTTAAATATTTCTCGAGTATTTCGTCTTTGCTATAAGCTGCTTCAATTCTTATTGAGCCAAAAAATTCGGCAATTTTCGCAGCAAAAGTTCTTTCGCGCGGCACAGCTATTCGAATGAGCTGTTGGGTTATTGTTGATGCGCCCGAAACTACGCGCCTGTTTTTAAGGTTTTGCTTTGCCGCTCTTATAATCGCGCCTAAATCAAAACCGGGGTGAGTTCTGAAATTTCTGTCTTCAGCCGTTATTACAGCTTCTATAAGCTCTTTTGATTGATTTTTAAGTTTAACGGGAAAAAGATAATCGCCTCTTATATTTGCCACAGACCTTAGAAGTTTGCCGTTGCAATCTGTATATGCTCCCCCGCTCGAAAAATATTCTTCGATCGGCAATACAGGGTCGTCTACAACGTATTCGGCAATGGTTTCTCGCCCAAACCATAAAATTGACAACAAAAAAGAAAATACGAGGACTATCTTAAATATTTTCAATTTCATGGTTTTGAGCGAAACAAAGGTTTATTTATTCCTTTATATTTATAATTCTCGGAACGGTGCGGCCAAATATTTCAGGTGCATACATAAGGCTTATTTGCGCCGGTTTCATCATAAATGTGCCCGGGTAAGAAGCACGCATATAATACTCAACCTTGAATTTGCCCGACCAAGAACGATTTTTAAAAGCTAAGAACCTGTCTTTTCGTATTTCTTGGTGGTCCGCGTAGAAGTTGTAAGCTCCGTCTGTCATATCATAGTAATATTGCTCTTCTTCGGGGGCAATGTCTGCCGGCAAAGCATCGTTTTTAAGGGCGGTATTTATGGGAATAAATCCGGCCGGGATCCAATCTTCGATTGCTAAGTTGCTAAGTTCGCGCCAATCATCGTTTTCGCTGAATTTATCTTCAAATGTTATTGTAGCTTTTACAATGTCGCCGACCTTAATGTCGCCGGAACCCGAAATGTTTTCAAAACTTTTTTCGATAGTAAAGCCGTTTGCCACACCTTCTTTTCGATTCGGATCATCGGGATACGAATAATGCATGCTCCAGTTAACCAAAACGTTATTGCTGCTTGTTAGCTGAATACCTTCTTTGGCAAACATTTCGGTGCCGCTTAACTCAATTTCGACGCCCGCAAAATTTACATCGTATTCTTTGCTGCCGTTTATTGTGGCAACTTTGACTTTGCCGTTTTCGCTTGTTATTTCTTGTTCTTTGCTCATATATTCGGCTAGGGCGAACAATGCGATACCCGTATCTGCCGTTGAGTTCCAATAACCTTTTTGATTTAAACTCTTAAGCAAACCCCCGGCTAATTCTGCGGCTTTTGCCTTCGCCGTTTTACCTTCATGAGCCAGACATATCATAAGCTTTATCGCGTCTGTTCTGACTGTTGATGAATACCAACCTTTACTCACACTTTTGTGCGAAGGCTCAAGCTTTGAAATTATTGCTTCAAGGCTGTCGCCGGGTATTCTGTTTAGCATGGTTTCTGTCCAAATGGCCATTGCTGACCCTTCATCATCAATGTTTGAAAACTTTTTCAAGATTTTGTCGGTGTCTGCTGCTTTCAAGCGCTTGTTCATGGCCAAGTTTACGCCGGCGAGGGCCATGATTCCATGGTTGAATCGGTTTTCATGACTGTCTTTAAACAGGCCGGTTTCAACATAGTCTAAAGCTTTTGCCAGCCGAGATTCGTCAATTTCATACCCTGCCTTTTTCAATATAGAAATGGCAAAAATAACATACTGACTGCTCCACCACGATTCGCGGCTCATTGAAGGCCAATAGCCGAATCCGCCTGACCCGTGCTGCATTTTATAAAGCTTTTCGAGCCCGTCTTTGATATAAATATCTAAATCACGGGCTTTATAACCCGGCAGTTTGTCAGTTTCCGCCAAAGTGCGCAGCGCAGCTAACGGAATCAGCCTTGAAGATATTTGTTCGGCGCAGCCGTAAGGGTAAGTCATCAGATAATTTAAAGTCGGCGCGAGCCTTGCCCATAAACCGCAAGACAAGCTTATACGACCGGTAACGCCGGTTTGAACTGTGTCATTGTTCACCCATTCCGGAAACTCGGGTTTAATCTCAATATTTTCTTTGAATGCGCCCGATTTTTGTCTGTTAAGCATTAGATGTGCTGTGTTTATGGGTATAACACGCTTAACAGAATCTTTCATCCCGTTAAAATTAGCCGAAATAAGTAATGTTGCTTCATTAAAGTCAGAATCAGCCTCAATTTCTATTTTAGAAGAAGTGTTGCTGAATTTTTCTAAGTTAAC
>MWDD01000068.1 GCA_002070375.1 bacterium ADurb.Bin157 | reverse complement strand
TTAATTCAAAAAAATTCATTCACTGATCGCCTAAAAAAGCTACACAATCGGAACAGTAACAGTGAACTTACTGCCCACACCCAGTTTACTGGCCACTTTAATCGTACCTTTAAGCAGTTGCACTATTCGATAAGAAACTGCGAGCCCAAGGCCTGTTCCTTGCCATTCTCTTTTTGCGGCAAAAAAGGGATCGAATATTTGATTAATTTGGTTTTCGGGAATTCCACAGCCGTTGTCTTCAATTGTCAGCACCGCCGAAGGAACCAGTGAATTGGTTTTTGACAAACTAACATTGATTTTCCCTTTCTTGTCTACTGCCTTAAGAGCATTCAACAAAATATTCATTACAAGCTGCAGGAACTGAGTTTTGCTTCCCATGACTTTGCAAGAGCAGTCTTCGTGAACAAAAGTAATTTCTGTGTTGTCATCTTGTCTTTGGTAGTCAATTAACCTTATAGCTTCTTTAACTACCGGTATTATCAAAAATTCGCCGTTATCAACCCTTTCAAGGTGGCCAAAGGTTCTTAAATCATCAATTATTCGGCTTATACGATTAACATTTTCAAGCATCATGTCACAGACTTCTAACTGTCTTTTTTCATCATATTTGCCTTTTTTCATTAGATGAATTGCGTTAGATATTCCGGCCAGCGGGTTATTTATTTCGTGCGAAATACCTGCAATCATTATTCCGAGCGAGTTATTTTTTTCTGTTTGAACAAGCAATCTTTCCATATTGTATTTATCCGTAACATCGCGCAAAATAATTTGTGCATATTCCCTTTTAGAATCGCAAACTTCCGGTGAAATCACTCTTATTTCAAGTATTTCAGGGTAGTTTTCGTTAGACAAAGCGACAGTTTTCATAAAATTTGATTCTGTCATAATCTTTGAGGCAGAATTTATAAGATTACAAATTTCATCACAATAATATGAATGTTTAATGGCGTCTCTGAGATTTTTATTTAAATATTCTTCTTTAAGCTCTACATGCAACAATTCAGAGCATCTGGGGTTGAAAAATTCAAGCTTAAAGTCCTCAGATACGAGCATTAATCCATCGGGCATGTTTTCAATTAAATTTCTGTGTCTTCTTTCAGATGCAGAGAGTTGCGCTGAGAGTTCGACAATTCGCAACTGAGCATTAATTCTTGCCAACAATTCGCTTGGCGCAAAAGGCTTGCTTAAAAAATCATCAGCTCCGGCATTAAAGCCGTTAATTTTTTCTTCAAGATTACCGCGAGCGGTAATGAAAATGATCTTTAGATTGCGGTAATCTTGTTTAGCGCGAATTCTTTTGCAAAATTCGAGTCCGTCGATTTTTGGCATCATTATATCAAGCAAAACCAAGTCCGGTTCGAACTCTTCAACTTTCGCGAGGCCTTGCTCGCCGTCAAAAGCCTGATCCACTTCATAACCTGATAAAGAAAGCAGTTCAGCCAAGAATTCATTATTATCCGGCTCATCTTCAACAATCAAAATTTTAAAATTAAATCGGTTTTTGACGGCAGTGTTCATAAATCAATTACCTCGAACAAATACTCCCAATGTTTCGAGATGGAATGTCCCCGGGAACAAATCGAACGAATAGACTTTATCTAATTTGTATCCCATTTGCCTGAAAGCTTTTGCGTCTCTTCTGAATGTCATAGGATTGCAAGAAAGATAAGTAATAATTCTGGGCTTTAAGCCCCCTAGTCCTCTGATAACTCTTTGAGAACAACCTGTTCTCGGAGGATTAAGATGTATAGCAGCCAGTGGTCCTCTTGTCATGGGAGTTCCAAATATTCCTTCGACTCTTTTACATATAAATTTAATTTTAGAGTTATGTCTTGTTTTTTGATATTCAATTGCGTCTTCGTAAGAAGAAGCATTACATTCTACTGCGTAAGTTTCGTCGAAAAATTGCTCAAGTAAAAATGTTTGAATACCGCAACCGGAATACAGGTCTAAGAATTTTCCTTTATGTTGGAAACCTTCGTACACAGAAATCAGAGTATGTAAAATTGCTTCTGCGCCTTCGAGATTATTTTGAAAAAAGGAATCGGGGGAGATATACCACTGTCTGCCCATAAAAGCGAACAGAGGCTGTTGTCTGTGCAAAGAGAGACAGTTGTTTTTTTCAGTCAACACTTCAAGATGCCCTAATGAATCTGTTTGCTCAAAAAAGAGCTTTAATGCTTCGAGTGTTTGTTGATCCGGGTCAGTTTTCAAATAAAAATTACAATGTTGTTGCTGACCGAGCGTTCTTACAATGATTGTCGAAATGGTTTCGGCAAAAGCTTTTTTATCAGGGAGATTAACAAAAGCCAACAATTTATCGTATAATTTCATGTTTTCGGGGCATTGCACAAAGCACCCCTTTATTGAAACCACTTCGTGACTTCTGTATTGGTAGTTTCCGAGAATAACTTCTCCATCTCTTATCGCTACTTTTAGCTCCATTTTATTTCTGTAGTTTCTCATGGGTAGAGGTTCCATGGGATACACACTTTTTGGTTGGAGCGGATTAAGCATAAACCTCAAAGAAGTTTCTTTTTCGCGGCGTTGGACCTCGGGGTGAATATGCTGCCAATGACAACCACCGCATTCGGGGAAATTAGGACAGGGTGAGGGTCTTCTTTCGGGAGAAGGAGACAATATTTCCTCAATTTCTCCGCGCATGTAATCTGTCTTTTCTTCTGTAACTCTGATTTTGACTTCATCGCCCGGCACTACGTAAGGTACAAAAACCACCTTTCCGTTTAAATGCCCGAGGCCGTCAATTCCATAAGTCATGCGTTCAATAGTTACTGTTTCCATCATAAATTCCTTAAAAAATTTGGTAAAAATGCATGATTTGGGATAAATACCCAAAACAAAGACACGAATCGGCACAATTTCCGATCGCCGTTTAATAGTAATGAATTATCTCAATATTTATTTAAACTGTCAAGGAATATAAGTATAAGCACGCAAGGTTCTGCTTAATATATGCGAAATTTAATATAAAAAATTCTCGCGTGACTGTCAAGATAGGGAATCAGAATCCTTATGTTGGCAAAACAATACCGATAGTTATAGGCGTCTTTGATGCTGTGGGTTCTCCGATTGCCGAAGCATCGGTTTCAATGACCAGCGACAACGGGGGGTCATTTGGAGATGACAGTTACGAAACTGACTCGAGAGGTTACGCAAACGTTGTTTTCACGCCGACAAACGCGGGCTCCACATTAATTACTGCCGCGGCCGGCGGTTATTTTGGCACTTCGAGCGTTCAAATATCTCCCAGCATTTCCGGTGGTCCGACTGTGACTTTGTTTACTTCATCAGATGTGGTTGACTTGAATGCCACATTGATAATTCAGGTTCATGGCACAGACGACAATGGTACAGAATTAGACAGTGCCCCGGTGAATTTGTCATGCGAAATCGGCACTCTTGCAGATACCGACGGCACAACTTCTTCGGGTTGGTTCACAACCACTTACACGGCCCCCAACACGACGGGAGTAGCCACAATAACCGCAATGATCAACGGAACAGTTGCTGTTAAGACAGTTTCGGTGAGGTAATAAATGAAAGTAAAATTTTCGCAATCATTTATAGTGTTTGTGATTTTTGGTTTAATATTTGTTTTGGGCTGTTCGAGCGACAAACCTATAGTATCTGAATCAGCCGGCGGAAGCGGTTATAAGATAATATTGGCTTCTCCGGGAACAGAGCTTGAAAGCGGCGGGTCTCTTACCTTAAGCGCTCGGGTTACAGACCCTGACGGCAATCTTGTCGGCAATGAAGATGAAGCTGTTCTTTTCTCAAGCAACATAGGTGATATTGAATTTAACGAAAGTAAAGCAGACATTAAAACAGGAGTCGCGACAACAATCATGACCTGGGAGGACTCTTCTGACGATGAAGCATCAGAGCCCAGCAAACCCGCTTTAATCACAGCGACTTACCGAGGGGCTTTTGCTCAAATACAAATAATGTTAATCAGCGAGGACTTTTAAAGGTAGCCATAATGCGCAAAAATTACTTGGTATATTTTTCGATAATTTTTATCAGCACAATATTTTTATGTAATGTGTGCCCTGCAGAAGACAGGCTCTCCTTTCCTGAGCTTGATGCGGCTTATGATGATTATTCTCCCGAGCTTGTGCAGTCTTCAAACAGGGTATCAAGCCGAAGCGGGAACTGCAAAATCATATATTTGATGTATAGCCGTTCAGAAGACGTATTAAACAGTTTAAAAGAAATTTTTGAATCGGAAATAAGCGCAGGAAAATTAACGCTGACTCATAATGCCGCCACTAATTCTATTATAATGCGTCTTGAAGACCCCGAAAACGATGTAGCAAAAGACGTTCATGATGTAATAGACAGTTTAGACTATCGCACCGGTCAGGTTTTGATTGATGTATTGGTAGTTGAACTGACAGTTACAGACGACGATGTATTGAATGCGGAATGGAAAGAGCTTTTCTCTAATCCGTTCGGTCACTCTAATTCGCTTGTAAATGTGGGCATCGACCACGGCAACATCAATCTGAACGATCCTACAGCCGGCGTAAACGGTTTTAAAACACTTATTACTTCGGGCAGCAAAATGAAAGCTTTTTTAAACGCTTATCAAAAAAAGGGAAAAGCCGCTGTGATAAGTTCTCCGCATATCGTGACCGCCAATCACCGAGAAGCTGTTTTCAAAACAGGCGAAAAACTTCCTTTGATTGAATCAACACGACCGAGTACCGATGGCCCCATAAACTCTTACACTGTGGCGGAGGTTGGCTTAGAACTGGTTGTAACACCTCACATAAACAGGGCAGGAGAAATCGATTTAGAAGTTTTTCAGAGCATAAATGCCGTCGATTCATATGACCCTAAAACTTGGACAGCGAGAATGACGAATCGTGAAGCAAAAACGAACATAACCCTCGCGAACGGGGAGACCATGGTATTAGGCGGGTTCATAGAAGAAAAAGACGACAGGATAGAGCGCAGGATCCCGTTTTTAAGCGACATTCCGAAAATTGGGCGCATATTCACATCTGTAAATAACAGTAAAAAGAAAACCGAGCTTATGGTTTTTATCACTCCGAAAATACTTAATACCAAAGAAGATGCTCAAATAGCGACCAAGACTCAGGTATCCCGCACTTCTCAAAAAGCCAAAACCATGAGTTTGATTAACCTGCGCCGCAAAGTTGAGTCTCCTCTCAGTTCAAATCAAGAAGTGATTTTAGATCGCAGATCTTCGGGCTGGGAATACGCATTTAACAGTCCTCTGATCGATGATATTGTCTGGCAGGTTCCTCAAAATCTTGACGCCGATAAATTAGAGCTTTCTCATAAAGGCACGGCTCCATTTGGTTTTGGTTCTTCGCGCAGACTTTTGCCCGCCCCTGTAAAGACCTATTTAAAGCCCTCCGAAGGAGTCATTTTCAAACGTTACTTTTACGTTGAAAAACCCGAGGATTTTAAATCTTTCGGTATTAAGGTCGCTTCAGACAATGCGGCTGCCATCTACATCAACGGAAAATTAATCGATGAAGATCCTATGATGAAGATGAAAGACGGGCACGGATTCGAATATTGGAATCGCGAGAAAGACGATATTCCTACAAGAATGGTCAGAAAAGGCCGCAATACTTTAGTTGTCTTATTGGGAAGTGAAAAAGAATCTACCGGCGCCTACATGGATTTAATGATTATAGGCAACAAATAATATGATTAAAACTATATTTTTATCTATATTTTTATGTTGTTTCATTTTGCACCCCTGCCAATCCGAGCCTTTTGAGGTAGCTGTTAAAAGCGGAAAAACGAATATTAAATATTTGATGATGCAAAGTGACTCTGACATCAATCAGTGGTATTGCGCCAAACTGTCTCCGACTTTATATGAGTACAAATCAGACAATAAAGCCTTAACAGAGCCGGCTTTAACTTTTATTCGATTTCAAAAAATCGACCCGGCTAAGCCTGACAAACTCATTGAGGGAGCAATTTTAGAATGCGAATTTGACATAGGGGTCGATAAATCAACACTAAGCATTTTAAAGAATAAATTACCGCTTTCAGACAGAAGTCTTGCGCGTGTCAATCTTTTGCCCATTAATGGGCTAGAAATGGTTTTAATAAGACCTTCCGACTCTTCGGAGCTTAAAATAAAGGCAAAAGAGTTTAGAACTAAAACAGATAAATCCGGTTCAACCACGGCGGTATTTTATGGAGTTTTATCATCTTCAGACGCGATTTTATTGAACGCTCTGCTTTCTCACACGGGGGGAGTGCGATATCGAATTGAGTATAAGTATAATTCTGTATCCGAACCCGAAAAAATTGTTGCAAAGATTGATTATGGCAAAAGCAAGAGTATTTATGGCATTAAAGGCGAACAAAATGAAGATGCAGCTCTTTTAAGTCATTTAGCGAGCAAGTCAAAAAATCCTCGCCTTTTACAAAAGATTAAGGAAAAATCAAAAAGCAGCGTTAAAGAACAAACGAGCTCATCAGCAGATAACAATGATAAGCAAGAAACATTCGACATCAGAAATATCGGGCACAAAAAGATAAATACCGGCAGTGGATCGGCCAATTCAAGTATTTCTGAGTTAGTCGAGACTGTTGAGCTTGTTTACAAAACTCGAAAAGAGAAATTCATAGCTGCTGACGGCTTGATTACCCTTGCAAATTACCCTGACGAAATCAGAAACAAAAAAATGTTCACCGATGTTTCTTATGACGACTGGAAATTTGCCTATTTGATGGCCCCTACTATCTCTTCCGGGGCGGATTTGCAGATTGAAAACATAACCTTAAACATTCATCTTTGCGACAACAATCATGTTTATGAAAAACGTAAAATATATTGGAAAGGCGATTCCGGATGGCAAGACGAAACAGGTAATCCGTCTTCGATAGCAAAATTTTCACTTGAAGATATTCTTTCAAGACCGGGAAAATCACCGTTAGACAAAGCGTTTTTCAAAATCAGCTCTGTGATAAAGTTCAAAAAAGACAGCGACATGGCTTCAGAGAGCGAGATTCCGGTGTTGTCCGGCGGTATTCCTATTACAACGCCTCTTGTGATGGCAGATGTCATAGAGTTTGATTTTATAAATTTATTTTGGGACGCGCTAAAAACCGACACTAAGCGCCTTAAAAAGATTGACCTCACGGTTAAAGACGGCAGTCGAACCATAAAAAGAGTAATTGAGCCCAAGCTCGCCAATGACAAGCACATTGAGTATCCTCAAATTTTATGTTTGGCCGTAACTCGCGACAATTTTGAAAAAGGTAAAATAAAGGCCAATCTATATTTTCATACCGCTGACAGAAAACGCGTTGCGTGGGATTTTAACGGTTTAAAATTGAGTGAATATTTTGATATTCCGTATTTTATGTTTTTCGATGAAGATTGGCAAAAAACAAATGACTAAGGGAGTTCTTAGATTAAATTCTATTTACATAGGGAGATATTTATGAAGAAATTGTGTTTTTTGGTGTTGTGTATTTTGATTTTACAATCAAGTGCAGTTTTGGCGGCCTCAGGAGTTGTATCATCAAACAAAATGGATATTACCGTAAAATTTGGTAAAAACCAAGAAAACATCACCTGCATTCAAGATGCTCGTGAACCAAAGCAATGGTATTATGTTCCAAACAAGCCAAGATTGGCCGAAGACAAAAATGGTAATCCCATTTTTATGATTGTTTCTTATCAGAAGAACAAAAAAGCGGGCGTTGACGAAGACGGCGGCGTGCTTCAGGCAGCGGTCAATCTTTCCCTTCAGGCTGACACTCTTGAGCAATTGAAAAAAGAAATCGGCAAATCAGAAAACGTTGATTATAAAAAAATCAAATTGGCACCGCTTGATATGAAATCAGCAAAAATCAGCGTTTATGCTCCGGGCGGCGAAAAAATGGCTACAGCTATAACCGCTCCCGCTTTGGGGCCGAGTTTTTCAAACGAAGCCGTTCCTATACAGATGACTTTAACAAAATTGGGTGTTCCGGTTGTTGAAGCTTTGGTTAAAGGCACCGGCGGTCTGCAAGTATTTTTTCAATTTGAATACGATGCTCTGACCCCCGAATGCAGTTTAAAAGTAACCGCCAACTGGGACCAAATGTTCAAACATTTTAGCACCCAAACCAAAGCCGTTGTTAAATACAGCGGATTGTTTTACAGCGGTTCGGCGAAGACCGACATCTCTACAGCTCGAAACGAGTTAGTAAAGAACAGCTGCATCAAAATTGAATCTATTGGCGGAGCAGCTCTTAGCGCTGAACAAATCGACAAATATTTGGAACCTTTGTTAGAAAAAATCAACAAAGCAATTTTTGATCTAAAAGAACCTGAAAAAGTTGAACCGGCAAAAGCAGCTGATGTTGACACCGGAAGCAGAAGATTTTCGGGCGGCGTTTCATTTGCTTTAAAGAGTGAACAAGAGCGCAAAAAAGGCAGCTACGTATTTGATATGAGCAGAAGACACATTATTGTACGCACCACCATGGTCGGCGGCATTATCGGGTTGGGCGATTACAGCAAAGAAGTCAGGGAAGCAGCCATTTTGACCGTTGACCCGACTTATTGGAAGAGCGCATATTACAGTCTGCCGAATATAAGCAAGAGATTGAGCGGAATCGATGAAATCACTTTGGCCGTGAACTTTCTTTATAAGGGCAAACAGGCTGAAGGCACCGAGCAACAAATTGCAAAATGGGCGCCTAAAGTTGGTTGGACAGATATCGACGGCAACGAAGTAATTTCTTTGGCTTTTCCGTTGAAATATTTCTACGACAAATACAGTTCAAAATCAGCGAGCTTTGCTGATGACATCACTTATAAGCAGAGTTTTGAAATAACTTATATGGAAGGCAACAATACAAAAATCAAAAAATTTGCTGATGTTCTTCCTGCATTTACCGGTGATATCCCTGTAAGTTCTCCGATGGTAGGCGTCACTTACATCGAACTTGAAGCGGATGAAGATGCTTTAACTTGGGCACGAGACACCTACGAAGAAGAAGATTATGACGGCATTAAATCAGATTTATCCAAAATCGGCGTGTCTTTAACAACAGCCAGTCCGACAAACAAAGGCACAGCGACTTTGACTCAGAAGAATCCATATGCTTCTTTTTGGTTCAACAAAGATAAAGACGGCATTCTTCCTGATGTAAAAGCTGTTTATACTTTCTATTCAACCAAATTGGCAAAAGCTCTTGAAACTAAAGACAAAAAGACAATTATAATAGAAAAAGAAGATGCTTTGGCAGAAGGTCCCTCAATCACCTTCACCAACAATGATTATTTGCCTGCCGATAAACCGGAAGGATTAAAATAAGGTTTAATGATTAAATCGGCAAAACAACATTTGTTAAGATTCTTATTTTTAATAACTGTTGTTTTGTCGATTTTTTCTTTTTATGGCTGCAGCGACAGCAATAAGAGCGGCGTTGGATTAACCACACGAATCGTCGGCGGGAAAATACTATCCGGCGACGATTATTCTGCAGAGGGGGCAAGCGTCTGGATTGAGCAAGCTCCCTCGCAAACTTCGGTTTGCGATTCTGAAGGCAATTTTACTTTAGAAATACCTTTTGGTTTAGAGGATTTTAATATTGTTGCGAGTGTTGGCGACAGTAATTCAGAGAGCTTTTACATACAAAAGAGCGAAGTTATAAATTTTGGGGGTTCAACGCACAAGGCTTTAGCGCCTTTAATGTTAGAAAAGGGTGAAAATCGCATTGAAATAGCCATAAAAGATTTATATGGCAACGCGATCAGATACGCCCCCTGTGAATTATGGGGAAAAACTTTTCAAACCGACTATTACGGTAAAGCCCTTACTCCTCCCCTACCCGCTTCGGTTTCAGATGCCACTGTAAACATTAACGCATTTGCTTTTGTATCATTTTCTGCGCGTGTGCCTTTTTTCAGCTCAGATTTGGGGCCTTGCCTGGAAATAAATATGGCAAAAACAGACGATGGTCGTTCGAGCCCGGTTATTTATTTTGACAAGACGAATTTATTTATTAACACGGACAGCACAAACAATTTGAGTGTAAGAGTTTCAGACATATCTAACCTTTTGCCGGTCGGGCATTCGGTGGATTGGTCCTGCACAGAGGGTTCTTTTACGGCATTTTCGAATTCGAATAAAAACGCTGTTTGGTTATCGCCTTCTGTTGCGGGTCTTGCAACCATAACGGCATCGATAAGCGCTTCGAGTTTTAGGTCTGAAGTATCTGTAGGTTTTGAAGTTGGCGGCAGCCGCAAAGTAAATACAAAGGTATTATCATTTTCTCCGAGTTCGGCAGCGGCCGGCGAGACGGTTACTATAGCAGGTTTTGGCTTTGAGACTTACGCCGGAGGCTGGCAGATTGATTTTGGCGGGGCACTTGGAGAGGTTATTTCCCAAAATGACACTGAAATTAAGGTAAGAGTCCCGCGTGACGCGGAAACAGCTCCGTTGAAGCTCATAAATGCGGGTCGTACGATAATTTGCGACATTTTTACCGCCATAGATTATCAGGCGAGCGTTTTTCCGGCATACGGCGCGCCCGGCGCAACGATAAAAGTTAGGGGCTATGGTTTTGGGGAGCGAGGCACAAACAGTTTAAAGCTTTATGGCGAAACGATTCAAAACATAACGAAATGGACCAATACCGAGATCGAATTTATTGTTGAGAACAGCGCTCATTCAGGGCCTGTTGAAGTTGTAATAAGGGGCAGAAGCAGGCCTGCGGGCGATTTCACCGTTTCGGCGATAAAGAGTATGACGCCGCAGACGACCACTAGGTATGTTTTGTCGGCGCTGCCGTTTTCGCGGGAATTGTCGAGCATTATTATTAAAGGCAGCGGGTTTGGGGAGTCGGAGACAAGCGACGCGGGCGAGAGCTGCGTTAAATTTGAAAGTTACAACGAGAGCGGCAATTTAACGCTTGTTAAAGGCGACATTGTCTCGTGGAGCGAGAATGAAATAGAGGTAAACGTGCCTCTCAAGGCCTACACAGGCCGCATTTTGCTGAGCATAAACGGCACCGGCATTTTGGGACCGACGCTCAATATTGAAGCAGCTAAGAAGTATAGAATAAACACGGCTTGGGGTGACCAAATATTAGATTCCGATCCGATTATTTCAGGTGCAGCACCGAGGGCGGGCGGCGGAATAATTTTATCGGACAGCAGCAATTATCGTCTTTGGTTTTTCGACGCATCCGGCGACTACGAGAAATATGTCAATTTGGCCGATGCCTCTGCTTTGCGTATGCCGTATGGCATTTGCACCGATGTTTTGGGTAACATATTTATTTCAGACATTACTAATTCTTGTATTCTTAAGCTTGATTCGGGTGGCTCCGTTGTTAAAATATCAACACATAATTTTGGCAGACCGCTTGGACTATGTGTTGATTCTACGGGTAAAATTTATGTTGCCGACAGCAGCAAGCACAAGATAATAATTTTAAATAATGAATTGGCCTATGTCGGTGAATTTGGTAGCAAAGGCAATGGTTCGGGGCAGTTTAATGAACCTATGGGGGTTGGCTTGTCTGAAGATGAAACTAAGGTTTATATTGCCGACTCGGGTAATCACAGAATTGTTTGCTATGATTTTACAGCTAACAATTCCGGTGCGGCAGAGGTTGAGTTTAACAGCTGGCTTGGATATAACGGCACAGATTTTGGTTGGCACACCGAGGGTTATTCTTACAGCGGCAGCAGTTCAGGGCGGTTTAATTCACCGACAGCTGTGATTAATTCCGGCGCTTATTTGTATGTGGCAGACACCGGCAATAATGTTATTAAAAAGATTAGCGAGGCTAGTAATTCGGTTTTTGTAATCGGTGAAGCGGGAAACGGCAACGGTCAATTTTACGCGCCTTCGGGTATTTTTGCTACAGGCAGCGAGCTTTACATTTCTGACAGCGAAAACAGCAGAGTTCAGGTTATAAGCACGGGCGGGGCTTTTATAAAAATAACAGAGCCAAACACTTCAGGTATGAACGTATCATTTTTGGGCATTGCCGTGTCAGATGAGGAAGAAACGCTTTATGCCTTAGACAGCGGCGACAACAGCATCTCTGTTTTTGATTTTTACGGTAACTTTGAGAAGAAAATAGGATCAAAAGGCAGTGGCAACGGCCAGTTGATGAATCCCTCAGGGATAGCTTTAGACAGCGAGGGCAACATTTACGTTGCCGACACGGGCAATGCTCGCATAGCCAAGTTTTCGCAAGATGGCACGTTTTCATTTTTCGGAGAATTTGGGACAGGCGCGGGGCAGTTTAAATCACCGCAGCGTATTTTGATTGATAAAAACGACCGCATATACGTAAGTGATTTTGAGAACAATCGCATAAACGTTTATAACTCTGACTTTACCTATTCCGGAACTTTCGGAGAAGGTTATCTAAATGGGCCGATGGGCATAGCTATTGCTTCCGACAGCTCAATTTACGTGGCTGATTCGGGTAATCATCGCGTATGCAAGTTCGATAAGAGCTTTGGATTTTTAGGTTGGCTTGGAACATCTGACGGTGTAAACGGAGGATGGCACACCTCGTCTTCGGGCGGAGTTGCCGGTTCGAATCCATGTCAATTTAATGCTCCGGCTGATTTGGCAATA
>MWDD01000067.1 GCA_002070375.1 bacterium ADurb.Bin157 | reverse complement strand
CAAGACTGAGTTTAAGCAAGATAAATACAACTCTTTAACCTGTACATTTAACTTTAGAGGTCAAACTCACACCTTAGTGAAACCTCTGACATTTATGAATCTTTCAGGCGACGCTATCGCACCGCTTATGAGACGAGAAGACCTTTTACCTCAAGAACTGCTTGTAATAGCCGATGACATCAGCCTACCATTAGGCAAAATCAGACTGAGACAAAGCGGCAGTGACGGCGGACATAACGGGCTTAAATCAATTATCTCCCACATAGGGCAAAACTTTTGGCGACTCAGAATAGGAGTTGGTCAGCCTTACACGGCCGAAACCACCCAGCACCGACAGCTGGTTTCCCATGTTTTGGGCAAAATATCATCCGAAGAAGGTGATGTTTTCCAAAAAATACTTGCCGAAATGCCTGATCTTGTAAGAATGTGGCTCATCGGAATGGGTTCGAAAGCCATGTCAAAATATAACTCGTTGAATTACAATGAAAAAGTCGAGGATGTGTTGAAACCCCGAAAAAATGACGAATAAATGAACATAAGATTTTACACAGACATTGCGTTCATTATATTTTCTTGGCTGATTATGTTCGCAGCATACAGTGGCTGGGGGAATAAATTAGTCTGTTTGATGAAACTTGATTTTGCCAAGCATGATAAAGACTTTGCACCAAGTTGGTTGGGTTGGTCCTTTTCAATTTTATTTTTCAGTTTAATCAATTTAGTTGTTCCGATAAATTTATATTCTTCATTTTTATTTTTTCTGTTCGGAATACTTTTTTTTACTAAGAACATTAAAGAATTACTGTCTCGGCTAACCCTTAAAAAATCGCTTTTGCCGATTATATTCACCATATTGATTGCCATAATAGCAATGCAGCTGCCTTATTGCTACGATACGGGGCTGTATCATTTAAACAGCATCAGATGGCTAAATGAGTATCCTCATATAATAGGCATAGGTAACCTTCATCACAGATTGGGCTTTAATCAGTTGTTTTTCACTTATATTGCTCACTTGAACTTCCACCCATTATTTAACAACTACGCATTTCATGTGGCAAACGGCTATTTGTTTGTGCTATTAGGCATACAATTGCTCTTAAACAAAAATGCCATATCCGTAATTCTTTTTACGGCAATGTTTTTTGTACCCATGCCAATTTATTGGCTTGCCTCCGCCTCACCCGACTTATCTTCGACCGTACTGCAACTTACCGCATTTTATTACTTTATTAAACTGTTGCGCGAAAAGTCTTGTTCAGAAAAAAGGGAAACCTATATCGCATTTATAGCTGTTATTGCGGCGGTTTCTACTGTTATCAAGCTAAGCAATGCCGCGTTTTCTATAGGACTTGGCCTTACAAGTTATTTACTGGTCAAACGCTCCGACTCAAAGGTATTTTTTGGCGGGCGTCTTATCAAAGCCTTTACTTTTATTGCTATTATTCTTGTTATTTGGCTCTGCCGAGGATACATGGGAACCGGCTACCCACTCTTCCCGACCGGAATAGGCCGCGCAAGCGTCGATTGGGCACTTCCCGAAAAACTTGTCCAAATTGCTGAAGAAAGAATTTATTGTTTTGCACGGCTCAGAAGCTACGAATTTGACTCACCTCTGCTTAAAGATTATAAGTGGGTTAAACCCTGGGTTGAAAACATAGTCTATGACATAGAAGGCAATTTCGAGGGAATCGCCTCTGTTTCGTTTGTTTGTATATCGCTGACTTGTTTCGCTATTTGGCTTATCAAGGCCTATTTTAAGACTAATCAAAAAGAGAACAGCTTTATACTATTTTCATTGTGGACAGCACAACTGCTCTCAATTATTTTTTGGTTTTTTACTGCCCCCGATATTCGCTTTGCTAACGGCCTATTCATATCATTTTTTTTAACAGGCACTCTTTTAGTCAAATCGGTTTATTCAAATCTTTCGTTGCCACAAAAGGGAAAAAACCTGCTCTTGCTTTTATCTTTTCTGTTTTACACACTATTGATAGGTTTTTATGTGTCAACCGATTTGTTTTATTTGAAAGGCATAATTAGGCTTCCAAAAGTACCGATGACAGAAAAGGTTACAGATTCGGGTCTAAAACTTTTAACACCGCAATTCAAAGATCAGTGCTGGGATTCAGATATTCCGGCAACCCCGGAGTATGACCCCAAAATATCTTTAAGGGGCGAAAGCATTAAAACCGGCTTTAAAATGACTCAATAACCTGATTAACAAGAGGCAAATAGCAGCTTTCAGGAAAAAGACTTCGCATCAGTCCGATAACTCTTGCGGCCTCAGCTTTGTTTCCAAGCTCGGTAAGTATTCTGACAACATAATACAAAGAACCTTCTCTTACAGCTTGGTTATGTGATGTTTCAAAGGATTTTTTAAAGCCGAAATAAGATTTTGTTAAAAGACCCATGGCGTATTGCGAATATGCCGATAAAAACTCATATCTGTCAATGGGCACATTTTTGGGATCGGGTCTGATTTGTTTTAACAAATGCAAGGCTCCCTCAGGATTTCGCTCTTGAATAAAACATTCTGCCAATAAAAAAGCAGCCCGTTGGAAATCAGAGTCGTTCAATCCCCCATATAGCGCGTCTGACAAAACTAAGCGAGCAGACAAGAACTCTCCTTCATCAAAATACTGCATACCTCTTACGAGATTTTCTCTTGAATCTACTCGTCTCGAATTATCAATCAGTGTATTCTTTATGAAAGAACCCGCATATTGATTCATAACCTCTTCTGTTAAACCATTAAAACAAACCGCCAACTCTTTTTCTACGTTTCCTGACTTCATAAGCCTTTTTACAAAACGATGCAGCGCATTGCTGCCGAAGCTTTTAAGTAAAAAGCGGATTTTTAAGTAATTCTCAACATATTTTTCAAGAGAGATGGGGTTTCCGTCTATATTCTCGTCTTCGCCACCGATTTTATTGATGTCAAAGCCGCGTTTAGTAAGAGCTTTAATACGCGCTAAGCCCTGATCGGCTGCATGGACCGCCGTCCCTTCCTTTATCCACATAGGCAACTTATCATACTCTTTCAATCCCATAATATCTGCCATTACAGCGTGAGTCATTTCATGAGTCATTTCTTCAAGAAGAGTTGCCTGTGCATTTATTAAAAAGTCTAAATCTAAGTGAATGTAATGAACAACGGTTTTATTTGTTGTTCTTATTGATTGGCGTTTTCCGCGAAGTCTGATTCCCTTGTATGTTAAATGATCTGAAAAAATAACAATCACATACATTTGTTCGCGAGGCGAGATGCCTAAACTTTTGTGTATTTTCAAAAATGATTCTTGATACACATAAGGCAGATCGCTCAATATTTTAGCATACCCCGGATGATTATAAAAACGCCCGCAATAACTTGTATCAATGTGTAACACCGCAAAAAGCGAAGGTGTTAACAAAAAGAAAAACAAAACAATATAAAACAATTTTTTAGTCATGTTGTGATTCGGCGTTTATTTTATCTCGGGCAAGATGTATTGAGTTAGTCAAAGATTTATTCAAAATAACTTCGGGATCAGCCAAAAGTTTATTTAATAAGTCTATCGGATTTTTAAGCAGACTCATTGAATTTAAAATCATAATATAATGAAAATGTATCTCGGGAGATTCATCCACAACATCTCTGATAGCATTAATTTCTTCTAGTGCTTCAATATATCTGCCATTTTTATAATACGCCCAAGCCAAAGTATCTTTATTAAAAATTTGATTTGGCAGCAGCTCTACTGACCGTTTTGCAAGTTCAAGAGCCTGTGGAAGGCTCTCGTTTAATTCTAAAAGTAAAAAACTTAAATTATTCAATAAAACTGCATCATCAGAAGACTTTGAAACGGCTCGCTTATATGCTTCTACGGCCTCTTTTGGCATATCATACTTAAGATACAGGCTACCTATATAGTTATTTACAAAAGGCTCGTCCAAGCGGCCATCAATAGCGCCATGGGCGTATTTCAAAGCTTTTTCTTTATCGTTATTTTTTGAATATGCAACACTCAGATAATAATTTATCATAAGCGAATCCGGAAAAATTTGATGAGCTTTTTCCAAAGATTTTATAGCTTCTTCAAGGGTTCGGAATTTATAATCCGAGTCAATTGTTATAGAACCGTGCAAAAAAAGCAATTCATATGAATCGGGTTTTATTATCAAAGCCTTTTCTGCAACTTCAGTAGCTTTTTCCACAAGACCGAAATTATAAAGCATTTGCACCATAACTGTTTTTTTGGACTCAAACTGACCATAGGCAAAAAAAACACCCACAGAGAGTGCACATAAAAAAATAATCAGCAAAGGCAGTCCCAAAAACAAGCCTTTTTTTCTTTTATTAAGCGTGTTCAAACGGCCTAAAACTGCATATTTTGCAACAACAAATGCTGTGGTGAAAAACATGGAGGGCAAAAGTAAAATCATGAAAAGATTGGATTTTTCTTTTGCAATAACATCCGGAGGAAACAGCAAAGGAACCCCGCCATACTTTATATTTAGACCTATATAAACAACAAAAGTCATTACAACAGACACCAAAAAAGCGAGAAAAGACGCTTCAAAGCACCCTTTAACACCGGATCTAACAGCAAAAAGCCAGCATAAAGAAGCAAATACAAAGGTACCGGCAACATAAGCGGCAATAAGTTCACCGCTTAAAATACTGCCGTAATAAAACGCTTCCTTTACTCCTAAAGCTGCAAATAAAAGCACTGTACAAATAAACACCAATAAAGGGAAAAGAAAAAATAAAAGTCTTTCTTTTCTGGGTTCATAGTTACTTTTTAAATAAAAGCCGCAAGAAACACAGTAATTAAAAGCTCCTCCTGTTTCTTGGCCACACTCTTTGCATTTATTCACGCTTACACAACCTCGTGTATTTCGCCCACAAAGTTTTTTTGCATCATAGATTCGATAGTAGAAATATCGTCTGACTGCCCCAAGACCCACATCAGCTTAACCATAGCAGTTTCAGGTGTCATATCCATGGCAGGTATTGCAGCTGCATCAAGGGCAGCACGGCCGACCTGATAGAGTTCCATTTCGGTTGAACCTAACACACACTGAGTACAAACCACAACAGGAACATTATTTGCGCTTGCCTTACTTATCGAAGAAACTAAGGAATATTCACCGTTCGGGATATTGCCTGCTCCATAGCCTTCAAGCACTATTCCGTCATGATTTTCTGCCATAAATTCAAAGACTTCGGGTTTTAAGCCCGGATAAACCGGCAAAAGAGCAACGTTTTTATTTAAAAAAGCTCTTAACAAGGGCTTTTTTCGAGTTCTAAGTTTTGCAAAATTGCTGAATTTAATTGAAAGCCCGATGGAGCCCAATGGAACATCGTTAACCGAAACAAATGCCTGCATATCAAAAGCAGACATTTTTTTTGCGCGTGTCCCTCTGATTATTTGTGAACCAAACACAACCGCAACCTCTGCCAAATCAGATATTGCGACTCTGAATGCGTTAATAAGGTTAGCACGTCCGTCTGAGCCGATATCTTCTAATGGAACCTGAGCCCCCGTAATTATTACGGGCTTGTTCAATTCTTGAATCATAAAAGAAAGAGCGGCGGCAGTGTAACAAAGAGTATCAGTTCCGTGTGCTATAACAAAGCCATCATATTCTTTAAATCGTTGAAAAATTGCCTTGGCTATCGCAATCCATAAATCCGGGGTAAAATTACTTGAATCCATATTTACCAACGGCAATATATCGACATCTGCCAAAGTTTTAAGTTCGGGGATTTTTTCAAGCAATGCCGAAGCATTTTCACACGGAGAAAGACTTCCTTGTTCGTTGCGTAGCATCGTAATAGTTCCGCCTGTTGTAACAAGTAAAACTTTGGGTTTTACACCCCTTCTGTCAAATAGCATCTTCGTCATTTCCTTTAGAATTTATATTCCAAGCCAAAATTCAACCTGCTCTTTTCGGCAATATCATCGGCACGCAATTCAAAACGAATGTTTTCAGATAATAAATAACCTACTTTTAAACGAATTTCAGAATCTCTTGTATCAATAAAGTCTAGCGAGAGCCTTAAATAACGCGACATCACATAATCCATACCTAATCCTACTTTAGAGCTAATAATACCCGCCCTTTTTATGAATTTGGTGTCTGCGTCTTTTGCAATCATAGCATCCAGATTATCTTCGCCGCCCACATCTTCTATTCCTATACGATAGAATCCTTTATCGCTCGGATAAAGATCTACACTTATATCTGAAAGCAACTCATCAGCATCTTTGTCAAATCTAAGCATATATTTAAAATCTATTCTGGTCTGACGTATATTTAAGAATACTTTATCGACAGCTTGAGCAAGTTTATGCGCATCATCAAGAGCAATATTTATTTTTTCTCGAACTTGCTTATCAACAATAATCTCTTTTATCTCTGTGCTTATCTCTTTCGCATTATCTGAAGTTTCTCGCAAAGACTCAACCATTGCTCTGACATCATTTGTAAGTTTATCGTTAGTATTTAGTTTTTCTAACATGGAGTCAAGTTTTGCGGTCAGCCCATTAACATTGTCGACAATATCAGCAAGCTTATGGGCATTTTTATCAGTTATAGAACTTAATTTTTCGCTTATATTTCTGAAGTTTGCAACTAATTCGGTTACATCCTCACGGCTTTTCTCTATGCCTTCGTTAACTTGCGCCAATATCTTGTCGAGATTTTCTGCAATACTGTCTGTTCTTTTTCTGAGAGATGCAACGATTTCGTTAATGTTATCAGAGGCAGAAGCAGCGTTTCTAAATATTACCCTTGTATTTTCTTTCAATTCCGGGTCAGAAATTATATCTCGCGCGGACTCGGTTAGCTCCTGCAATTTTTGTATAAGCTGAGTACCTTTTTCAAACATTTCGTCCATTCTTATCGGGTCTGTTCCCGAGACTACTTCTCCGGGGGCAACGTAAGGCGAAGTATAATCTCGTGTCGGCATTATTTCTATATACTTTTCACCCATCAAACCGGCGGTAGAAATGGTAAAGGCACTGTTTCTTCTTATATAAAACTTTTTGTCAGATATATAACAAAACACATATACCTGGTCGTCATTAAACTCGATCGAAGTAACTTTACCGATTTTAACCCCCGACATTGAGACAAGAGAGCCCTTGCTTAAACCGTTAACAGAATAAAAACTAATTATAAATTCATAGCCTTTTTCCGTAAAACTAAAATCACCTATTATAAAAACAAGGTATGAAAGCAGCATTAAAGCCGCGATAGTCATCAATCCCACTTTAGTTGTCGATTTCATGCAACTCTCCTGTATTTACAGCTGTGTCATCGGGCCTTGAGCTTCGCCGCGTATAAACTGCTGCACCATTGGATTTGGTGAATTTATCATATCTTCACGTGTTCCGATTTCTACGATCTGACCGCCAAAATGCAATGCAACGCGGTCACAAACGCGAAAAGCGGAATTCATATCATGTGTAACCACAATCGAAGTCACTCCCAGACGCTCTTTCAAGCTCAAATGCAGTTCATCTATAGCTGAAGTCATGATGGGATCAAGACCTGTTGTAGGCTCATCATACAAAATTATTTCGGGTTCCATGGCTATGGCTCTCGCTAAACCGACACGCTTGCGCATACCGCCCGAAAGCTCTGACGGCATAAGATAATTTGTGCCGGGCAACCCAACCATTTCAAGTTTTTCTGAGACAATATGATGAATTGCCCGGTTAGAAAGCCTGGTATGTCTTCTTAAACCAAAAGCAACATTTTGCTCAACATTTAAAGAGTCAAAAAGAGCCGCAGATTGAAAAAGCATTCCCATTCTCATGCGCAAAGCATCCATCTTTTTCTGATCAAACATCGTAACATCTTCGCCGTCAATTAACACTTGCCCGCTATCAGGCTTCATCAAACCAATTATATGCTTCAACAAAACGCTTTTGCCACAGCCCGAAGGTCCTAATATAACAAGAGACTCGCCATCGTAAATTTTTAAATTTACACCTTTTAATACGGCTTTAGGCCCAAAACTCTTATGTAAATTAGAAACAATTATCATTGAAGATACGCCACATTAAAATTATTTATTCCAACCGTTAAGAAGTAATTAACGGCCAGTATCATCATAATCGAGACTACAACAGCGTCAGTTGTACTTTTTCCGACGCCCTCGGCACCTCCGACCGTTGAGAAGCCCTTATAGCAACCTATCACCGCGATAATTGCTCCAAAAATAGAGGCCTTAACAAGGCCGCCCATTAAGTCCTGAATAAGCAACATATATAAAATTGAATCAACAAAAGAGGTAAAAGTCAGCCCAATTTGGTAAACAGCCACAATAGAGCCGCCTATCATTCCGACAACATTTGTGAAAATAGTAAGCATAAAAAGCATTATTGTGCAGCCCCAAAATCTGGGAACAACTAAATAATCTACGGGATTAGTGGCTAAAGTCTCTAATGCGTCAATTTGCTCGGTTATTTTCATGGTTCCGATTTCAGCCGCAATTGAGCTTCCAACACGGCCGGCAACAACAATTGCCGTTAAAATAGGCGCAAGCTCTCTCGCCATTGCAAGACTAACAACGCCGCCCACATAGCTTTGAGCGCCCATTTGCGCAAATTGATACCCGATCTGTACGACCAAAACCGCACCTGTTGACACACCGGTAATAACAACCATTAATAGTGAGTCGACACCAATTCGAGACATTTGCTCGATTAAATTTTTAAAATCGAATTTTCCGCTCTTTAAATTATGAAAAGTCCAATACAAAGTCTGCATAAACAATATGCTCATGCGACCCATCGAATCTATAAATTTACCTGCATAATCTCTTATAAGGTTCATTATTCCTCGCTCAGAGTTAAAGTGGTATCTATTCTTCCGGAAACCACCAAATTCGTTGGTTGTATTTCGAAATCATTACCGTTAAACTTTAACTTTTTGTTTTCATCGCCCTCAACAGTCAGCTGGAAAAGGATGTCAGAATTTTTTGGAGAATTAACCCAAGACCTTATAACCGACTCAAAACCGGCCGCCCCATCATCGCTAGACTTAAAATCCTTATGCGACTTAGCATCTTTAGATTCGCCACCAAGCACAGAAGTTAATATATCTGAGTCATCTGATTTTGTGTTAAGACCGTAAACCGACAAAACCAGATTTTCCCTGCCCATGTCTTGAGGCATAGGAAGTTTAACTTTTCTGACAAACTTTTTCTCTCTGAATGGCTTCAACACGACTTCAACTTCTAAGATCCCGCCACTTGACACTGAGGTGTTTTTAACTTCAACCTTTTCTATTTGAACAGTTCTGCGACGTTTTTCAAGTTCAATCTTAAGAATTAAGCGAGTAGGCATAACTTCCTCATGTTCGCTTTCAGTAACCATTTCAACTAAACTTGAAACTTCGGAAGTAAGAGACTGAATAATATCGTTTTTGGAAAAAAACAGGTTTTCTCTTCTAAAACTGTGATTTTTACCTGCTTTTGAAACGCAATCAAGCCCGATGCTCATCTGCGCAGTCCCCGCTCCTATGCGATCCACAACTCCCTCAAGAGCTTGGACAAGAGTCGATTCAAGAACCATTCCAAACACTGACACATCTTTCACTATTTGGTAATTAATGTTTCTGTTTATGCGCAAATCTTTATCAAAAACATCAATACTTATGGGAACCATTTCAGGAATACGCCCCACATATCCGCCAATACCCTTTTCTCGGTCTTGAGTTATTGTTCCGAGCATTTCTGTGGGTGCACCGATTTTAAAAGGCATTTCAACGCTTGCAAAAGAATGGTGAATAAAAGCGCCTGTCATCAGATAAGAGACCGCGCCCTTTTTCAAAAATGGATGAGCGAGAGCTAAAATTTTATGTCCGCTGCGATGAGTCATGGTGCCCAAAGAGGCCATGTTTATGTCTCCTCTGGCTAGTTGCAGCCCCAAAGCTGCACCGGGCTCAAATGCATCGGAAGCTTCTTTTAATCGGTCTGTAAAATCATATTTATCAGGAAACGAAACGGAGACATTCTTGTTTAAAACCACATGACTACCCTTGGCCTTAGCCTTAAAAAGCTCAGCTGCACGACCGTCAAGACCGTCGATATAAATTTCGCCGGCCGTATGAACAAAAAGGGCTTCATTAAACATTGGTTCTTTGGACACAGGTGTTCCAAAAGGAAGTTCTTGGATATATTTAATTGTTTTTCCGTTAATGGCTATAGGAGTGTCTGCCACCCAACTTCGAGAAGCAAACTCAAAATCTTTGTCGCCGGTTTTTTTAGAACCTGAACAAGCCAAATCCGGATACGTCCATATTTCGAGCATTTCTTCAATCGGAGTCACCAAGCCAACCGTGTGATCTGTCAAAAGCCAGCCGCTGCTAATTCCCCCCACTAATTTGTTGTCTATATAAACGGGGCTTCCGCTCATGCCGGCCGCTATTCCGCCGGCCTTTTTAATAACATCACCACTGACCTTTACCAAAATAGATCTGCCATTAATTAAAAGGTTTTCGTTGATTTTATTATTATGTAAAATCCCCAAGACTTCCACATCAAAACGTTCTATTTTTCTGCCCGCAACAACTGTTTTCCCGTATCCCTTCATTCCTATGAGCACATCTTTAACAGGCATTATTTCTTGATTTTGCCCAAAAACGCTATTAAGGGGAAAAACAAGCAAAACAAAAATAAAAAAAACATATTTTTTTAAGCATAAGCTAAGCATCAAGAAACCCTTTATTACAATTAATACAACCGCTTGGGGTTACATCTGCGTTACATAATACATTCTTCCAAGACTACAATCAAGAAAATAATACATCCACAATATAGATTTGAGTTTGTCAATTAGTTATCATACTGGTATAATTATAAGATATGAAAAAGTTTCTGAAAACTAACTTAGTTATTATATTTTTAAGTATTAGTGCCGTTTTTTATTTACAAGCCGGCTACTTACATGCATCAGAATTATCAACCATCAGCCCTTCAGCCAAAGAAGCGTTTGACAAACCCAACCTTTACACCAATGACGAGCTCTTTAAAATGTCAAGAGAGGCCCTTGACAGCAACAGAATAGATGACTCAAGACTTTACGCATTAAGGCTTTTTTTTGACGGTTCTCGGAATCAGAACCTGCTCAATTTACTGGGGATAATCGAAGTTCGAGCCGGCAACAACTTAATTGCCTCAGAATGGTTCAGAAGGGCTAATTCCCTTAAACTTACAAACAAACTTGGGCAAAGTTATCTTGTACGGTTACCCCAAAAACCCAGACCTGTTCCCGTCGATTCTTCAAAAATAGCAGATCACTTTTCAGAAATAACCTCGGCACTGCCAAAACTTTTAGAGCGGCTCACTTCGGCCAATCTGCATGAAAGCTCTATTATTCAAGCTCTTGAACGAGGACAAATTTATTTTGCACTCGCCCTCTCCGAGGAATACGAAAAAAAATATAAGAATCCTTCCGGTCCGGCACTAACAGCATTGTGCGCATGGTATTTAGGCAGAAACAGAGACGCTATGAACATTATTAATCAAAATCTGCCTCTTAACCCTTATAATTCACTCTTGCTTTTTCTTAAGGCAGTAATTAACGACGGTCATCCTGCAACCTCCTCAGAAAGTTATTTTAGAGCCTTATATGATCTCGACCGCTGGGATCAAGCATTAGAACTCACAGAAAGATACAGTAAAGCAAACCCTAATTCTCCCGATGCCTACATAACCAAAACGCGCATTTTGCTTGACATGAACAAAACAAAAGAAGCTGCAGAAAGCCTTCAAGAAGCTGGCAAAAGAGACCCCGGCAACCCTGAAATTGAGCTATTGTGGGTTAATTTTTTACTTCAGCGAGGAGAACCCGACAAGGCTGTAAAAAGATTTGCCCGAGCATATAGAAGAGGCTACAACTTACCGGCAGTCAACCTAGCCGCCGGACTTTTCGCAATTCAAGGCGGCAGAATTAATGAATTAAATGTTATAGTCAATGAAGCTTCCAGTTGCCGACCTTTTTCAGACCAAGATGCTTACTCAAATTTCATTTCAATTCTCATGGTATTAGACAGAATGGGTGAAGCACGAGAAACCCTAGATGAATGGCGCGCCAAATTTCCGGAAAGAAGCATGTATTGTTATCTTGAAGCTTTTTACTTTTTAAAACTCGGAAATTTGAAACAAGGTTTATTTTGGCTCAGAAGAGGCTTTAAACATAATCCAAACAGAATAGACATGTTAAAGTTTCTTGCAGGATTTCCCGCAATTGAACAAGATCAAGAATTGTTCAAACAAATCAGCACACGCATACAAAACGCAAGTAACGAAGGGAACATCTTCGCTAAGAATGAAGGAATAAGCAATCCTGAACAGCTGCCATCTAATAACCTCTCTTCAAGCCAAGCAATCTCTTCAAACTCCGTTACCCCGACAGCTCAAGATTCAAGATTTTTAGTTACTGCCGGCCAGGGCGTAGACGCGAAAGACTTTACAATGATAACCACAGAGCTTTCAAGGGTATACGGTATTATTTCGGCAGAAATTGGAGATGTAAAAAAGCCCATAAACATAAATATTGCGTCAGCTGAAGGCATAGGCCCCTTAATTGTAGCAGAAGACCCTAAGACAAATGGAATACTTGTCACAACAAATTTCAATGACCAAGACATGATTCAAAACATAGTTTTAGCAAATTTCGATAAGTTTAGCGACACAGAGCTATATCCACTTCTTGATGAATACCCGGGCAATCTTCTAGCTTCCGAAATTGCTAAA
>MWDD01000066.1 GCA_002070375.1 bacterium ADurb.Bin157 | reverse complement strand
CAAAGCAACAGAAGCCTTAGGCATTAACATAATGACAAACGATAACTTTGAGGCAGATGATTTGATTGGGTCTGCTGCAAAGAAACTGGCAGAAAAATATGAGGTCGAGATTATTACCGGCGACAGAGATCTATTACAGTTGATTGATGATAAAATCACGGTAGAACTGTGCCAAAAAGGTGTCAGCGATACGAAACCGATAAATCCGGAAGCCTTTTACGAAGAATATAAGTTTATGCCAAAAGGCATTATAGAATTAAAAGCGCTAATGGGCGATACTTCAGACAATATTCCCGGTGTGAAAGGAATAGGCGAAAAAAAAGGATTAGCGCTAGTTCAAGAGTATGGGACTATCGATAATCTTTATGCGTCATTAGATAAAATAGATAATGTTAAAACGCGACAAATGCTTATTAATGACAAAGAAATGGCATATTTATCGCACAAATTGGCTACAATTGTACTTGATATAGACACATTTGAAGATGAGAATAACTTAATTTGGAACGAAAAAAATCTAGGCAACACACAATTTTTAAGTTTTTTGCAATCTTATGAATTCTCAAGCCTGCTAAAAGAATTTTCGCCTAAAAATTTACCTGAAGATTTGATGCAAGAACTTTCAGAAGATAAGAACGTTCAAAAAGAAAATCTATGTTTGTCCGGTGAAAAATTATTAATAAATAATATTGAAGACTTTATAAAATATTGGGACACAATCGGAAATGAAATCTGTTTAGATATTGAAACAGACGGTTTAAATCCTGTCAGTGACAGAATTATCGGGATTTCTTTTGCCGCAAATGAAGAAAAGGCGGTATATGTGCCGCTGAGGCATTCATATCTCGGTCTCACACAAGAAGACCAAATAAACCCTGAGGTATTTTTTGAATTTATAAAGAATAATATTAAAAATAAAAAAATAATTGGTCATAATTTGAAGTTTGATTTGGCTTTTTTGAAAAAAGAAGGTGTTGAAGTTGCTGATGACATCTTCGATACCCTTATAGCCACTTATCTTGATGATCCTTCAAGGTCGAATGCCCTCAAGAGTTTGGGTAAAAACTTAATGGGCTATGAAGTTACCGAATATACTCAAGTGGTAAAAAACAACGATTTTGCTTCGGTACAAATAGATATGGCTAAAGAGTATGCCTGTCAAGACACATTGCTTACAATGCGCCTTTATCCGATTATGACCAAGCAACTGGAAGAAAAAAATCTTCTGAACTTATTTAATTCTCTCGAAATACCTGTGGTAAAAATTCTCATGGAAATGGAATATACAGGAATCGGTCTCAATAGCAAATATTTGTCAGAACTAAGTATTGAATTACAAGATAAACTGGAAGAATCTGAAAGAATAATTCATGACCTTGCCGGACACGAGTTTAACTTAAATTCTCCAAAACAGTTGCAAGAGGTTTTATTTAACGAACTTAAACTTACACCGCCTAAAAAAAATAAAACTGGCTATTCAACAGACATAGAAGTGCTTAAAATTTTACAATTTGAACATGCTATCTGCAAAGAACTTATGGAATACCGAGAGTTGGCTAAATTAAAAAATACTTATGCCGATTCACTAATCTCTTTGATAAACCCGACTACAAAAAAGATTCATGCAAGCTTTAATCAAGCTGTCACCGCTACGGGAAGACTCTCAGGTTCCAATCCAAATCTGCAGAATATTCCGGTTAAAACAGAGTTAGGGCGAAAAATTAGAAGAGCGTTCATACCGCCAAGACCCGGTGATAAGTTCCTTTCTATTGACTATTCGCAAATTGAGCTAAGGCTTTTGGCACATTTCTCAAAGGATCCTGAGCTTTTAAAAGCATATCAAAATAACATTGACATACATGCTTTGACTGCCGCTAAAATCTTTGGCAAAGAGCCTGAGCAGATAATAGAGCGAGAACGCTCTGTAGGTAAAACTGTTAATTTTGGCATTTTATATGGAATTTCTGCGCATGGACTGGCTGAAGATCTTGGAATTACCAGAGTAATGGCAAAAGAGTATATCGACAGTTTTTATAACGGTTTTTCTGAAGTAAACGTTTTTTTTGAAAAAATACTCGAAAATGCTCGTGAAGCAGGGCAGGTAGAAACCTTACTGGGGCGAATTCGACAAATACCGGATATTAATGCCTCTAAGGTTTTGTTAAAAAATGCAGCGGAAAGAATGGCTAAAAATACAGTGCTTCAGGGGTCGGCAGCGGATTTGGTTAAGAAGGCGATGATAGATACAACGGCTTGGCTGAAGGAAAATAATTATCAAACAAAGCTTGTGTTGCAAATTCACGATGAGTTAGTGTTCACTGTGCCGGAAATTGAGTTAGAAAGCGTAACTTCAAAACTTAAAAGTATAATGGAAGACTGTGTTTCTCTAAATATCCCATTGGTTTGCGATGTTGCTATAGGAGATAATTTAGCGGATTTGGCCTGAGTATTTAAAAATTACAAAATACACCGTGCAAAAGCTTTATCGGTGTTTATTTGCTCAATCAGAGATTCGGCAGTGTCGAATCTCTTTTCGTCTCTGAGGCGTTTCACAAATCTAATTCTTATGGTTTGATGATAAAGATCACCTGAAAAGCCAATTAGATGAGCTTCCAATAAATGTGTGTCTCTGTCAAAAGTTGGCCGGTAACCTATGTTTACAATAGAAGGGTAGGTGCCTATGTTGGTGTCGGTGTAGCAAGCGTAAACACCATTGGGCGGAAGTATTTTTTCTGTTCTTTTCAATGCAAGATTAGCAGTAGGAAAACCTAAAAGATGTCCCCTGCTGTCACCATGCACAACTTCACCGGAAAAACTGGCTTCTCTGCCTAAAAACAGGTTTGCACGGTCAAAGTCTCCGGCTTCTATTGCAGATCTTATAATTGAACTCGAAACGATTTCATCGTCAATCAGCACTTTGTCGACAATTTTACATTCTCGACCGTGTCTTTTTAATTCAGATTTTAAAAAGTTTGCATCTCCGTTTTTTTCAGAACCAAAATGAAAATTGAAACCAACAAAAACAGTTTGAGCCTGTAATTTGTTTATGATTATATCTTCAATAAATTCTAGGTGCCCCAATTTAGAAAACTCTTGGTCAAAAGGTCTGAAAACTATATTCGATATACCTAAACTTAAAATATAACTGAATTTTTCTTCGGGTGTAGTAATATAACCTCTAAATATATCGGGGGCTAAAAATTTGCGTGGTGAATGATCGAAAGTAAAAATTACAGAAGGCAACGAATGGGCTTTTCCATATTTTAATATTTCGGAAATAAGCATTTGATGACCGACATGCACTCCGTCAAAAAAGCCGATTCCCAAAACACAGGGTTCTTTAGTTGAATAGTTCCCCAGAAGGTTGTTAATCTTCATTGTCATTGAAAACCTTTATTGGCAACAATAAGACGCAGCTGCCGGCGTCAGACTGAGCAGTGCCTTTTCTGTACAATCCGAGAAGTTTGCCTGATTTGTTAAGCATTAAAATTTGATCGTGACTGTGATCAGATTCTGCTTCCATACCAATAATATGAGCTCTGGCTATTGGTCTGCCATGTCTTATTTGTTCAGCACCTTCATCGGTAACCGTTATTCTTGAAATTGGTAAAATGTCTTCCATTTTAATAAAAGATTCTGAATTTTCAAAAGTAATAGCGTTGTCTAACTTCCACATGGGAAAAGCTCGGTTGTATGAACAGTCTCCGACTTTTTCTCTGAGAAGATAAGATAAATGGGCGCCGCATCCAAGTTTTTGGCCCAATTCATGGGCGATAGATCTTACATAAGTTCCGCGGGAACAGCTAACTCTTATAACAAGGTTTCGTCGATTATCATCTATATAGTTATTTATAAGTTCGATGGACTTAATATTAACCTTTCGGCTTGCAACTTCAAAATCTTCGCCCGCTCTGGCCTTTTCATAGGCTCTTTTGCCCTTGACTTTAACCGCAGAAAATATTGGAGGAATTTGATCTATAATACCCGAAAAACTTTTAAGAGCCTCGCTGATTTCTTCGTCGCTGACAGATAGGCCTTTATTGTTTTCGCCGGTGATCTTGCCGGTAGCATCGTAAGAATCTGTCGTAACACCCAGTGTTATGCGCATCAAATACTGTTTATCAAGTTTTTCCTTAGGTAAAAAGTTTAATAACTTAAGTGCCTTACCAATAAAAACTAAAAGAACGCCTTGCGCCATCGGGTCAAGAGTGCCTGAATGTCCGCATTTCTTGATCTTGTATTTACGACGAATTTTGTTTATCACATCATGTGAAGTGCAACCCTTGGTTTTATAAACAATTAAAAGCCCGTCTGACATTTTTTAACCAACTTATAAAGAATTTATTGCTTTTGAAGCTGCAGATAAAACTCTATGTCTAACTTCATCAATGTTGCCTTCAATCGTGGCTCCTGCGGCTAAAGTATGCCCCCCGCCACCAAATTCGCGGCTAATGTTTAAAACATCAATTTTTCCGCTTGATCTAAAGCTTATTTTTACCTTATTCGAATCGAGTTCTCTGAATAATATGGCAATTTCATTGCCTTTAATGCAACTAAGGTGCCTAATTACGCCGTCTGCATCGACTTCAGAAGCATTGTTGTTTTCAAAATCTTTTTGAGTTAACCAACTTGAGAATAATTTGCCGTCACACAACTTTTCGGTTCTTGCCATTGTTATACCGTGCATCAAAACTCTGTTGTAGCTAGTATTTTCATATACCAGTTTGTAAATGTCGTCAACTGAAATATCGTTGCCGATAATTTTGGCGGTAACTTCATGAGCACGTGAGGTCGCGTTGTTATACCTAAAATTGCCCGTATCTGTCATAATTCCAACATATAGAGCCTCGCGGCATTCTTTATTTAAAGGATTACCGGTTTTTTCAAGTATGTTATAAAGTATCTCACAAGTCGAAGAGGCTTTTTCGTCAAGTATGTTTGTGTGTCCGAGACCTTTAACATCAACATGATGATCAAGATGAACCAAATGAGAAGCTTGTTCAAAAAAACTGACTCTGTCGCCCATCCTTTTAGCTTCTGTTGTTTCCATCAAAAATGCCAAATCAAAATTGATGTTTTCGGGTAAAAAATCAGTACAAAGCTCCGCTCCTTTGAGCCAAGAAATTTGTTCGGGAATTGGATCAAAATTTAAACAAACACAATTTTTTCCAACTGATTTACAATAATGATACAAAGCTAATTGAGAACCGAGTGCGTCTCCGTCTGCATATGGGTGAGCAATGCAAAACAGATTTTTAGCTTCATCAAGTTTTTCGCAAATTAAATTAATTTGGTTGTTATATTCATTACAAGGCCACAAAACATTCATAAGGTATATCCTTAGGATCAAGAGTCGGAAACATGTATGTTTCTCAGTAGTTCCAACAGATTATCGCCCTGTTTTATGGATGGGTCATAAAAAAACGCCAATTCCGGTAGAACACGCAACAAAAGAACTTTTTTAAGCTCTTTTCTAAGAAATGGTTTTGCGGAATCAAGTCCCTTTTGAACGGTTTCTGCATCATGACCATTGTCTAAAAAGCTGTAGAGAACTCGGGCCAGATGAAAATCGGGGCTGATGTCAACATTTACAATATGCACGCCCCGAACTCTCGGGTCAGAGACCTTTTGGTATATTAGCGTAGACAACTCGCGCAACAATAGCTCAGAAACTCGTTCTTGTCTTCTGCTCATGAATTATAATACTCTTTCAATTTCTTTAAGTCGGAAAAACTCAAGAATATCGTTATCTTTTATGTCATTATAATTTTCAATACCGATTCCACATTCATACCCGGCATTTATTTCGCGGGCATCATCTTTAAAACGCTTTAAAGAGGCTATTCTGCCTTCGTAAACTTCCACTCCGTCGCGAACTATGCGAACTGAAGCTTGTCTGTTTACTGTCCCTGAAAGAATATATGAGCCGCAAATTGTTCCGATACCGCTGACTTTATAAACTTTTCTGACTTCGGCACGGCCGATTACTTCTTCTTCATATTCAGGATCATACATGCCTTTGAGTGCTAATTTAACAGCATCAATTGCATCATAGATAATTCTGAACACTTTGATTTCAACATCTTCTGATTTTGCGGCTTCTTCAACACCTGTCATCGGTCTGACATGGAATCCGATAATTATAGCATTGCTGGCAGAAGCCAAATTTACGTCAGCTTCTGTAATGCCGCCTACACCGGTATGAATGACATTGACTTTTACCTCATCAGTGCTCAATCTTTCTAGGGCGTCTTTCATCGCTCCTGATGAACCCTGAACGTCTGCCTTGATTATGACATTTAGGTCTTTGGCTTGCCCCTCTGTTACTCGCTTAAACAGATCAGCCAGTTTCATGCGGTTTTCTCTTGAAAGTCTTTCTTCACGTGCCTTTTTGTGGCGAAGCTCGCCAACATAGCGCGCAAATTTTGCACTTTCAACTACCGCCATTTTATCGCCGACGGTTGGAACTTCATTCAGACCAAGAACCATTACAGGGAAAGCAGGCCCCGCTTCTCTTACGCGGGCGCCGGAATCATTTACTAATGCTTTTACTCTGCCGAAAGAAGAACCACAAATTATATGGTCGCCTAACTGAATTTTACCGTTTTGAATAAGAACGGTTGCCATAGGCCCCATGCCCTTGTCTAGTCGGGCTTCAATAATAGTGCCTATCCCGGCCTTGTTGGGATTAGCTTTTAATTCCATGATTTCGGCTTGAAGCAAAATCATCTCAAGCAAATCAGCAATTCCGGTTCCTTTTTTGGCAGATATGGGAACCATAGTTGTTTGTCCGCCCCAGTCATCAGAGACCAGGTTAAAAGGCATAAGTTGCTGTTTTACCTTTTCAATGTTGGCTTCGGGTTTATCAACTTTATTAATAGCTACAATTATAGGTACATTGGCTGCCTGCGCATGATGAATGGCTTCAATTGTTTGTGGTTGAACCCCGTCGTCCGCCGCAACGATAAGAACTGCTATGTCAGTTACAAGGGCTCCTTGCGCACGCATTGCTGTGAATGCTTCGTGCCCGGGAGTATCAATGAAAGTAATTGTGCCGTTGGGCAAGCGCACTTGATATGCACCAATATGTTGGGTAATACCGCCAACTTCTTTATCGGCAACGTGGGTTTTGCGAATATGGTCGATTAATGAAGTTTTTCCATGGTCCACGTGACCCATTATTGTTACAACAGGCGGTCTTATGCGTTTATCCAACTCTGAATCGGGGGTGTCTTCAATGTTAAAAACATTTTCAGAAAAAATGATTTCTTTACCGAACTCGTTCCCGATAAGTTGTATTATTTCATCTTCAAGGCGTTGGTTAAGACTTGCAACAACACCCATACCAAAAAGTTGTTTAATTATTGAAATAGCATCAACTTCTAAATATTTGGCTAATTGACTTACAGTAACGTCCGTCGGAACAACAATCTTAGGGAGGCTGTCGGATTCATCATTGTCTATATTTACTTTTGAACGGTCTAAAATGGCTTCTGTTTGGCGTTCAGCTTCTCGCATTTCGGCTTGAACTTTCTTCGAAAAATGGGCTCGTTTGCTTTTATTTTTCGTGCTTTTTTTCTTTAGTGGAGTCTGGACATCCTTTTTAGGATTAAGAGCAGTTTTTATAATTGTTATTTGTTTTGCTACTTCCAGCTCATCTTCGTCATCTTCAATCAAAACAGGCTTTACATGAGATTTTTTCTTGTCATGTTTTGATTTGTCCAGGGCAGCCTGTTTCTCTTTTTCTAAGCGCTCTCTTTCAGCCTTTTCTCGTTTTGACTCGGCGCGTTTTCTTTCGCGTCTTTCTTCTTCTTGCCGCTCAGTTTCCGTTACAGTGTTAGGCTGAGTAACCGGTTTAGATTCAACAGCCTTGCTCGGAGTTCCCTTTTGAGGTTTTTGAGGAGCTAATGCTTTTGATTCAACAGCTTTTTTGCCGGCTGCGTTCTTTTCTGATTTGGATTTGTCAGAAAAATGTTTTTCAAGCATTTCAACGCAATCGTCAGGTAAGCCGGAAAGAGGATTGGTTTTTCCCTCGTAACCTAATTCAGCCAACAAAGCGGCCATTTCTTTATTTGTGATATTAAACTTTTTACTTGCTTCGTGTAATCTTAAACCCATCCGTTATCTCCGTGCTTTAATCTTTGGTGCCATTGGCAGCGTTCATGTCCTCAATCTCTTTTTCTGTCTTGATGTCAATCTTTATGCCGGTAAGCTTAGAAGCCAACTTGACATTTTGTCCTTCTTTGCCTATAGCCAGCGACAATTGAGGCTGACTTACTATGGCTAAAGCAGATCGACGATCTTCTGCTACCCGCACAGATTGAATCTTAGCAGGGCTAAGAGCATTGGTTACATACTCTACGGGATCCTCGCTGTAGCGAACTATGTCGATTTTTTCCCCGTTCAGTTCGTCTACGATCCCTTTGATTCGGCTTCCTTTGAGACCAACACAAGAGCCGACCGGGTCTACCTTCGAATCAGAAGTGGCTACGGATATTTTTACCCGAAGACCTGCTTCTCGAGATGAAGATTTTATTTCTACAATACCGTCTTCAATTTCAGGAACAGCCTGTTTGAAAAGCATTTCAACAAATTTTGATGAACTGCGTGACAAAATTATTTGTGGTCCTTTCGGGGTGGGCTTAACTTCCTGAATATAACATTTTATGCGGTCGTTAGGTCTGAAAACTTCACCGGGAATCTGTTCTTTTGTGGGAAGAACGGCTTCGCCCCGGGTGAATTCAACATAAACATTCCCCCGTTCTACACGCTGAACTTTTCCCGTTAAAATTTGACCTATACGGCTGTTGAATTCTTCAAAAATCATGCCGCGTTCAGCTTCTTTTAGTTTTTGATTGACAACTTGTCGTGCCGTTTGCGCCGCAATGCGACCAAAAGAGCTTGAGGTAGGCGGGGTGACGTCTTCTTCGACGATGTCGCCGGGCTGAGCATCAGGATCTAACTCTTTTGCTTCTTCAAGAGTGTATTGACGATCCGGTTCTTCCAGCTCCTCACTGTCAATGACTACTCGACGTGAAATAACCGTAAAATCGCCTGTTTCCTGATTTAGGGTTACCTTTATGTCTTCGTCAGAGTCAAAACTCTTTCTGTAAGCTACTGCAAGAGCGTCTTCAATCGCAGATACCAATATGGACATAGGTATATTCTTTTCGCCTATGATTTCTTTTAATGCTTCTATTAAATTAAACTTTGCCACTTTTTACCTCCACCGCTATTCACGCTTTAACTTTGTTGGAAACTCAAACACTGCTTGGGCTTCAATAACTGATTCTTGCGAGAACTCGCGGAGCCCCTTTTCGGTTTGAACCTTAATACACTCTGGTGAAAATTCCTTCAAACAACCCCGGAAAGATTCGCTTCTGTCACTGCTCGGAATCTTTATCTTAAATCTGACTTTTTTCCCTATATGTCGCACGTAGTCAACCGGTCGTTTGAAATACCGTTCCACCCCGGGCGAGGAAACCTCCAAAGTGTATTCTTGATCAATGAGGTTTGCTTCGTCTAGGTATTTGCCAAGACCCCGCGAGACGGTTTCACAATCAAGAACTGATACGCCATCCGGAGAGTCTATGATTACCTCCAAGACCATTTGGCGGTGAATCTGCTTATAGGTTACATCGTAAATTTCAAAGCAAAAAGAAGACTCAACAAACTCACGAACATCGGTTGTTATTTTTTCGTGGTCGCCGTTCATTACTCTTCCTTTCATATGAATAAAAATACAACAAGACCCACTGTACCGGCGGTTTTGTTGCATTTCTCTTTTCTTGTTACCTTAAAGCAGTCCGAGAGCGAATTCTAACACTTTATAGTCACTTATGCAAGTTTTATTTTTTTCTGTACAAATAACTTTGTATTTTGTGTAATTTCTGATACTATTGTTACAAATTCTGGAGGTTTGACAACAAATGGGTATAGATACTCTTGTTAAAACTGTTTTATCTGAACTGAAAGTTGCCATAAATTCTAAAACCGTTATTGGTGAACCAACCACCTTTAAAAATTGGACAGTTGTTCCTGTTACGAAAGTCTCTTTCGGCTTTGGGGCGGGCGGCGGAAGCGGGAAGTCCGAAAATTCTTTTGGCGGCGGTTCCGGTGGTGGCGCAACAATTGAACCGGTCGCTTTTATAGCTATCAGTGAAAAAGATGTTAAGCTTATTTCAATGAACGAAAAACAGACTGTATGGGAAAAAATACTAAAACCCGAACTCGGTGAAAAAATATATAACAAAATCATGGGGCTTGCCGAAAAAGCAGGCGAAGAAGATATCACAGTAGAAGAAAAAAATACGGGGAATATATAAAGCGTTTTACTAATTTATAAATACTGTTTGGCAATTTTAATAATATTTGCCTTTAGTTCCCTCTCGTTGCCGTTATTCTCGATAATTATTACGTCTTTTCTGTTTTCAGGAAGCTTATCTTGAGAGAATAGTCTCTCTTTCGCTCTATCCTCAGGTAAGCTTCTATACTGAACCAAACGCCTTAACCTTAGTTGAGGATCTGATTGGACATATATTAGTTTGTTGCAAAGTAAGTCTAGTTTCATAGTAAATAATAACGCCGCATTAATTATTATAGAGTTTATTCCTTGGTTTTTGCGTTCGTTGATATAGTCGTCAATTCTTTTTACCATTGCGGGATGCATGATGTTATTGAGTATTATAGTGTTTTCTTTTCCGGAAAAGACTTTTCGACCTAATATTTTGCGATCAATTCTTCCTGATGAGTCAATAATTTCTTTGCCGAAGTTTTTAACTAAAATTGATTGTATATTAGCGTCAGTAAGGAGCTCGTGTCCAACCGAATCAACCTCTAGATTTTCTCCATAACCCAGCTCAGAAAGAATGTTTGCCGTTGTTGATTTTCCTGCCCCTGTTTGCCCTGAAATCCCTATAATTAACATTTTATTTTCCTTGCGTTTCTGATTGATTCGAGAAGGCAATATAAAAATCTGATTTAAGAGGCAAGCAAACGCCAAAAGTAGAGCCTTCGCCAACTTCGCTTTGTACTTCTATTCTGCCCCCATGTTCTTCAACTATGCGCTGTGCCATTGAAAGTCCTAACCCTGTTCCGTCTTCTTTTGTTGTCATGAATGGGTTAAATATATTCCTCATTTTATCTTGTGCTATACCCAAACCTGAGTCCCGAAATTCAGTAATCAAAAGATCTTCCCGCTTATAAATTTTAACCGCAAGTTTGCCGCCGTTACTTTGGGCTTGAATGGCATTGGTCATTATATTTATAAAAACTTGTTTTATTTGATCCGGGTCTCCTTTTATTCTCGCTTGATCAGAAGCACATTCTAGGCTATATGCAATGTTTTGTTTTCTTAATTGGTTCTTAATTAGGGCGTGACAGTCATCCAGCACTTTTTTGAGGCAAATTTCAACTATTTTAAATTTGCCCGGCTTTGCAAAATCGAGTAAATTACCTACGATTCCCTCTAAACGATTAATTTCTTTTTGAATAATGCCGAGCGGTTCACGCTTATCAAGATCATCTTCATCATACTCCGACTCAAGAAGCTGAGTTATCATTTTCATGCCCGTTAAAGGATTGCGTATTTCATGAGCGATGCCGGCAGCCAACATCCCTATTGCTGAAAGCTTGTCTGCTCTTCTTAACTGTTCTTCCATCGCTGAAAGCTGAGTTATGTCTTTTATGAAGCAAGCAGTTCCAAGCATGGCCCCCGTCTCGTCGCTTCTGAAGGGAAAGGCATTGACTTCTAGGTCTCTGAAGGTGGCACCGGGTAATTTGATTCTAAGTTTTCTGTTTTCGATTGTTAAATTGTTTTTTAAAGCATAGACCATCAAGTCATTTAATTCGCCGGGAAGCTTTTCTTCACTTGTTATCGGGCTCCACCCATCAGGAGAGTCGGGAAAATTCATTCGCATCATTAACTTTATTTCGGGGTTTGCGTAACTGACTCTCCCCTCTTTGTCAAAAATCAAAACTCCGGAATGCATGCTGTCTAGAATTCTTTCTGTGAACCCCTTTAAACTTAAGAGGTCTTTAAACATCATGTCTATTGAGGCAATGTGTGAAGCAATAATCTGTAGTCCGATTACGTCTTCATTGCGGTATGCATAAGCTTTGTGGCTTGCAATGGCAAACACTCCGATCAGTTTGCCGGAAACTTCAATCGGAAGTATTAATACAGAATTAAATTCGCCCATGTAAGCAAGCTGCGGCTCGCACTTTTTGGCTGCCAATCCAATAGGACCTTCGCCGATTTTTATGGTTTTGGGCAGAGATTCTGAGCCGGGCTCATTGCTCTTGGCTTCAAGTAGAGTGCCGTCATGAGATAAAAAATATAGTTGATATGCGTCAAAAATGATAAAGCTGCGCGCAACCTTGCTCAAGGCGCTGTAAACGTTTCTAAAATCTATAGCTGATTCTGTTTGCTGTGATATCTCATAAAGTGCCGACAATCTTGAATTTTTGTGAATCATCTCGTTCTCAAGTCTTTGATTGTCGAACAAAGAGCCCATGAACGGGCTAATTGTTTCTATAAAGCTTTTGGTCTCGCTTGAAATCTCTTCTGAGTCCGGAAAACCGGCAACAACAAGCATGGCAATAGGCTTGCCCGCCAAAATTACGGGCCAAGCATAAAATCGGTAATTAAAATCTGATATGGCAGGTTCGACGCATGAATTCGTTATTGAAGACGAGGTTTCATGATACTTTATATAGTATTTAAAGCATTCCTTCAGAAAAACTTCGGACTGCTCAAAGCTTTCATGTTCAGAATCGGCGTATGTTGTTACAAAAGGTGCCATCTGGTTGCTTTTTTCGTGCTGGGTTAAAAACAGTGTGCACGCTGCCCGGGTTACCTTCATAACCTTCTCTGACAAAAATCGCAATGCGGCATCGGGGGTCAAGTGGGATATGGCTTGTGATATTTCATTTAACACAGAGATGTCTATATGTTTTTTGTCCACTCACTTTACCTCGCTTTTAAAATGTAAAAAAAAAACTCCCGTTAAGGGGAGTTTCTTTTTGATTGGTTATTGAATTTTAAAGCTGTATGTTAAGCCTTTAAGACGGAACATTTTGCCATTTTCCGCAGTGAACACAATCTGGGGAATACTGACTGTGTAAGTTCCCGGGGTTAAATCGCTTTGCAATTCAGCAAGGAGAACGCCTTTTGTTGCGTCGCTTACCCTCAAAGTAAATTTTTGGTTGGGCTCATCAT
>MWDD01000065.1 GCA_002070375.1 bacterium ADurb.Bin157 | reverse complement strand
CGCACACGGCACCGCTGTAACGGGCTGTGGCAAGAAAGCGAATAAGTGGTTCCGCCAACAGCGTCAAGATCAACGCAAAGGCGCACATACCCAGAGCGAATAATTTTAAGACCCAATTGTAGGTCCGCGCTGCATCAGGCTGTTTATAGAGTGATAGCGAGAATGGCCCCCAGGCGGTCTGGAAGGCGCTTGCTACAAGCATAATGATCATGGCGATCTTGGCGGCCGCGGCATAAAGGCCCAACTGTTCCGTACCTAACAGGCTATTGGTTAGGGTTCGTTCCATGGCCGGCGAAAAGGCACCCATCACACATATCGCACCATAAGGTATGGCAAAGGGCAGCATTTCCCGGAGGCGGCGAAAACCCTGCAGGCCCCGACACTTCAACCTCAACATCTACGTCCACTTCTACCGGAACAGAGACTGATTCGTCTACAGGCACGGGAACCGACACGAGCACAGGCACAGGCACGGGAACCGGGACAGGGACAGGAACAGATACCGCAACCTGGGCAAATGTAACTTCTGAGACTCTTATTCAAGGCATATGGCAGAACAAATTGGATTATAAGCTTGCGGGCGGCGAGATTGAAAAAACTTGGAAAGATACGGGAAACGGTATTCCAAGCATAGAATTCACCTCAGATTATGGAGAAAATCTTGAAATTGACGGCAACGTCATAAACTCTCCGTTGAAATCTAATACTGCTTTTTATGATGAAGCCAGTGTAGCCTCTGATTCTGCAGAGATTTGGACAACTGCAGCGGCAGAAAACTTAGAAACCTATTATATGATTAACAATGGCGCACCTTCTCAGCTCATTTACATAATAGACCCGACCAATGCATCTTCGCCGGTTTATTTAAAGCGAACTTATAATATCTTAATAGATGAAGGAGAAGAGTTAATAAAGTTGTATGACGATATTACCTCAGATTATTTAATACTGAAAAAAATACCGTAACAAAAAGATATTTTTCATCGTATTGTCTTTTTTAGCTTATTCGTGTACAATTGAGTTAAGAAAAGATTGGCAGTAAATATGGGGGTTAAAGCATTGCTGACTCGAAAGAAAAGAAGCAGAGGCCAGGCAGTAGTTGAGTTGGCCATAGTTTTTCCGTTTTTTCTGCTGATTATTGTCGGCGGGCTTGTTGATTTCGGGTTTAGTATTTATAACTATTTAACGTTACAGCAAATAGTCAGTGACACGGCCTCTTGGGGGGCAGAAAACAAAAAAAGCGACGCTGAAATTACTGAATATGCCAACAAACTGAAACCCACATGGTGGAAAGGCGAATATAAAATTCACAAACTTGAACGGCTTGAACTCCCCGAAACTAAAGGGAATGTTATAAAGCTCACCATAACATATGAAACTCCCATGATGACACCCTTTTACCAGATATTACTAGATGCGGCCCGCAAAAAGACCAGTATACTTATAGCTGCAATGGCAGTATCTAAAGAATCAGAATTTTTACGTTAATAAAATATGAAAAATAAAATTAAACACATTATGTCAAACAAACAAAAAACCAAAGGACAAGCTGTTGTAGAAATGGCTTTGGTTCTTCCTATTTTTATATTTATAATCATCGGCATATTCGATTTCGGTCGTTCTATGCATTGTTTGTCAAACCTGAACCATCAATGTATTCAAGCCGCCAGAGCGGGCACGAAACGCATTCGCCCCCTTGTGGCAAAAAATCTTTTTACTTCAACGACTCACCCGACCGTAGCATCTATAACAGAAGCCTTTTGGCAGAACCAGTCTCCGATGATGCCCATCAAATCATACAATACCGACAATCCCGATAATTCACCAACTATAGAGGGCTGGGGCGCTAATTCACTTTCCATAACCGTGAGTGCAACCTATGATCTCGAAATAATTACCCCTCTCATAGGTTCATTGATTGGCAGTCAAAATAAATCCGGCAAGATAAGGCTCTCTGCGACCGCCACAGAGAAAAAAGAATAAAATCGCCTGACTAAGCAAAGCATCAGGAGAGCAACATGAAAAGAAAAAATCATTTTTTAAGGTCAGGTTCAATTCTGCTAATGACAGCATTAGCCTCTACTTTTATTCTTGGCATGACCGCTCTTGCCATAGATGTTGGATACACCTACCACGAACAAAACAAACTTCAAACAGCAGTCGACGCGGCTTGGAAAGCCGGTTTCGACCGCATGTTAAAACTCAAATCAGCAACCCCGGGAAACAATCTGTCTGAACCTGACATAGCCTCTGTAAAACTGCATGTAAGAGAAATGATACAAATGAACGGTCTGCCCAAGTCAGTTGCAGATGAGAGCACCATAGAAATAGATGCCCAATTGAACAAACTTTCTATTAAATCAAAACATGATGTGGGTTTATTTTTTGCAAAAATAGTAAACGTTAATTCTATGGCTGTTTATGCAAACCGCGACAATTCCGGTGAAACAGACAAATCTGAGTCGTCGGGTATAGCTCCGTTAGCGATTCCCCATGGCATAACCAAAGACAGCTTCACAGAATACAGTTGCGCAATATTTGGCGAAGGCGAAGGATTTATAAAAGACCGCCAATATATAATCAAACTTGGCGAATCCATAGAAGACGACACAGTATCACTGCCACAAGACGAAGACTATAAGATGATACTTATCCCCATGGACTCAGCACAAAAGATAACTACCGTTGACAAAAAGGGGAAAGTTACCTATGATTACGAATCAATGTTGCGTGCTTACGGAGCCGCTTTTTGGTGTTTACACACCGGTGAAGAAAACGATGAAAGCTACACTCCCGTTGAATGGGTATTAGGTTACCGCGGCGGTTCATTTTTGCTCCCCTACTCAGAAAACATAATAGCCATGCTCGAATCTTCTCAATATAAAGTTTATTATGAAATAGCAGACATGTCACTGCTACGAGAGATCTACGACGCAGTAAACGCAAAAACCTATAAGATACTTGAATTATATGACAGGCCCCTCGTTGCTGTTTACTCTTCGCAAACCGGAGCAGACCCGGTCGAGAAAATATTAAGAATTGCGTGTATTCCTTATGGGCCTTATGCTTTACCTGAAACACCCAATTTTTTCAAAAGAGGGACTTTTGATTCTTCTAGGTGTCTTGCCTACTATGATTCCGATATAATGGCCGGCGAATTAGACAAATATAATTGGCTCCATCTTCATCATGAAGATTTTACAGGCTGCGGCGAAGGCTGTTCAAGATTCAACTATTCGTGCCGAGACAGATTTTACAATGAAACCAACGCCTCCGGCTTCACCTCTTCAAGTGCGGCTCAAGCTGCTCTTAACACTTTAAAATCTTCTATTGGCAAATATTTATGTGCAAACTGTGCAAACTCTTTAAACAACAACTCTCAAGTTGTTTCATACCGCACAACAAAATACAAATATGTCTGGAATCTAAATTCTAGCTGCGGTTTTTCGGGGAAAGTGAGATGTGCGGACCGAGTCGGTATAGGCGGAAATCGTTGGACCGAATACCCCTCTGCGCTATGCAAAACCTGCAACAGCTCTGATTTGTCACAGCTGGCAACTTCTTACGGTTACACAGATGACGCGAATATAGTCACCAAGTATTTTGACATTGGCGGAGGCATCAGCGGCGATTATAATCTGTGGTTTGGAGAAGGTTATGCCACAGCTCTGCAAAAGATGAGATTCGAAATGGTCAATAAAATTCGAGAACACGTTATAAACGGCGGGTTTCTTTATGCTCAATGTTTTGCCCCCGAAACCCTTGATTTAACTTTGTGGCAAAAAGGAATTAACGAAGGAAAAACCGGAGCCAATGCCTTTGAGTATTGTATCGCATTTGAAAACATCGAATATGATTATTACCCTTGCGGATCCCCTTATTCAACTATTAATACAGCAGGAGTTAGTTCGAAGTTCACTATGAATACCGCCTATTCACTTGAACCTGAATGTCAGTGCCATACTCCGACCGCTCAAACAGGCACAGGAAAGACCTCCTCTTTTACCAACAACACAATCAAGAGCAGAGTAAAAATATTCGGTTATTACCCCGGAAAAGCCTACTGCAAATATATCGGAGGCGATTTGGGCAAGGGCAAGTTTTCTTTTATGGGCGGACACAATCACACCGATATATCTTCAAAACGCCTTGTGCTTAACAATGTATTACTTGGTTCGTTAGCCGAAAAAGCCATTGTTGGCAAGACTTCCGCCAAAGAGAACAAAATTAAATACAACTACGGCAGAATAGACCCGGACAACATACGCAACAACTACGATGACGGCGAAGAAAATGCTGCTGCCGTCACAGACTACATTAACCGTCTTAAATACGGTTACAGCCAGGCCATAAACCTTAACGACCGATTAATAACCGAATCGGGAAACCTTGCGTCCTCTACCGAAGACGCCGTTAACTATGCATCAGGTTCGTTTATTATAGTCCCCATAACTGATATCGGCAGTGAAGCCGGCGAATATAGCACGATAGCAACAGGCACAACCATATATGATCTAAAAGACACAGACGAAATAAATCTGAACGGGACCTATACCAAAGATGAAAATCTTAACGGATTAAAAGTACCCATAAGAGTTATCGGTTTTGCAAAGTTCCAAATCATTCATCCCGACTGTTACTCTGACTTTGAATCAGGAGACGGTTCGGACTTAGGTGAATATTTAGCCGGTCAGATAAGAGCACGCTTCATCGAATATATTGTTCATCCTGATGATGTTTCCGATAAAATAAATTAGCCCGATATAATCGGGCTGTCGGTTAAAACATCATATTTTTCTGAGGGCACTTACAAAAACCCCTGATAAGTGCCCGTAAACTACTTCTTGAACAGGCCCGGTCATATAAAGATTCTTTCCTTTGTCTTGTTCAATTGTTAGGCTTCCTCCGGGCATCGAAACTTTTACCTTATTGTCAAAAAGCCCATTTTTTATTCCTGCCGCAACAATTGCACAGGCCCCGGTTCCGCATGCTTTGGTTATGCCGCAACCTCTTTCCCATATTTGAGCGTTACAACTATTCCGTGATGTAATTTCAACAAACTCAACATTTATTTTTTTTGGGTGGTTATTATGATTTTCTATCGCCTTACCGATTTTTTTAATTTTCTGCTCACAAGGCATTTTTTTTAAAAACAACACGGCGTGAGGGTTGCCGACATTAACATATTCGACCGCGTAATCTTTACCGTCAAATGCAAAATTGCCCGAAAAATCAGGGATAAGTTCCCCCTTAGAAACCAGATCAAATGATGCTTTACCTATTTGAGCCTTGTATAACACAACAGCATCTGTTTTCTCTGCCAAAGTTACGGTTTTGTCACCGCAATCAGTTTCTATCGAAACTTTTTCTCTATCTCCTCTTTGCGAGAGATAGAGGTGAGCCACACATCGCAGTGCGTTGCCGCACATTTCTGCCCGGCTTCCATCTGAATTATATATTTCCATTTTGCAATTATTTTTATCAATATCGCCCGGAGGCATCACAAATACGACACCATCCGCGCCGATTCCGGTTCCCGGGTCGCAAACTGCCCTTATTCTTTCAGGTTTTCTGATACAAGAGTAATCCTGAATATTTTCATCAAAAAAAATAAAGCTGTTTCCAATTCCGTTCATTTTAAAAAAACGAAGCATAGGAGACCTCCAAAACTATTATTTCATAAAAAAAGTAATAAGGGTGAATACTAAACCTATAGCAAGCATAAATAAAAGTATTTCTTTTTTATCTTCTTTATCTATTTTAAGTAGTTTAAGGTTTCCAAGGACAAAAAACAAGCCCATAAATGGCAAAACAGGCAAACCTAAGCCATAAAAAAGTGCAAATGCCACCGTAACCAAAAACGAAAGTGCCAATAAAAATGTGTTTTTAACTACTCCGAGATTATATCTTACCGAAGCCTGAAAAAATATACCAAAAAACAAATAGTCTGTTAATCCAATTAGGTAAGGTATTGATGAGCTTCCGAATACCGGAAATCTCAAAAAAAAGTAATTCATTATAGGTGACACAACAATAGCAGAAGTCGCACCCGCCGCAACGCTCCAGATGTCGGCAATTGCTGCCACAAGTGCTACAGGAATCAAATGGGAAATTTTATCGATACCGTTTCCTATCCATAATCCGATTCCTGAGGCTAACAATAATTGTGATAAAGCCAACAAAAAAATAAATAAAACCGGCTCTTTAATATTTTCACCGATAAATTCAGAAACTGACGAGTAAAGTTCGTTTCTGAATTTAATAGCATTTAAATTGACTTGTTCCGCGCCTGTAGAAGCTATTGAAGCGGTAATCTTAAGTGTTTGAGCGCAAATACCTGCATTTTTTCTCATGGTCTCTGCTCTTTTAACCATGGGTTGAGCTGCAAAATAAGCGCAAATGACACCTATAAAACCCAATAGCAAGTATGCTGTTCTGTCTAAGTTGAGCTTAGAAAAACCATAAATTACGTATATAGCCGACAAAGTTAAGAAGGTTGCCCCTAAAAACACAAAAAAAGCAGGATAAGAATTTTCAAGAGTTTCTCGGGTGTAAAAAAAGATTACAAACAAGAGAGTAAAGATGAATAAAGAAAAAAACAGGTGCCCGAACCTGTTTTTTGTGATTTTATTAAACATTTTATCGGTTTTCTATTAAGTGCAAACTTTCGGAAGCAAGCCTTACGATTTCTTTGTCTGTATTACTTTTAATTGCCAACCTGTATGATTCTTTAGCCAGTTCAAAATCTTTTTTGAGTTCTCTGAGTTTTCCCATGTGGTAGTGCACGTCTGTTGATACCGGAGAATGAGAAAGCCTAAATATTTTCAAAGCCCTATCTAAAATTTCATAAGCTTTATCGTATTTTCCTTGTCGGTAATAAACCCAAGCCAACGAATCATAGTAAGTTGCACGATTGACCTTATCAAGCTTAATTGCTTTTTCGATTAACTTCTCAGCCAGCTCTAATTCAACATTTTGCTCTGCCAACAAATACCCGAGAGTATTTGCAATGCTTCCGTTATCGGGCACAACTTCAGAAATCTGTTTAAATACTTCTATTGCCTTATCGTAGTTTCTTTGTTCGAGATATGCCGAACCTATCACCGAGAGAACCCTTACATTATTTGGGTTATCGGCTAAGAGTTTTTCCCATTCTGTTTTAGCTTTAACAAAATCACCCTGCTTGTAGTAAACCACCCCAAGATTGAGTCTCGGACTAATATCTTTTGTATCAAGGGAAATAGCACTTCGATAAATTTTCTCTGCCTCGACGAGGTCTTGTGTGCTTAAATAGACGTTTCCAAGATTTATTCTTGCTTTCACATTTTGTGGGTCTATTTTTAATACGTCGTTAAATAATCTTACCGCTTTAGCTCTTTCGCCTAAGACAGAGTAAACCAAGCCCAAGTTGTTATAAGCATTTATGTGTTTTGGGTCTTGTTTAATTACTTCTTCGTATGCTTTTACCGCATTAAGATACTGTGAATTTTCGTGCAAAGCCACCCCAAGGTTGTAGTAAGCCTCGACCGGGAGGTTTGGTTCCATTGCGAACGCTTTTTCATATGCTTTAATTGCTTCTTCAATACTTCCGCTGAAATAAAGCGACATTCCGAGTAAATACCAGGTATATGGTTGATTGTTGTCGAGATTCAGAGTTTTTCTCAAATAAAACGCTGCCTGAGCAAATTTATCTTGTCTTAAATAGAGTTTGCCAAGGTTTCTGAGAGCTTCGGGATACATCGGCTCAATTGCAACCGCTTTTTTAAGCATATCCTCAGCCTTTTCGTTTAGGTCTTCCTGCATATACAGCAGACCCAAAAAATTGTAAGCCTGTTCGGAATAAGGATCTAACGATTTAGCTCGAATGAAATATTCTTCTGCCTTTTTATTCTGTTCAAGTATAAGACAATTCAGGCCCTCTTGAATCATAGATACGGCGTGTTCTTTAGCTGTAACTGCACTTTTTTGAACAGCATACAAAGTAGATGTACAACAAATCACGACCGCCCAAACGACTATATTTAAAGACCTGCTCAAGAACTTCATCGAAACCTCTTTTCAAAAGTCAAATTACAGACTTTCTTTCCTTGCATCAGATTCGGCTATACTATTATTTATAGCAATTTCAAGGTCATTAAGCAAGTCATTTCCTATGGCGACTTCTTTTTCGATTCCTTGGGCTGAAGCCAGATACAAAGCATAATTATTATCTCTGTTAGCTCTTATTGCACGTTTGCAAAAAGTGCTCATACTATCTGTTGCATCCAAAAACTGCTTAAAAATAATCTCTTTATTTTTAACATCCGACTGATGAAGCACGCCATTAATCATCTTAAAACTTGCAGACATCTTTCTTGAAAGAGACATTATTTCACGGGGAATCTTATCACCCGGTTCAAATCTGTATCTGTCTCTGTGTCGTTTAGAAGAAAAAGGCCTGGCCTGACTTTTCATCTCGTTTGCCAGTCTATGGATCTTTTTTAAATTAGCATGACTTTCTCCCAAGAAAGAGGAAATAAGAAAAATCTCTTTGACTTCTTGAGCTGCCGGGGCTGAATTAGGCACTCCCAATAATATCCCGCAAACAATAAAAGCAACAAATATCAATTTTTTTAAAGTACCGGTCATGGCAATCTCCTTAGTGGCTTACAATGGCTTATCGTCAGATATAAAACAAATTGTAATGATTATGTGAAAGTATTTGAAACAAAATATATACAATTTGCGAGTATTTGAAAGTAAAAAATTAAGTTTTTTATTTTTCAATGGTTTGACTATATTATTATTAACGTGCTAGACTTAAAAACGGTGAGAATTTAACGACGGAGCCAACAATGAACAGAAGAGACCGCAAAGGATTTGCGTATGTGGTGGCAGTTCTTATTCTCGGTTTGCTGGCTTTCATGGGCTTGTTCTTACAGCAAAGCAGCACTGCCGAGTATTCGCAGGCATCAATGTCGGTTTACCGCACCATCACTCGTCAACTTGCCGAAGCCGCTGCTGACGAGGCTTTTGTTCTATTAGAAAAACGTTTTGAAAATAAGGATGAACAATTTTTCAAACTTTTATTGCAGCAAGCCGCCACTTCCGGAACTCCCAAAGGCGGAAAACCTACCGGCCTTAACCCTACCTTGCTTGGTGATTTTACTGACCTAAAAGACAAGGTAACCCAAGTATTGATATTAAAAGACTATCACATAACACGAGCCGGTTTTGAAATCGAAAAAATACTTCCTACCATAAAAGATTGCCGTCCCATTCCAAACGGTCCTCTCGATGAAGATACCGCATATCATCATTCTACTGATCGCAAGAAAAAATTCGATAACGAGTTTTCAAAAGACTGGTATCTCACCTTAAGATTAGATATCAGAATCGCTTTAAAAAAAGCGTCCAATAGCAAACTGGAATATACAGTCTCTAAAGACATTAAGCTTCTTAATATGGGGCCTTTTGCACGCAACTTTACCATGTTCAGTATTCATGGGCATATGATTCCTTCCGGAGGTAATCCCGAAGTAATACAAAATTCAATCGAAAACGACATGAACAACCCTGACGGCGGCTGTTTATATCTTTGGAACATGCCCTTCCAATCAAGAGTTTACCTACACGGCCCAAGTATAATAGCCCTTGACAACCCTCAATATCAAGGCTCTACAAAAAACAATTACGGTGCCTATAACCTTGGTGACATTGACCTTCCCGGAATATCTCACGCATATCAGTACACCGACACCTTCTACGGTCTCTCTTATTACCCGGCAGAAGGAAGGGCTCTTTTTCCGCCGAACAGCTTTAACAAGTTACTGAAACCATCAGATAACAAGAATGATGCCGCAGACAATTTGTTAAATGAGAACACCGTTAGCGGCGGATTTTTACCGGACTCAACGACGTTTAAAATTAAAAACATCCTTGACACCCTCAGAAACAGTCTCCAAGACACATACTTCAGAGGCACGACCCCTCGGCAAAACTTTATGCCCGGCGGCCCTTTTTGCAGAACCCCATGGAAATACGCACCTCCCAGCTCTGAGGCATCAAAAGCAGATTTTGCACCAAATCAACTTGAAATTAAAAAGGCTTTTCCGAAAACCGATAAGCACTTAAGAATTGAACACCGCTGGGACCCTGACGACCCTAAAGTCGGCGAAGCCACAAACATATTGGCAAGAGTATTTGAAATACAATATAACTTTTTAACCGGCGATATTAAGCAACCGAGCAAAGAGCTCATACAGTTTTCCTTATCATACTTTAACAACCCCGACCCCAAAGGTTTTTTAGAAGGTCTGGGATATGTTTTCGGCTCAATAGGCTCATCTATCTGGAACCAATTAAAAATTCCGTTTCAAGCAGGCGCCAATTTGTTTTCGCTGGTAAAAGAAAAATTTTGGCCGTCTGACCCCGATCTTATAAGCGCATCAACTGACAACGTAAGCAAAAATCTTTTTCCGACGAATTTTAAATTTAATCATCGCGGAATTGTGACCAAAAAAATCACAGACGAAACTCATATACCAAGAGCCGATGACGGAGCTTGGCAACTTGACGGAGTCTATTGGCTTGACACCTGCCAGATTGAAACAAGCGTAACCTACGTTGGAACAGGAACAATTGTTGTCACTTCTTACAACAGCGAAAGACCCTTCAAAATCAAAGGCGACATCATAGCGCGCCGCGATGACAAAGGCCTGCCGCTTGGGCACTTAAACATTATTTATCATCCGTATTCTTCAAGTGCAACAAACTTCAAAGACCGCATGCTTTCTATAGAAGGTCCCGGAATAACGATCGAGGCCTCAGTTTATTCTTGTTACGGCATAAAAACTAACGGCGGGCGCATCACTGATTTTCCGGGCATGGGAATATACCCTGACCGCCCTTCTAGCCAATGGGCCTCAAACGCTATGAGCAACACCGCAGAATTGTCAAATGTAATATTTGGGAACTATGTTAATATGTATATGAACTTGAGATATCAAGATGGCGACTTATGGGTTATACACCCTCACACAAACCCTCTGTATTACCGTGTTGACGGAGACGGAAAATTTAGAATAGTCCAAGATATGCTAGACAATGAAGCAAACTTTAGATTAGACTATGAAGTTGCGACCCATGAATTTTTCATGAGCCCCAAGTTTCAGCACATAGGTTACTGGGGAGGCTCGGGAAGTGAATAAAACGCGCAAAGCTTTTTCGACGCCTGAGTTATTGATAACAATCGTAATTTTTTCGTTTGGGTTGTTGCCTCTTATAGTTTTATTTCAGAGCAGCAATAAACAAACAGCTCAGGCAAAAAACCTCATGGTTGCCCACAGTTTAGGGCGCACAATAATAGCAGAAATTCGTTCTATCGGATTTGATCTGTTAGAAAACGAAATCAAGACCTCAAAATTAGGTATAGCTCGAAACAACAAAGAAGTCAGCGGGCCTTTGGTTCCTCAGCATGCTGAATCTATGGTTTACCCTGATTATTACAAGCGCTTTAGCGCAACAGTAAAATTGGAAAAGCCGACAGACGATAAAATTCGCGTGGAATTAGACATTGAGTGGAAAGAGCCCAACAGAAACTTTAGTCTCGGCTTCGGAACGGTGGTTGTAAAATATGGGATATGATACAAAGAAAATTGGCTTTACGTTAGTAGAGCTAATGGTTGCCGTTGTTTTGATTGCTCTTCTAATGGGTTTTGCATGGAATTTTTACTTCAGCGGTCGTGAAACCATGCGTCACACTGTTAGCCAGAGCCAGATACAATCTGATACGCGCATCATGCTCGACCATCTTGAAGGCGAGATGAGCGCTTGCTATTCATTTAATGAAATAGACAGTGACGCTAAACAATTTTCTTTTTATTCGTTCACCTATAGCAATACTCCGTTAGATGAAATTCTTTACGACATAACGGGGACACCTCGCAAAACGGGAACTGACAGCGATTCAAGAATAATGACTGTAAGATATGACTACGCTTGGCAGTCTGACGGTACCGTAACTAAATCCCGCACTCCGGGTTACTTGTATTTTTTACGAGATCCTATTTACTTTGAACCCAGCACCCGACCTGAGTTTGAATCTTATTCGGCTTATTCGCAACGAAAAGTATTGCGCGACATAGCTGATTTCGAAGTTCAAGGGTATTATCAAGAGATCAACCCCGCAGACAATTCATTAAAGATTAAGCCTTTAAACAAAAGTGAGTCCTCTAAAGCCTCTTTCATAGTTTTGCGTATTCACACAAAGATTGATGAATCTGCCGGCAAAAGAGACGAAGAACTGGATATTGTAACGAAATTTTATAGCAGTTACCGCTTGGCAGAAGTTGCTAACCCGGGCAGTTTTTCAACCACAGACAGCGACGGTAAATTCTGATGAGTACAAAGCATTGGTCATTCGCAATTCTGACACTTATGGTAATTGTCTTACTATACAGTTTCATCAGTACAGTTTTTAAATCAGACCAAAGAAGACGCACTCAAGGTCGCTTGTATGTAGATTATTCGGACTACCGCCATGGAAGCGTGCCGCATAAACCTTCTGCATCAGGGCAAATTGAGAACCGAAATATATACAGGTCGGCTCGTGAAGCCCGAGAAATAAAGAAAAAAATGTTTACCAACGTAATTTCTGCCTCCCTGGGTTCCATGAGCTCCTATAATTCTCAATTTGATAAACCGGCAAACAGCAACATCAAAACAGCGAACCCCCAATATGAAGAAATGATTAAGTTTGCCAACACACCCGTTCCTGCTTATCAGTCAGGGTTACAACTTTTTACCATGGGCGATTATTCGAGAGCTCTGCAAAAATTTGACGATGCCATGAAAGAATTAGACATAATGGATATAAGCCACCGCATTGATGTTTATAAAATGATGGCGGAATGTTATTTAAAATTAGGCAACGATGACGGCTACATTCAAAATCGCATAAGACAAGTTCGAATGGAACGAAGAAAAGTTAAAATTTTGCAAGACACTTTCCCCGAGAAAAGCAAAGATTTTGAACTGTCAGATTGGGCTAACACCGCTGCCGCTTCTAAAAATCTTTTACGGATGCGCACTGTGGCCAACCGCAACAATAGCGCCGCCACCCGCGAGATGCTAAAACGTGCCGAACTTGATCTTGAAGTTGCACGCAAGGTAACCCAATAAATTTATGGATAATCGTTCAATTTTCACTCAATTTTATGAAGATCATTGGGGCCGCAACCCCGGAGAGGCAGACGACTCGACAAAAGAAACGGCTGCGTTTTGGGATAAAAAAGCGAAAGATTTTTCCCAAAAAGCGCATTGCAAAGATGCTCGCAGAGAAACTGAAACTTTTTTGAGCAAATTTGACTGGCAAAGCTCGGAAACCGTATTAGACGTAGGTTCAGGTCCGGGAACGCACGCTATTTTGCTTGCACGATCAGTTAAAGAAGTCACTGCGATTGATTTTTCATCGGGAATGCTTGAACAGCTGAAAGAAATAGCCGGACAAGAGTCTCTAAACAACATACGAACAATTCAAGGGCGTTGGTTAGACATTGATTTTGAAGATAAGTTCGACA
>MWDD01000064.1 GCA_002070375.1 bacterium ADurb.Bin157 | reverse complement strand
GATCAAGACGCCCCCGAAAGCGCGCCTCAGCCCACAGACGGAACTTTGATTCCCTATGAGCCCGAACCAATGTCGCCCGAAGAAGCAGAAAAACTTGGAATAGTAATTCCTGAATTGGCAATTGAACCTTTTGTGCCCGAAACAGAGCCGGTTTCGCTAAATGCTTCAGAGGCGGCTGCTATTGAGCCTGATAAAGAGCAGGTTATGGAATACGCAAAGAATTTTTGGGATGAAGACGACAGCGAAAAAAAGAAAAAAACCGAACTTAATATTTCGGGAAGCAAAACGTTTGAAATCAAACAATCTGACGTTAAGGGTGATATAAGCCACTTTTCGACAGAACAATTTGACAGCTACCCGGGATTTAAAATGGATCAAAGCTTGCATTTAGAAATTGATGGTCATATTAACGAAAATTCCACGGTAAATGCTGTGTTAGACGATAAAGAAGATGAGGACAGAAGATTTACCGTAAATATTAATACACCAAAGTGGAAGTTTGTCTTGGGAGATTTTCAAGTTAATCTTGAAAATACAGAATTGACGCTCTTCAGTAAAGAAGTGCGCGGTATAATTGCGCAGGGAAACATGACGAAAAATCTTAGATCAACTTTTATGTTTTCCCAGTCTAAGGGCGCTGCCAGGCGTGAGCAGTTCAGGGGCGCAGGTGCCCAGCAAGAATACAGAATGCAGGCTTTTCCAATTGTGCAAGGGTCTGAACAGATCAGAAAAAATGGCCGGCTGCTGCAAAGAAGCAGTGATTACCTTATTGATTACGAAGAGGGTATAATCAAGTTTTCTGCGTCCGTATTGCCCATAGAAATTACAGATTGGATAGTTGTTGAATACGAAACATCAAATGAAAATTTAGCTTTTTCAAGAAACGTGTTTGGCGTAAGACAAGAATATATTAAAAGCCCCGAAAGAAGATTGGGGGTTACTTGGCTGAGAGAATTAGACAGTAAAACGCCAAAAGCCGGCGCCGACACCGAACTCGAGCCCGGTGAGACGGTCGCTTCCGAAAGCACAGCTTTGATTACTCCAATGCAACATGATGTCTATGGAACAGACTTTCAGTGGCAATTAGGCAAGGCTTTGACCGTTAAAGGAGAAACAGCTGTTTCTGTTATCGACAGAAACATAAATTCACAGGAAACTCCCGACGACAGGGAAATTAAAGGTAAAGCAAGCAGATTTGGAGTCGGCGCAAAAACAGATAAAATTGAAGCAGATGCTACTTACTATAACATAGATAGCAAGTTTAAGCTTATAGGCAGAGAAGATGGGGTCATAGAACTCGGTGAAAGAGGCTTAGTGAACGACGTCGTGAGCGGCAGAGGAAAAGTGGATTATAAACTTAATGACAGTGTTTCTGTGTTTGCAGACGGCGAAAACGCACAGACAAACCTTGACAATAACCCCGAAATGGGAAAAATCGATTTCGAAGCCTATAACGGCGGCTTTATTTGGCTTCCTAACAATGTTTCCAGATTTGAGTTTAAATCAGGAACGCAAAAAGATAAAGAAAAGGCTCAAGATGTGTTTAGCAATATTTCAAAAGACGTGACAAAAGCCGTTTTTGACAGAAAATTCGGAAAAACCACTACCCAGACTAAAATAGAAAAAACATCTTATGAAGACGGTGTAAACATCGCGTCAGGTTCAGAAATTTTGCACCTTGAAACGGGGCTTTCTTCTAAAATCGCAGATTATTTATCTTTAAACCTGAATTTTTCCAAAATAGAATTAGAAGACGGTATGGTTCTTAAAGGCCTTAGGTCAGATACCAGAAACTATAGTTTGGACATGAACTACGAACCAAGCAGGATTTTTAATATGAGAGGTCAATTTCAGTGGCGAAGAGAAGACGATATGTACGCCAACTCAAGAGCCGAAAGTGAAATAATTGACTCGCAAATGCAGTATGAACCAAACAGTAGCATTAAAACACAGCTCAAATATAAAATTGAGAACACATCAAAAATAGTCCGGGATGACTCTCTTGATCAAAGCAAATACCAGATCCCAAACAGTTTGCCTACTGACGTGCAAGAAGAAATGCAAGTCTTGTCAAGGTTCGAAAATCCGGTGCAAAAGGCGACAACTAATTTTACCGCCGATTACAGAATAACAGAAAAAATTCAGGCCTACCTCGACTGGAGAAGAAGAGACATTGAAGACAGATATACAAATTCAATGATTTCTACAACTGACAGAAAAACCTATGAGCTGAGATTTACGCCAATCGAAAAGATGATTCTCACAACTGAATACGAAGAAGGTTATTCAAAAGACAGAGACTCGAAAATGTATTTAAAAGATAATCTTAAATTGATTCAGCTCAGACACGAATTTAAAAGAAACTATATTTTAGATTTAACTTACGAAGAGCGCGATGAAATAGATCAATATGAGAGCATTAACGATATTTTTACGGACAGTAAGATTGTGTCGTTTCAAAGAGTATTCAGCCCCAAAGTAAATATGGAAGTGGGAGTTAAATATGACAGAATTACCGACAAAGATCCCAGCAAAGAATTTGAAAAAAATATGGCCGTAACATTGACTCCGTCTTCCAGAAACCAAAGATATAAGTTCTTCATAAAACACAGAGACATTAAGTCGACGATTGACGGCGTTTATTATGAAGGCGGCGTGAGTCTTTCCCAATTTATCGGGTCTGACACCATTATAGATGGCGAAATCAAAAAAGTTCATTCTTCTAAGCTGCCTTCCGGTGCAGGCTATGATGCAACTGTTATAAATGCAAAAATGATAATAACTTTTTAATTATCTCAAACGATAATTTATTTCAAATTTGACAGCTTTTGTTTCGTTCCAAGTAGCCGGCGGTTTTGGCAGTTTAACGCTTTTTAACAGCTCGGTTGATGCGTCAGCGAGGCTTTTGTCCGGGCTTTCTAAAACCGTCAGTTTCGAAATCCTGCCGGCTTTACTTATCGAGAACGACAAGGATACAGTTCCTTCTGCCTGCTTTTTGCGTGCTTTTATCGGGTATTTTTTGTTTTTCTCGATAATGGTGCGCACCTTAATGAGATACTTGCTTGATTCATCTGTTAAAACAGCGCTGCGCTGCGCTTTAATCGGAGTCTGTGCGGTACTGTCGGCAGCGGCTCTTGCTGTGGGCAGTGGTGCTGCTGTCGCAGGTTGAGTCATGGGTTCGATAATTTCGGTTTTTGGCAATACCTCGGTCGGGATATCCGGAACTATCGGGGGGGCCATGTCGTGTAATATTGCCGGAGGCATCTCGGGCAATGCCAGCAACTGTTTTTCAAGTAATATTTGGGGCGGCGGTTCGGTAAGTATTTTTGGTGAGTCGGGTTCAATAGAAGCGTTTTCATTGCTGACGCTGACCAAGTTGATTTTTACGGTCTTAAGAACGTCCGAATTTTTTTCGTTACAGCTGCCGCAGGTCTCATAGAGGGCAATAATGAGGAAAAACTGTAAAAACAGCGCCGCAGATAACGAAAACAAGGACAAGAACGCTTTTTTTGTCTCCGGAATTCGGATATCCATTTTATTTTTTTTCTTTTAATGTACCTGAAAATGATACAGATGTTATGCCCATTGAGCGAAGTCTGTCTAATAACTCTATACATACGCCCGAGGGAGCCATTTTGTGCGCAAAAATAACTACCGGTTTGTCTTTGACAACGCTGAAATCAGGAACAGAATCTATTGAAAATTCAGTTTCGTTCCAACGTAAATTGCCGGATTCCAATACATCGATTCTCGTGTGAGTGTTGTTTTCTAGGTGGTTTGCGTTCTCTATTGCAGGTAAATCAAGGGGTATTTGAGGAATAAAGTTTTGTGTTAAAATATAGAATAAAAGAAGTGTAAATATGATGTCAGAGCAAGTAGTTAGATCAAGCGAAAAGCTTTGATTTTTGGGTTTTCTTGCTAAACTCATTTTTTTACCGCGCTTTCATTGCTTTCATTATGTTTTTCTAATTCTGCAAAAACACGCATTTCAATAGCTCTTATGTGTTTATCCGCAAGAACTTCTATGAAATAAGAAAAACCCCAGGCAAATAAAGCTAAAGCAAGGCCGTAAACAGTGGTAAAAAGAGCTTCATGTATGCCTCCTGCAAGATCGCCGGGTGTTACCATTCCTAATTTTGCAACCGTGTTAAATACTTTAACCATGCCCGTTACCGTGCCTAAAAAACCCATGAGTGTGCTAATTTGAGCCAAAAATTTTATGTCGGGAACTCTTTTTAAAAGACAGCCTTCTGCCCTTGATATGCACATTTCAATTGATTCTATTAAAGAAACGCCCGCCAGTCCCTTTTTTTCTGTGGCCATTTGGATTGCTTTCTTTGTCCATTTGGGGGCACCTTTACAGGCGTATTTTTCAGAGGAAAGTGTCCATAATAAGAGCCAACAAATTTGGTAAAGACCCATTGAAAAAATTAGTATTCCGACAATTGTCATCGGATACATTAAAGGGCCGCCGGCTTCAATAAACTTTAAAAAATGATCAAACATTTTAACAAACCTTACATAAAGTAGTGTTTAGTATAGCTTAATTGACACGACAATTCAATTATTATCTGTAACATAATTCGCTGTTGTCTCAAATCTTTGGTAGTGTTATATTTACATGATATGAAATTATTACGTTTTCTGATACTGATTACACTGATTTTTGTATCTTCTTCGGTATTTGCAAAATCATCTCTTGAAGAGCAAATATTTGATGAAGGTATGGAACTTTTTATGCGAAAAGACTATCGCGGCTCCTCCTCATATTTGGGGCAGGTAGTAGATATGCAACCCAATCATCACCAAGCCAGATATTATTTTGTTCTTTCTCTTGTTTTTCAGGGGCAAACAAACGAAGCGCTCAAACATCTTACGATATTAAGAAAAATTTTTCCGCAAAGCGCAGTCTATAGTTCTCTCGAAACTGATTTGAGGCGAAATATGATGCCACAAAAAACAGTAAGTGAACGTGAAATATACTCCGGAAATATTATAACCGAAAATCGTAAAATCCGACAGACGGTTAAAAATAAAAATACTGAAAAGCTTGCTTCAGAGTTCGTTAAAGTAGTTAATCTGATTGACGAAGAAAACTACGAACAAGCCGAGATTTTATTAAAGCAATTTATCAAAAACAAAAAAAACGATGCCGATAAAGGCCGCGCACATGCATTGTTGGGTCTGATTTATTTTAATCGCCAAAATTATCCTCTGGCGGTTGAACATTATAAAAAAAGTTTTGGGTTGAAGGCCGGCGATTTTGAGGCTAATTTTATGACCGCTTCGGCTTATATTAATATGCAAATGCCCGATGAAGCTCTGAAATATTTTAAAGCCGCTCTAAAAATAAATGACGATGATATTTTTGCACGAACATATATGGCGGATATTTATGTTAAACAGGCTAAATATGCCGAAGCAGAACAGGTTTATAAAGATATATTGAAAATTGATGCTACGGTTACAGATGCCGAAGTCGGGCTCGCAAACTTACAATTAGAACAGGGGTTTGTTGAAAACGCCGTAAATCTTGTCAATGATATTCTTTCAAAAAACCCGGATAACGCAAAGGCAAGATTCTTAAAAGCAAGAGCATTATTAGAAAAACAACTGTATGCCGAAAGCCTGGAAGAAGCGGAATACGCATACACAAAAAATCCGGCAAATATCGAATACAGAATTTTTTCCGCATTGGTTAATGTTCGCAATTTTCAAGTTCAAACTGCAATAGAAGATCTAAATCAAATATTGCAGCAATACCCTTCTAACGTTTATGCATTAAATGTTATGGCAGAAGCTGAAATAACAGCCGGCAACACCAAAGAGGGGAAAAAATACTTAGAATTAGCGGAAACTTACGAAAAAACACCGACTACAAGTTTGTTAAAGGGCTTATTAGCTGTTTCTGAACAAAAAATAGAATTAGCGGAACAGCATTATAAAGAATATCTTGCCCGCTCGCAGAATTCTCCGGCAGCTTTGCTTGAATTCGCAAGGTTTAGCGAATTAACAAACAAACACGAAGAAATTATGGAAAACTACCAAAAACTAATTGATTCGTTTCCAAATACTCCTTATGCGGTTAAGGCTAAAGAAGAACTTGCAAACTATAAAGGCAACTATGCAGATTATGGTTCGAATAAGCCGGGGGGCTCACATATTTATTAGGGTTGTGTTAATTTTGTTTGCATTTATTGTACCGCAATCTTTATATGCTTGCGACAGCGCTATTCTGTCTCTCTTAACGGGAACCACTCAACACAGTGCTGTTGTTACAAAAATGCTGGCTGTTTCGCAAAAACTGCAATCAGAAGGCGAAATGCTTAATGCTTTTAATATTGCGGCGGCAAAAAAACTACACAAAGAAATAATGGAAAACTGGCTTCAGACTGTTTCTGAGCTTTATTCGAATAATTTGGTGGGCAATAATTATAAAGAAGAGTTTTCGGCAATCCTAATTGAAGTTGCAAAAGACCTAGGGGCAGTCAGAAAAAACTTGAATATAAATAACACAAACAGCTTGCATGAAATAATAGAAGCCGGCATTACAAAAATTTCTTTGTTAGGGGCAATAATAAACGACAATAAACATATTTATGAATTTCTAAAATTAGAACTTGATATATATAAGCCGCGACAATATATAAATGATTTTGAAAAGTTTTCTCAAATGACTGATTTTATTGATTTTGATCAAAAAATCGGCGAATTTAAAAAATCTTACTCAGAAAAAGCAGCGATTCAGGCAGACGAATTATTACAAAGCTTCAAGGTATACAGCGGTATCATTAAAAATAAAGACAAAGATAAATATATGACCGCCTACAATAATTTCGTTAATGCGTTTGTTTTATTAAAAAAGCAATTATTAGATGGCAAATATTTCTAAAATAACGTATACTTGATATTGAAGGGGTGTGTTATGAATAAAATTGTTATCTGTTGCTTGTTGCTCGTTTTATGCCCGTTTGAATTGATGGCAGAACCTCATTGTGCGCTGTTTTTAGACACAAGGCTGCTCGTAATGGCTCACCCCCTATTTAGCGTATTCGACAGTACTTCCAATCGTTTTAAGGGTACCTCATCAGAACCCATAGAGGGTGGCTATCAAGGCGTAGACGAAATGGTGGAACAAATTAAAAAACTCGAAGACACTTTGTTAATGTCTTCGGCGCGCCTAAAAGAAGAATTGAAAACGGTGCCGTTAAGACAGCGTGTGGCGGTAGAACGCAAATTTTTAGCCGAAAAAAAAGAACTTGGAAACAAGCTCGAAAACTTAAGAAGGCGAGTGTTTGTTGCAAGGCAGGTGCCTATTTTGCCGGGCATGACACCACATTCGGCCATTGTTCCCCAAGTTAATGATATTATGTTTGCTATAAGGGCAGTTGTTAAAAAACTTAAAAACAAATACAACACCGAATTAGTAATAGATATTTCGGGCTTAATGCCTTATGCCGGCAGAGTAGAACTAACCGAAAGCTTATTAACAAACAAACACAAACAAATATCAGACAAAAACGCTTCAATGCCCACCCAATATCTTGAGTGGTTGCAGGAAGCAGATCAATATTGGGCGGCAAAACTTGGTGTTGATGCTGAAATAATACCATATGGCGCTCTTGACACAAGACTAGAAGCAGTAAAACTAATGGAAGAAGAGGTTAAAGGTTACAAAATATGGTCATGGTAAAAACGTGGAAAATTTTTAATAAAATTATTGTTTTGCTTTGTTTGTTTGTTGTTTTTAGTGCTTTTGAAGCATTTGCAATCGGCATAGGGTCGGTAGATACTCGTGTTTTGCTTATGCTGCACCCAAACATGATAAACTTTGATTATTCGAATGGCCGATTTTTCAGAGACCAAACACCCGAAAAAGATTACGATGCTTTTTACCAAGAGTTGCAAAAAGCCCGAAAAATAGCAGAAGAAAAAAATGCAGAAATAAACAAGCAGCTGAAAGAATCTGAATCGGACTTGTTCGAGCTGTCAAAAGCCCTGACTAGAGAAGAGCAAGTTTTTGCGCCGGGCGACTTAAAAGTATTGCAACAAGAAAAAACAAACTTAGAAACTATATTAAAAGAACTCGATAAAAAAAAGCCGACAAATAATATCGAAATTAGTTCAATAAATGAACAAAAACAGCAAATAGAAGAAAAAATAAAACTAATAAACGACACTATTAAGAGTTCGGCCAATGTTGTGCGGCAAGAAAAAGAAATTGAAAAACTTAAAAAACAAATTGCACAAGTTCTGTCAACAATGACAGGACTAAAAGATCAAATCAGAAAAAATGAAGAAGAAGCGGTTGCCGCTGTTTATTTAACAACTGAAGAAGCTAATGCAAAGCTTGAATCAATTAAACAAGAAATTAAAGATATCATAGCAAAAACGGCAAAAGAAGCAAATATTTCGCTTGTAATAGATAACTCCTTTGCAATGCGTACACCCAAAAGAAAAGAACCTCAATCGATGCTGCCCATAACCTTAGATTCAATCGATGTAGTTAGCGCGGCACTTTTCCATTCTTTTTTAAATTATACAGTAGATAAGGAACTTGAAGCCACTTTGCCGATGCCTCCCGGATTAGAAGACATGGCAGGCAAACATCTGTTGGCGGGGCGCTCTGTAGGGTTAGCAGACAATTTAAAGCAATACTTGCAATTTAGAAACTATTTGCCCGAAAAGTTTGCCGATTTTTCCGGCGGAAGCATGTTTTTAACGGGGACAATAGATTTAACGCCTGCTTGCGCGCGTAAAATATTTGACAAATATTCTGTGGAAGAAACCCTAAAACAAAGATACATGCAAGTAATAAGAGAATTTATGAACTTTGAAACGCAGCCCAAAGAAAGAGAAATAAAATACTAGTTAAGTAAATTAAGGGGGTACCTTATGAAGTATAATCATATGTTTTTGCTTTTGTGCTTTGTTTTATTATTTTCAAATTGCTTTGCTTCAACAGACACCGGCAAATTGCATGAATACTATGAGCAAAACGGCGATTGTTTTGTACTAATCGGAGAGGGCCCTAAAAGAGCGGTTTGGGCTCTTAACAATCTTGTTGCTAAAAGTGCCGAACAGCTGTATGACCCCTATGAATCTTATGGTATTGTTGCCGCTCAAAATTGGAACACAGTTAAAAACAAAACCGAAAAAGACCTTTTCACTTTTTCGAGCCAGGAAACTGCACTTAAATCGATAGTAGGCACCAGACAGCCCAGAGCGATAGTGGTAAATGCTTCGAACGGGGTTTGGGGGTTTAATGTTATACCCGATGCAACAGTCCATAGATTTCACAGTGCGCCGAATGCCGGGCCGACAGGCCGTGGCAATCATTACAATGCTGCTTGGTTATTTGGCATAGATTACCCCTGCACTGTTGTTCCCGATGCGGTGGCGACAATGCCCGGCTACTATTGGTACCCTGTGGGTCAGGGGTTTTATCATGCTCGTAATATGCCTGTTTGGAGCAATTGGACATATCGAAGCTGGAATCCTTCCCCCGCCGCCGGAACCGTATCTACGGGCGATGTGATAGGTGGAGTGTATACCGGAATGTCTTTTCCTTCTGATTATATTGGTATGTCGCCAAAGGGGCCGGCTTACGGTCCTTGGGTGTGGATATGTTGTGGTAGCGGTGCTTCGCATGGGGGTTGGGTCCGACGCATGGTGCGAGAAAGATTAAGTGAAGCTCACCGTAACTTAGATTTGTATAAATATAGGGTCGGTTCCGGTGCCGCCTCAGCTGCTTCTCAAGGTCGTGTGGCGAGTATTGTTGCGCGCCGTACAGGTACCATGGACTTAAACGGAGAATGCTGCGACGGTTGTATTGCTGCTGCCAGTAATGTGGCGATGCCCGGCGTTGCAAACCCTTATGTTAGCTGTGTTTATTCGGCAAAACTGAACAAAACTTATGTGTACCGCCGCGACGTGGGGCAAAGCGATTTTTCCTTGGACATTAAAGGGGGCGGCGCAGATTATGATCAGCGTATTGGCAATCCCAATGATTTGACTTGTACACATATAGGAATAAGCTCAAAAGATGCCGTTGCCAATTATCTTTACTTTTTAGGCAAGAACGAAATCAATAAATGGATGACTCAGGCAAATGTGCCGGCAAGCATGAAACTTAATGAATTGACTGCCGTTGCCGTTTCTGACCAATGGTGGCAGACAGGCGGTATAGTTTATGCTTACGATGCCACAAAAGGCAAAGTTTATTCATTCGTCAGAAAAGAAAGTGGCGAGCATTCTCCGCCCGACGAAATTAGCGTTAACGATGGCGGCATATTACCTGATGCAATAGGGGCAGACGGTTTTGGGTCTTTGTATATGCTTAAGACTGAGTATTCGCCCTCAAACAAATCTTCTTTCGTGGACGGAAACGAAAACTCAAGGGTGAACACAGGTCTAACTTACGCCGGCAGCGGTAAACCGATTTTTAAAGCCGTTTATAAGCAAAATGTGTATAAAAGTGTTTACAAAAGAGCCTACGATACGGGTAAAATGACCAAAGAAAAAAATAGTATATTATTAGGCACAAACACTTTTGAACGCCGTTATTTAACGGCAGATAACAAAATTGAATCTAAAAAGACTTGGATAGATGGTTCTGTGATGCAAATTGCTCCTATAATCGATGCCTCTATACGATCAGAGCTCGCTGTTATCAATTCTCCAACGCCTCCCCGTCCTGCTTTTTTGAACGCAGTTACCGACTGTGTCGGCCCTATGCTTTTGGGGGCTTCCGGTTTTGAGATGGCTGCACCGGGTGCTGACGGGCTCTATGAAAACGATAAAAACCTGTATTTTATTGTAGAAAATGCGCCCTATTTTGACGCAAACGATCTTAATGTGGGCAATACAGACGGCGACATAGACGGTGACACGCGAATCGGCAGATTTCCTAATACATTGGCAAAGATTCACACCAAATATTATTGGAAAATTATTCGAACACACGACCGCGAGGGCAATAAGGTAGACGAAACTGATTCAACAAATCTTATTCTTAACACCGAAGGCAACTATATTTTAGTTTTCCCTTCAGAACTAGAGGGAAAATTTAAAGTAGGCGTTAAAGTAACTTATGGTTATTATGATTATTCAAACCTAAAAGTCGGCGAATTGGCAGATGCCAAAGAAAAGTATTTGGTCACCGGAAAAGTCGCAAAAGGGGAAGATTCAGGCGAATATTCATGGCAAACGGTTGGTCAAAAGCTGGTGCCTAAAATTTTAACTGCAAACGATAAAGCTATTTTAATGACTAGCACTAACTCAAGCAATCTGTCCGGTTATAAACCGGGTGCCGGTTTGCCCGGTTTTGGCTGTGGTGCGTCATGCGGTCATACTGCCTGCAGTAAAAGCGAAAACCCGGCTGAAACTACCTATTTTATAATGGACGGCTATAGCTTGGTAAAAACTATAAACAAATCCGGTTCAGATTACACAGATGTATACCAGCCTAGTGCCATAAACTGGGGCATGCGTGTCAGAGAGACCAAATATAATATTAAAAGAGGCATAGACCGAATTGCCTCAATGACGGGAATATTGCCTCCAAAACCAACTGACCCGCAGCTTGTACCGGGAACTGAAACTTGGGCAAATAGTTTGTCGGTATCTTGGACCTCTGAACTAAAAAGAGGCTCAGAGGTTGTTTTTAAAGAAACCGTATTAAGCGACAAGCCTTATCTTGATTTATCTGAGCTGCGAAAGCTTATGCCTGTGGTTTCTGAACCACTCAGCTATTCTGTCAATGTAACTATGTCGCGAAAATATATGTATGAATATTACAATAGAATTCCCAAATATGTGGGCGGTGTGTTTACGGGCGAATACGAAACTTTGCGCGTGCCTAAAATAGTTTCATTAGACCTCTGGGCCGATGCTGAGGTCTGCGTGACCGACAACACCCCCCCAAACTTGTTTGTCTATAATGCTATTTATAAAGACAATACTGAAAAAATACTGCCCGCTTATGCATTAAAGAAAAACATTTTGTATGCGACCACAGGAGAACCTTTAACAGCACATAATACCGGTAATATCGACTTTTATGTTGTTGATAATAACCCGATGGCAAATTATACCGGCGCGGGCTTAGCAAAGGGCAGTAAAGATGCCTATCATTATACTGCAGCATCGCCAAACAACAGACTTATGGTTAATTTTGCCGCAGCAAATAAAGAAGCGGTCCTTAATTACGATAGCAAAAGCGGCGATATTCCCGGAGCAGACGCCACTCTAAAAGCATATTATAAGCTGTCTTCGCCGGTTTCTGTTACCGACCAGACAGAGATTACAAACGCAGGTTTAGTTTACTCAAAGGCTCTTTCATATCAAAAATATTCTTGTCCTATTTCTAAGTTTGCGCACTGTAGCAAAAAACTCGATGATGTTACTCAGTGGTCGCCGAATATGCCGATAAATTACGCAAACAATACTCCGGGTTACAGCAACCTTCTTTATGGCATTTCTTGGCAAGAAGCATGTTATTCTGCAATCAATAAATTAAGTATAGGTGCTCAGAAAATCGGCCATATAGTAATAAAAGACAACGATCGACCTAATGTGGTTATTTATGCTGTTCAAGATAAATATCCAAATCAGATTTTCTACGCCCCTTCCGGGTTATCTTCTGTCCAAATGCCACCTAACTGGGTAGTTACAAAACAGGACGAAACTTCCGGCCCCGAAAAGTGGTATAAAAACGATGGCGGCAGTATTGCCGACGATTTCAAGTTTTTGAAAATAACAAATCCCATAAATACTAAGTTATTTACTGCGGCAGCGCCTCTTGAAACTGACGTTCCGGTAACCTTCGGCGCCATGATGTCAGATAACGCAGGAACTGTGGCAACTGTGACATTCAGAATAGAAAAAGAAAACGGAGACATCTTATACGACGCTTCCACAGGCGGATCAAAATTGCCTATGCAATATGTATTCAGAACAGCCGGAAAATATACGGTAGTTTTGACTGCAAATGATAACGCTCTGAATTGGCCAAGCGCAGCAAATGCTTTGACTAATCCAAAAAATGCCACAAGCGCTAAAAATTCAAGAACTGTTAAAGCAATTTTCGATGTAATTCCTACTAAACTCGAATTCAGAATTCTCGAAAGAGATAATAAAGGTAACTGATAAAAATGTATCACGATAAGGCAGATAAAAGCGGTGTAACCTTAATAGAAATAGTCATTGCATTTTTCATTTTGTGTGTTGCCGCTATATCTGCCTCAGGGCTTATAAGTTACGGACACAAAGTTACAAAGGCTGATTATAGGCAGGGAGAATCATTACAAATACTTGTTGATAGGCTTAATTATCTTTCTTCTTTGCCTTTTGCAAAACTTAAAGCCGAAATAGATAAGTCAGGTAAGGCTGAAGTAGAGCTTAAAAGCGATTTTGACGGCATTAAATTTGGAACTGCCATTGTGTCGGGTGCCAATAAATACAGCGTATTAGGAAATCTCAAATATCAACCGGTCACATTCAATTATCTTAAACAATTGAAGTTCCCAAACAAAGATTACAAGCCCGATGATCCAAGAACTTGGATATTTGAAGACAGAACCAAAAAATCTGAAACATTTAATGCTGCAACGGGTGATTACGCTTTCGCAGTAATTAAAATTACCGTAAGGGTGAGACCCGTAGAAGGTGACAGAAAAACAGAGCGAGAGGTTGCGGCAATCACATTTGTAAGCAACACGGAAGGCTGATATGGAAAAATTTGTGTTTAACAGTAACAGACGTGCAATGGCAATATTGGTTGTAATATGCCTTTCAACCGTTATACTGATTTTGGGTACGGTTTATATGAAGACATACACCGATTCTGCTCCTGTCTCAAAGTTACAGTTAGACCGAGTTCAGGCTGATTTT
>MWDD01000063.1 GCA_002070375.1 bacterium ADurb.Bin157 | reverse complement strand
GTCACAATACATGGCAAGAGCAAAGTCTTCAAAAAACTCGTTAAAATCAGTAATTCCCGCCTTACCCAGCAAATTTTCAACATCTGCAAGTCCGGAGTGAAGATTGCTGCCTCCGTCAGTGCCTTCGAGACTTTTCAACGCGTCAATCGGAGCGCACCTTTGCTTTAAATAGGAAACAAATAAATACTGAATTCCGTAATTGCCCGCCAAAGCCTCAGACGGCCAATACTGCAAACCATACTCATATGGTTTGCCCAAAAAGCCCGAAACTCGCTCCACGTCTTTAAGATTGCTTTGCATGAATCCGTAGCCGCACGCCTCGCGCGCCGCTGTCGAAAGCCCCGCTTCAAGCCAGTCTGTGCCGTAATAAACACCTGACTGACGTTTTTGATTGTAATAAAACATTTTATGCAAACTTTCGCAAAGGCTTGCGTAAAACTCTGTGGGGTTAAGCCTATAACCGGCTGAATTTGCGTATATAATCTCTGTTTGCGCAGAATTAAGAGCAACCGAATTTTTGTCGCGAGAATCAAAATATGACATTACGGTTTTGCCGCCCTCACTCAAAAGCGGCGATAAAAACAATACGATTCGCGGCTGTTCGTCAATATTACCCTCGGGTTCCGGTAAAACTCCCAAGCTATTTTTCATTCCTGTGTAAATTTCTGAAAACCGCTGCGCCATTTCTTCGGCATTTGTTGTATTCAAACCCGATTGATTAATATCATAATAAACAAGACAACGTGAATTGCTCGCAATAAGAGTGCCCGTAGCCAATATGTCGTATTCCGCATTCCATGGGTTTTCTTGTTTAAAGTCGCGAATATAAAATGTTACTGTGCTTGAAGCAGGCTCAACCATTGCCCCTCTGTAACTCTGACTCATGTTCTTCTCAATAGGAGAAGAATAAACCTTATATCTGTCCGAAACAGAAGTTCCGGCTCTTAATACCGTGTTATAATAACCGTCATAGGGATCGCCTGTTTGATTATATCTGCTGCTTGCTGCGCTTGACAGAGTTATATTATCGGGCAAAGTCGGAACCGGCGTATAGTTGCCGCCCATGTAAGAAGATATTGTAAAATACTCGTCTTCATTCACGCTTTGCACAGCGTTTGCCGACAAAACTCCCAAAAAAACAATTTTATCGCCGGGTGATAACATGCTCAAACGCAAAGTTCCGGCGCTCGATATGTCTTCAAAGTCATAAATTCCATAGTTTTGAAGCCCCAACGTTGCCATATTAGAATTATACGCCGTGTAATCGAGAGCGTTACTTACAGACTGATTAACCTTAACTCTCACTTCTGTTTTTACCCCGGGGCTCAACACCGATGCGCTTGGCGCATAAAACGATATTTTGTTATCCGAAAAGCTGATAAACTCAGCCGGCATTATTTCTGCGGCACCTATCATAACACGCACTATGTTTCTGTCTGCGCCAAAATTGTTTCCGTATGCGGTAATTATCGGCCTGACGCTCCCTGATGACGGCAGTGCCCTTTTTGGCGTCAAATAGATAAGTTCGGGTATTATGGTAACCGTTACATTACTCACACCCTCAAGGGTGTAAGCCTCACTGAAAACCGAAATACTCAACTTTCCCGTTTTGGCGCCGGCCGGCAGCGTTATACTCATAACCGAACTGTTCGAAACCGAATTTACGTAGCAATTTTTATCGGCAAGTTTCACAGCGTTAAAACGGGGCACAAGATTGAAGTTGCGCCCATAAAGGGTCAGTGTTTGCCCCGACCTTGCTATTGCCGGCTCGGCATTTAATATCACCGGCTTCGCAATAAAATTAAACAGCTGCGCTTCGTTTGAATTTTTGCCGTCAATTACAACCCTGACCGGCCCCGACTCAACGTTTTCAGGCGCCATTACAGTAATTTTTCCGTCTTGTGTGCTATTCCAATCTGTTATTATGGCCTCTTTACCGTTAAATGTAACTTTGCCCGGCTTATTGCCGCACCCGTTGCAATAAATCGACACAACTTCCCCGTCTGTGCCCATTTGCGGTCTTATGGCAACAATCGAAAAATCTGACGCATAAGAGGCGCTTTGCGGCCGCATAGAAAAATTAACGTTCTCGCTTATCCGCCCCGACAAAACCCTGACCGAATCGGCTACGCTAACCTCAAAACCCTTGGCCCGCGCAATAACTCTGTAATCGCCCGCGTTTATAGGCCCCAGCAAGTATTTGCCCTGTTCGTCTGTGAGGCTCTGACACTCGTCAGTCTCTACAATTGCTTCTTTTATGGGAAAATTGTTTTCTGCCGCTGTGACAATTCCTTGTATGCGGCCCGCCGTAAGTTCGTCAATTACAGAACCCGAACCGCCGCCGAGATCTTTTTTTGAAGATGTTCCGCCACACCCGGCTAAAAGCAGAGCCGTCAAAATAATAAAAATAAAAGTCAGGATTTTTTTTGCCATAAAAAATTATTAACATATTTTTTTTAAAAGTACAAGCACCAAAATACAGCTTTAAATGCATAGTTTCAACTCATTATATTTTTTTAAAAAAATATTACTTGTTAATTTTTACAAGCTTTATGCCGAATTACAAGATGGGAAATAAATATAACGTGCCCGTTTTAGTAACGAACAGGAGACAAATTATGTGGCAAACAAATGCGAATCGTGTAACTTTTAAAGTTATACTCTGCGTCTTTTTGCTAATCTGCGGATTCACTTCCGTAGCGTTGGCAGACATCACAGGGCTTGCCCTCGACGCAACAGTGGCCGGAGCAACCGGCAACAGAATCAACGCAGCAGGCAGCGTAACACTTACAGCTACCTGGGTTGGCGATTCACCTCCCTACACCGCAAAATTCAAGAACAGCAGCGGCGATTTGTTGCAAACAGACACCTCACTCTCCGAAGGCACTTCAAAAGTTGTTATACCCGCCTCGGCAATCGGTGATACCGGCGGAACAGCAAAACAATTTTCGGTAGAAATTATAGACACAGCAGGAAAGTCTGCAACCGCTGTTTCAAACCAGGGTTTTATTATAGACTTTACCAAACCCGTCTTAACAGCACAGGTTACAAACGGTCCCACTTTCTCCAATTCTTCAATCGTCAGAATTCAAATTACTTCAACCGAGTTAATAAAAGCTCCTACGGTTACTTGCAACGGAAAACAAGCTACTGCCGAAGGAAGCAGCGATGATGCAACCTCTTTTGCTTTTAATCTGCAATTGGACGCAACATTCACAAACGGCTCTTATAACGTTAGCATCGTTGCAAAAGACACATCTGAACCGACAGCATCAGCTAACGAAGGTAATACAACGGTGCAATTCACAGTAGGAACCTCTGCCACAGGTAATACCACCATTGATTCTGTTACCCCGCAGAGCCCCACTAACTCGACGACAATTACCCTTTCGGGAACTTGCCCGAGCGGAACGACTTCTGTTGAAATCAAAGACGCCGGAACAACTGTTAATACAATAGCGGTTACAGGCACCACCTGGTCTATCGCCTTAACAGCCACAGAGGGCGCGCACAGTTATGTTGCAATAAGCAAAGACACCTTAGGCACTCCAATATCACAGTCATCCGCAATTAATGTGATTGTTGACAAAACTGCTCCCGCTGTTCCGACTGTTACCTCAACTCTGCCGACCACAACTAATCAGACTCCGGTTAACGTAACACTCAGCTGTGACGAAACCGATGCTTCACTTCCTATTAAGATTCAGGCTTATAATAACGGAGCACCCGTCGGAACACCTACAAACGTTAATTCCGGCGCCGCCGTCATGAATATTCCTCTTACAAGCGGAGCGAACAGTCTGACATTTGCTTCTATTGACGCAGCAGGCAACACTTCTGCGCAAACAGCAGCCGTTGTTATTAACTATGACAGCAACTCAACAACCGAAGCTACAATTTCATTCGAACAGCCATTTGTAATGCCCCTCCCCCTATCTCCGACCTATCAGATCGGCGGCGGAAACTATACTCTTAAAGTTATTTTCAACAAAAATATGAACCAAACCATCAAGCCGACCTTGACACTTACATGCGGCGGCGGTGCGGTTATTTCAAGTTCGGCGGGCACCTGGTCTAATGCCACTACTTTCTCGCAAAACTTCAGTATTCCCAAAAACGGCGGAATCAGTTACGACGGCGCTGTTGCGGGTCTGACAATAAGCGGCGCCCAAGATGCTTACGGCAACACAATAGACCCCTATGATTACGCCGGAAGTGCTTTCTACATTGACAGCACAGCTCCCGTTTCTGCATTTACTCAGAACACTCCCCTTTATGTATCTGCCGGTTCCAATTCGGTAAGTCTTGCGGGAACCATTTCTGACGGAACAGGCGGTTCGGGCGTTTCTCACCTCGACCTTGTTTGGGCGAACGCTGCGGGCGGCGATGTGGCTTCCTTGTCTATTCCCGTATTGGCTACAGCAGCAAATTGGTCATATAACTGGGACACTTCAGCCATCACGACAGAAGGCACTTATAACCTCTGGACAGCGGCAACGGACAAAAGCCAGCCCGCAGGCAATTCAGAGACTTATACAAGCAAAGCCCCCAGAACTGTAGTTATTGACAGAACTGCTCCCACAGTCGGAACAGTGGCCGTCAACTATTACACAACCGACGTTAACGCTACGCAGCAGCCATTTACAGAAAGCATCACAAGAATTACCGCTCTTATAAACGACTCAACCGGTGGTTCGGGAATTAACGCGAATACATCTGAGATAAGCCTCACCAAAAGTGGCGCGCCTGTTACCGGTGAAAAAAGTTATAACGGCGCGGCGCTCGTCTACTCATTCGCATCTTTACCGGACGGAACCTACGATTTATCTGTAACACCAAAAGACAACAGCGGTAACGCAGGCGAAACAGCGACTCGCTCGTTCACTGTTGCTGTAAATGTTACCTCAGACGTGACTTTTGTGCCGGAATACGGTGATTACGCAAACTTCACCCATGAATCTCTGAGCAAAAGCCAAGTTTGGGCTACTCTCGGCGGCGGAAACGTCAGCTATGCAACTTCTAAAATATCTGTTTCTTACAACGGTTCTGTCTCAGGTTTTCAGGTTGCATCAGACAGCAAACTTATTTATCAGCTTCATAGCGGATCTCTTTCAAACAACCAAAGCCACGACGGAAGATATGATATTACAGTTACTCCTATTTCAGCTTCGGGCATTCAAGGGGCCCCCGCAACTTCATTCTTCATCTACGACAGCCAACCGCCGGTAGTTACACAAACTTCGCCGGCCGTAAATCTGGCTGATTCGACACCGACCTGGTTCGGTCTTACTCAGAATACAATCAGCGCAACCCTTTCGGATGCTCCGAAAGACATTGTAACCCATGGACCTAACATGCCTTCTGACAGCGGGCTTAACTACGCACAAACCCCCGGCGACGCAAGCTGGTATAACGGAACAGGTTCAGGCGTCAACATGAGCGTGGCTTCATTCTCTTGGAAAGCGGGAACAGAAACTTCCGCACCATTCGGTTATAACGGAACGACATTAACACTGCCTACCCCTTCGGTTCCTCAGGAAGGCGGCGATGCCGGCGTTATGGATGTAGTGGTTGAGCTTATTACTGCCGACTATGCGACCGTTGGAACCGAAGTTCCCAACAAAATGACAGCAAGCTATACCTATAAGTTTGACTACAAAGCACCGACAATAACTGCCGTAAGTAAACCCGCAGCGGGCAAAAAATACACCAAAAACACTTTGGAATTATCAGGATCGGCTAAAGACGAAGGAACAGATCCTAACCTCAGAATCACAAAAGTTGAATATTCGCACAACAACACTGATTGGTATGATATATCAAGTAGCTTTACGGCATCTTCTACCGTTAACTTCAGCGCTTCTCTTGATATAACTAACTTGACCGACGGTGAACACAGTATCTATGTCAGAGCTACCGACCGCGGCGGAAACGTTTCGGTAGCAAAGCAAACTACATTTGTGGTTGACAGAACACCCCCGACGCCACCTCAGCTCACTTTCCCGCTCACCAACTATATATCTTCCAAAAGAAGCGTCGGCTTTAAATGGACAACTGTGTCAGATGCAAACAACTACCTGTTGCAAATCGCAGACGACGCAGGATTCAACAATATAGTTAACGATCAGCCAAAATCCGCCGCCTATGCTGCCTACAAAGGACAACTCGTGGCTACCGGCGATGCCAACTTTGGATTGCCCAAAGACGGCACATATTATTGGAGAGTCGCTGCAGGCGAATCTTGTGAAGACGGCGTAAATGTCAGCGCATTCTCTAATAGCAGAACTCTTGTAGTAGATACAGTTAAACCTACGGTTCTCGAAGTATCTCCTTCTCCAAGCAGCTCAAATAAAATCACTAACGGAATGGTAACATTCACTCTCAGATTCAGTGAGCCGATGGATGCAACCGTTAACCCGGCCGTAACACTTACCAGTGCAGGCGGACAGGTAATGAAAATTGAACGAACCGACTTCAAAGACAACACTTGGACGGGCACAACCGTGATTCCGAAAGGCGACAGCGCCATGTATGACGGCAACGCCATAATTGTTATAGAAGGTGCAAAAGACTTGGCCGGCAACCTTATGGTTACCGACAACTCGAAGACCGTTGTCATCAACACCGGCCCGGCTTTCTCGACAGTATTGTTCTCTAACCCCGCAAATGTATATGAAATAATGATTCTCACAAAATCAAGTGAATCACTCGGAGCGCCCCCCACATGTTCGGTAGAACAAAACGGTGTCAGCACTCCGGTTATGATGAACTTCTTAAAACAAAGATACTATGCCGGTTCATACAAGATCGACGCTTCTAATCCGGGTAAAGCCTATATTTATCTTTCGGGAACCGACCTACACGGCATGGTTGGTAATGGATACGTTCAATTTGTGGTAGCAGATCTCAATGCTTCACAAAGATTGAGCATTGCAACCGAAAATCAAAGAGCTTCTCTTAAAGCTGCCGAAAACTCATCCTATGGCAACACAGTAATCTACATGCTTGACAGAGAAACCCTTGAATCACCTTTTGCAAATGAAGAAACCGCTTCATTGAGAGCGTCTATGGGCATAAGAGGTTCTGCTGCTTCAAATAAAGCAAACATCTCAGAACTTACACCGGTAATGGCTCTTGAAGAAATAGGCCCCGCAAATGTAAAACTCAGAAAAGCAATGCTTTATGAAGGAAACATAGGTTACGAAAAAGTAACTGTTCCCGAAAACAGAGTTCACCTTTACAGACAGAACACTGACGGAAACTGGGTGTTCCAGGGCGGTCTGTTTGCTGAAAATAAAATTGCCGCTCAACTCACCGGACTTGGCAGACTGGCGCTCATGGCCGATCTTAAAGAACCGGCTGCGAATGACTTTTATCCGAGAGATCTTGACGAAATCGACGCCTCAAACGCCGAAATCAAAGGTGAGTTCGCGGACAACGGCTCAGGTTTGGACAAAAATTCTTTCACAGTGCAACTTAACGGACTCAAACTTCCCAACGTGAAGTTAGATGAAAACGGAAAATTCACCTATAAATACAGAGGGTCTTTGCCGAAAGGTAAACATGAGGTCACTTATTCCGTTAAAGATTTGGCAGGAAATACTTTGAGCAAAGCGGTCAGATTCGCTGCCGTAACCTTTGAACTTGAAGAATTCACGCCCTATCCGAGCCCTGCGAGAGGCAACAGAGTAACCTTCCAGTATAAATTCGGTCTCACACCCGACTCAGTGAGCATGAAAATATACGACACGGCGGGTCATTTGGTTGCAAATCTTTCGGACAGCTTCAGCGCTGCTAACGGCAGAGTAAACTACGACCTGACGAACAGAAAAGGAAAAAGAATTGCAAACGGCGTATATTTCTACAAACTCAAGGCAACCAAGAATGGTAAGTCCTTCAGCAAAACCGGTAAATTTGCAGTTCTGCGCTAGTCATAAGGAGAAAAAACATGCTTAAGAAACGTCTGTTTGCGATTTTAATAGCAATCCCAATCTTGTTAGGCTTCACAGGGTGCAGCGGCGGCGGAGTAAACGGTGAAGGCACGAGCAGCACACCGGCAGCCGATGTTAATTCCGTCATAAGAGGGAACGAGTATTTAGAAACCGGATGGGACTATATTAACAAAGGGCTTTATGACAGCGCAGTAACTCAGTTTAACAAAGTGCTTGAAAACTCGCCGACAATGCAGGAAAAGGCTGATGCAAACAATGGTATCGCTTGGGCAAAAAGCTTTGGCGGCAAGCTTAAAGACGGTATAAAGTGGTTTATTCTGGCAAAAGAATTGAACGACGACGCTAAAGTCGGTTTGGCTTCCGCTTATATGCAGGAAGCTTCAAAAACCGATATGGAAGAAATCATTGAATTGTTGTTAAACGATCTTGGCAAAGGAAAGCCGAACTTTGAATACAAAGCTTCGCGACCGGTCGGTGTAACAAACGCGGAAGTGCACGCCATGCTAGCCTACGCTTACGCTGCGACCGACAAGGATGACGATGCTTATGTTCAGCTTGAGTTCGCAAAAACACTAGACCCGAACTACGAAAATACAACTGTTGGACAAATTATAAAAGTTATTGAATTCTTGTTGAATTAGTATTTATTAAAAAGCCCAATAAAGAGCATTCTTTATTGGGCTTTTTTTTATACTTTTTATCAACTGCGGCAAGCTTTATGCCGATAGCTTTTAGGAATATATGCGTTCGGAGGCAATATCGGCCATGAAATATAAAAACAAGGTCATCGCTTTCATTTTGTTGGCGGTGGTTGCGCTATTCGGCACCACGGGGTGTTTTGAAACTTCTACGAAGCCGGTAAGAGGAAACGTCACCGGAAAAGTTTACGACTCTAACGGCAAAGCGCTGCACAGAGCTAAAGTAACAGTTTACGGCACTTCTATGTTGGCTGAAACAGACGAACTCGGCAAATATGTGCTAAATGGCATAGAACCGGGCCAAGCAAAATTAACTGCGACTTACAATGAGAAATCTGTTGTAAGGGTTGTAGAAGTTAAACGAGGCGAAACCATCGAGGGCTTTGACTTAACATTTGCGGTAATTGACGGCCTGCCGCCCGTAATAACAGGCGTTACCGTTGCAAGCATTACCGAAAACATCGCCGTGATAAATTGGGTTACGAACGAATCGGCAAATTCAATAGTTGATTACGCAACCGGTCCTGTCGGGTTGGGTATTTACAACATGTGTGCATCTGATACCGGAATGGTCACCGAACATTCACTCACTCTTGAAAACCTGCTCCCGGGACAGATTTATCATTTTAGAGTGCGTGCAATTGACTTTGAAAAAAATGAAGGTATGTCGTCAGACTATCAGTTTATAACAGAAAAAGGCGATGCGCCCGCGATGCCTCTGAACTTCGCGGCAGAAGTGGCCCCTGAACAAGAAAAATTAAGTTTGTTTTGGCAGCCGAACACAGAATCTGATTTGGCGGGATATAATCTTTACAGATCAGAAAGCATGAACAGCAATTACTCTAAAGTTGCATCAATAGATTCACAAAACACCGGCTACATTGACGAGGGGCTTAGAGTAGCCTCAAAATACTATTATAAGCTTAGCGCAATTGACACCGCAGGCAATGAAAGTGTGCACACACAACCGGTTAGCGCTCTAACCCCCGGCATTCTGGTTGATAACAGAGTTTGGACAAAACAAAACAGTCCCTATATTGTTAAGGGCGACATAAGAATAAGAAGCGGAGCAACCCTTACCATTGAGCCCGGCGTAGAAGTCAGATTTACTCAGGCTGACATGATACCCGACACTCAGGGCGCATCAATGACTTCTTTGATTGTGCAAGGTGCCTTGTACGCAGTGGGAACAGAACAAAACAAAATCGTATTCACTTCCGCAGAAGACGCCCCCCGAAAAGCCTGTTGGGACGGAATTCAATACATAGGCACCACAAACGCGCAAAATATAATGCGATACGCCTCAATTATGTTTGCTGACACAGGAATCAAAAGCGTAGACTCATCGCCTTCGATAGAAAACACGGTATTTGGCAGCTGCGCAATCGGCTTAAACATTGGGCTTTCGACAGCTATGAACGTAAGATACAACACGATTCAAGACTGCCAAATCGGCATAATATCGGCAGGCTCAAACATCAGAAACAATCTGCTTTTAGACAACGAACTCGGCGTAGCCCTTTTGGGCGGCGATTATTTTGAATACAATACCGTTGACTGTTTGATAGGTGTTCAGGTAGACTTCGGAAGTCCGACTATCAAGAACAATATCATTGCCAGAACAAGCACAGTAAAGGGAATATACGGTATAAGCCAGTCTTCCGCTGACGCGACCCCTCAAATCAGCTACAACGATGTTTATAACTTCACGATTCCTTATAACGATGTAACAACGGCAACCGACACATTCAATATAGACGCCGACCCGTTGTTTGTGGGGGGACACCCTTACAACTACAGACTGCAAAGTTCATCGCCCTGCCTTACCGCAGACGAAAACGGCGGCGAATTGGGCAGATACCACGAACAACAATAACTAACGCGGAGATAACAACAAATATGTCACTCGAAAATGTTCATTTTAAAGCAACCTATAACTTTCTCGGCCTGCCCGAAGAAGACAGCAGATACGAAGATGCAAAAGCAGTAATAATACCGGTTCCCTATGACAGCACAACGTCATACAGAGCAGGCACCCGAGAAGGCCCCCAAGCCATTCTTACAGCATCGAGACAAGTAGAACTTTTTGATCTCGACTTAGGCTGCGAACCCTTGACAAGCGGCGTTCACACTTTCCCTGAACTGGAGACAGACACTTCCGGCCCCGAAGGAACAGTAAAAAACGTAGAAAAAGCTTTTAAAGCGGTGTTTTCTGCCAACAAGCTCCCCGTAATGCTCGGAGGCGAGCACAGTATCACTTCGGGCGCCGTAAAAGCTGCCAAAGCTAAATATAAAAAGTCTCTTTCCGTATTGCAATTAGACGCACACTCCGACATGCGAGACGAATACGAAAACACAATTTACAATCACGCGTGCGTAATGAGAAGAGTTTACGATTTGGCTCCGGTAACGCAAGTGGGAATCAGAAACACCTGCAAAGATGAAATTGAATTTTTTAAGAAAGTTAAACACGACGGCATAATTTGGGCAAGTCAGATGGCTGATCCCAAAAACAACTGGATAGAACGAGTTTTAAGCAGATTGTCCGATGACGTTTACATAACCATCGACTTAGACGCATTAGACCCCTCGATTATGCCTGCAGTCGGCACACCCGAGCCGGGCGGCATGCTTTGGTATCAAACTCTCGAATTATTGACAAAAGTCATCGACAAAAAGAACGTTATCGGCTTTGATGTAGTCGAGCTGTGCCCGATTCCGGGCAATATTGCTTCAGACTTTTTGGCCGCAAAACTTGTGTTCAAAATGTTGGGAAGAATCTTCAAAAAAAACGGCTGGATAAGCAAATAAAATGACTTTAAATTTTTCTTTGGCATTTTTTGCCGCTGTTATCGGCGCATTTTTAGGCAAATACCTGGGCTGGGCAATCAGAGCCTGGCCGGGGCATGAGCAATTTCATTGCGATTACCTCGCCTGCCCAAAATGCGAAAAAGGTATAAAACGCGGCTGCTATAACGCGGGGGCAACGCAAGACAAGCTCTATATAGTTTTTAGCGCACTGGTGGCCGGCTTATCTGTCTACTTTTTTGGACTTTCTGTAAAATCTGTGATTTCTTGGGTTTTTGCAGCCGCCTGCTTGATAATAACCGTTGTCGACTGCAGATATCTGATAATACCCGACAGAATTTCTGTTAACGGCTGTTACATTGGCTTAATATACGCCGCCGTATCATCTTTGTGGTTTTATTACACAAAAACGCCCCTCAGCTATCACATAGACTTCTTCGACTCACTGATCGGCTTAGCAATTGGCTACGGCGGGCTTCAAATTCTCGCCTGGTTCGCCCTAATTCTGCTCAAAAAAGACGGAATGGGCGGAGGAGATATTAAGCTGTTAGGAGCAATCGGCGCGTTCTTAGGCTGGAAAGGCGCCTTAACAACAATGATCATAGCAAGCTTTATTGGCTCAATCATTGGCATAGCCACCATAATATTCCAAAGAATATTCTATCGCAAAAAATACCAACCGCTCTCTCATATGATACCTTTCGGTCCATACCTGTGCATAGGCTTTCTGTTGGTATTCTATTTTGGCTTAGAGCCATTCATGAAAATGTTCGAAGCATACCAAAACTGGGTCATTCAATAAATAAACTCATTTTTCTGCAACGGGTTTAACCTTTAAAAGGCCTTCCGAATCGACCCAGACCACTTCTATTTTTTCACCTGTTTTTATTTCTGAGCCGTCCTCAGAAATCGCGTCACGGGTGCACAAACGCCCGTCTATTTCTACGGTAACCTGCCCTTTGCCGTCTTTGGGAATACGCAAATAGACTGTTCCCGTTGAACCAAAAGCTTGCTGAACTCTCATGGTTCCGTCACTCTGCATACCGATAAAAAATCTGTATATCTTTACTAAAAGAAAAACCGTGAAACTGCCGGCTAAAATACCGCCTAACACCCCAAACAAGGGCGATAAACCAAAATCATTGATTAAACTTAAGCCAACCCAGCCCAACATCATGAAAAACGCAGAAAGCCCCTGCGCAGACAGGGGCTTCAGGCAATAATCACAATTTTCGCTGATCGAAACTAATTCATGGGTGTCGGTATCTGCACTGACATCTGCGCCAACATCTGCGTCAGCGCCCATATCGCCGCCGTCGAGAAGGTGATCAGAACTGTCTTCCGTTTCGTGATTGCCAAAACCCATGAACATCATCAATGCCCTCAATGCGAAAACCAAAGTTCCGCTCAGAGCAGATGTTAACAACAACTGCTCAATAAGAGACATTGAAACAATGAAGTCAGGCATTAACTATCTTCTTCTGATTTCCATCGGGATGAACATAGCCTGCTTATTGCCGGCAAGATCATAAGCTTCAATAAACAAATAAGGTCTTTCGGGAATTCTCAATTTGGAAAGCTGTATTTTTTCTTCATTGATAGGACCGACAACCGAGCCATTAGGACCGTCACAAATGCCAAATCTGATTTTTTCGGTATTCAGTTTATAGTTGTCGCCGCCAATAACTTTAACGGTTAAAATATCACGTCTGCTAACGCTTAATACGGCTTGTTCTTTTAAAATAGCCATGTTGTCGCCGAGTTCGAGGCCGCTCACAACAATATCATTGCTCCCGACGCCAAACAAAGAGCCTGTAAAATGAACATCGGCAAGCTTAGGCAAAGGATACTTGTCGGGAGGATTTTCAACAGGCCAGCAAGTTCCCTTTTTGCCGTCTTTGGTAGTTATTTCAAAACCACAAAGGGGCGGAGTTATGTCTAATACTGTTACGTCAGCTGCACGGCTCGAGTTTGCATAAGTTGCCTTCGTTGTGCCGTCATCTTTGTCATAACGCATTTTGCGAGACGAATAGCAGGTTATGGCACCTTTTCCGGTCGGGTTTTTAGGTTTGATATACATTTGATTGACCGCTAGCTGAGAATCAAGAATAGCCGGAGTATTTTTATTTGTTTCCCAGTCAACAAAATACCAGTTTATTACAGGCTTTTCTTCCCAACGCGAATTGGGCAATATTACACCTTTGCTGCTTTCGGGCGGGTTCGGCTCAAAAATCGCTGTTTCTGCCATTACCAATATGGGAATATCTTCTGTTAATGTTGCAGGAACGCTCTTGCCATTTTCTGCAAATATCTGCATGGGCAAAGTTGGACTCGGCTCAGTCAAATAAGGACTGATCTTAACGTCTTTCAACCAGGGAGTATTTGGGGTACTATAGTCTTCTTGGGCATAAGACATCCCACAAATGCAAACAGAAGCAACCAACGCACACA
>MWDD01000062.1 GCA_002070375.1 bacterium ADurb.Bin157 | reverse complement strand
TTCCGGCGGAAAAGGCTTTAACACAAAAAAAGCTTTTTCTACAGCGTCAAAATCTATTTTTGCCGTTTGCCAAATATATTCGTCTTCGGCCTTTGATAGTTTATTTCGCGCCCAGCGAATATTTTTAACAATATAACTTGATTCCTTGCGATCGAGAATTTTCGCAAACTGCCTTGAATCGCTGTATGGAACCTCGCTCGGCAAAATACGTTTTTCGTATTTTCTGATTTTTTTAATTTTTAAGCTGTCTAGGTTCAGGCCGTCTTGGGCATAAGCCTCAATTTGAACCAAATCGCCGTCATGTTTTTTTGCGGCACGGTCAGAGATATCTAAATTATAAATTCTTCCGTCTTCGCAGTTAAAAGTCACGCTACCGTTCTTTTGCACGTCTATAATACCGTTAAGCCGATAAGAAGCGTGAGCAAATACGGGCTGCTGCATCAACGAAAACACAAGCAAAAACGCAAAAACTATACTTATATGTTTCATTATAAACCCCCTCAGTAATTGTACACATAAAAGCCCTTACCCACAATGAACTTTTAAATAAAAACGCTTTTTTTTTCAGAATTTTCCGGAATATTTGGCAATTAAATTTTCTACAATTTTAAGGTGCTTAATTTCTTCTTGCTTTATTTCGCCGAAAATTTCTTTTGAACCTAACCCGGGCAGCTTTTCCAAAACTTCTAAGAACTTAATCGAATCTTCTTCTAACTTTTTCGCGTATTCGAACGCTTCACCCACAGTGGCGGTTTTAGAAGGCATATTCGCAGTCAGCGCAAAAGATCGGTCAATTAAATCTGCCGTGTAATCAGCGTATTCACCGTCAATTTCGGGCAAGTCACCGATTTTCAACGACATTTCTCTGTATGTTTTTTCGTGAGTTTTTTCTTGCAAAGCCAGTCTTTTAAACGTTTCACGAACATTCAAATCGTCTGCCGCCAAAGCCGCAGACTCGTAAAAGCCGGCGCCGCACTTTTCCAATGCAATCATTGTGTTAAACAGATCGCCCAACCCGTATTTTAGTCCCATATAAAGGTGCCCCCTAACTCATATTGCTCGATTGTTTGTAACGATAACCGCTCCAACTGATGTGCTGCGCTACTTTTGTCTTAGGCCCGAGAGTAACGCCCTCTAAGACCATATCGCGAAAGACCGGGTAACCGGTTCTGTCAACGATATACCCTATGTGCTCTTTGGGCAAAGTGCGGTCAATATAGCGGTCAACGTATTTGTAAGTATTCTTGATTATTTGAACAACGCTGTCTTCATCAGCCCAATCAATAAAAATTTCGGCCAGACGCGGGTTCTTCTTGCCCGTTCTGCCCATAATAACCATTCTGAAATATCGCTTTTCGCTGCGAAACATTGCCTGCGTGGGACACTTCAAAACGCATTCCCCGCACCCAATACAAAGGTCGGCATTGCGAACAATTCTGAAATTCTCGTCTTTTAAAGCGCCCGTAACCTTTTTTTTGCAAACATTAACACACGCGTTACAGCTTATGCATCGCGATTCATCGTATTGAGGCTCTGTGAGGCAGATAATCCCGAAATCTTGCATATGCGCCTTGATACAATCGTTGGGGCAGCCGGTCACCGCAATTTTAAAATGAAAATCGTGCGGGTACACAGTTTTTTCGATGCGCTTGGCTAACGCCGTTGTGTCGTGATTCGCGAACGGGCAAACCCTGTTTCCGATACAAGCCGAAATATTGCGCGTTCCCGCGGCGGGGTAACCCGCTTCGGAGTGCTCCGGCACCGCTTCGACGTATTCTAACAAAGGCTTGATCAGCTTATTTATTTCTTCCATTTTTTCGAAGTCGATGCCGGGAATCTCAAAACCTTGTCTGGTGGTTATATGAACCGTTCCGTTGCCATATTTTTTTGCGATATCGTGAATCAAAGTCAAATAGTCGGCAATAAGATGCCCGCCCGGAACCCTCACTCTTAAAGCGGTCTTGCCTCTTGTTTTTGTAATTCTGAAAGCATTTTTTGTTACAGTTTTGCGATTTATATCCATGTTTTTTCCGCCAATTCTCGTCAGTCCAAAAGCTTTTCGGCTTTTGTGTAGTTAAATACGGGGCCGTCTAAGCAAATATATGTGTCGTCTATCTTGCAGTGACCGCACTTGCCGATGCCGCAGGCCATCTTGCGTTCAAAAGAAACCCAAATATTTTGCTTTGGCAGGTTTTTCTTCATTAAACCCAAAACCGCAAATTTCATCATCATGGGCGGGCCCACAACAATCGCCTCGGCAGAAGCCGGGTCACCGATTTCAAGTTCTTCGATATATTTTGTAACCAACCCCGTGCGGCCTTTCCAGTCGCCGGTTGCCCGGTCTACGGTCAGACAGACATTTGCTGAGGTTTCCCACTGCCTAATCTCATCGGCAAAAAGTATGTCTTCGGGCGATTTAAAGCCGATTATCAAAGTAAAAGATTTTAGCAATCCCTTGTTTGAGACGAATCGGTTGATTAAGTTTTTAACCGGTGCTAACCCTGTGCCGCCGGCAACCACTATCAGGTCCTTGTTTTCGTAAAGTTTGCAGTCAAAACCGTTGCCGTATGGGCCTCGGGCGTAAATCACGTCGCCGGGCCGCATTTCGAAGATTTGCTCTGTCACGCGCCCCACTTTTCGGATGGTCAAATCTAAATAACCGTCGCCGAAGTCGCTGACAGAGATTGGAGCCTCGCCCACGCCGGGTATTGAAAGCTCTAAGAACTGACCGGGCAAAAGCGGCTTATTGTATTCGACTTTAAAAGTAAAATCTATTTCGGTTTCTTTTCGTATCGAAATCAGCTTGAGCGGCTCGGTTAAATAAGCGTTTTCACACATTTTTCATTTCCTTAATTATCTCGCTGAGCTTGTTGATACAAGCCGAAAAAGAAATATATTCGGGGCAAACATCGTCGCATCTGCCGCACCCGACGCACATATTGCGGCCAAATCTGGCGGCAAAATCATATATTTTGTGCATGGTTTTAAAACGCATGCGGTCGCCGTTATTTTTTCTGAACGAATGACCGCCGGCCATGTCTGTAAAGCCGTCTATGTGGCAGCCGGCCCAGACCCTGCGACGTTCTGAAAGGGTTTTAGCCGCATCGTAAGCCGTGTCTTGCATACTGAAGCACGAGCAGGTAACGCAGGATGTGTTGCATCTGCCGCAAGCAATGCATCTTTGAGTGTATTCTTTCCAGAGCGGGTGGTTAAACACCGCTTCTAAATCTACGCCTTCAAAATTAGGCAATTCGACTTTTGCGTTGTCTGACTCTTTGAATTCGGGCTTATAATCAATTATTTCACCGTATTCCTCAAACAGACTTATAAATTCTTCGTCTTTAACTTCCGCCAAAATTTCATCTTCGCCGAAACGCAGAGCCACAGAATAATCTGCCGTTTTGTTAGCTTTCATTGTAACGCAAAAGCAGCTTTCAAAGCCCGTTAAGCACTCTATCATGAAAAACTTGATGTTTTTGCGGCGGCGCGCGTAATAAAAGTCTTTTTCAGGGCCGTTTTCGAGAAATACTGAATCAAGACGGTTAAAACCGTTAATGTCACACGGGCGCGCAAATATAGCGATCGGGCGCGCGGCGACTTCGGGCACTTCCCTATTACTGCCGTTAAAACGAAAAAGAGTCTCACGAATCGGAAAAACAAACTCCTTCGGCGAAAAATAACTTTTTTGAGCTAACTCGAGATCGGCGTAAGAAGTAATTTTACCGTATCTTATCGAGTCTGTGTCGGAAAAAGCGCCCGCGTTTTTGGCACACATCGGGCCCACCGGCACATAGCGCTTCGACATGGCTTGCAACAGCCGATCAAAGCTCGTTTTAGAAAGTTTGTAACCCATTTAAATCACTCCTTTTTGCGCTCGCGAATTGCTCTTAACAAGTCTTTAAGCTCTTTAATGCGCTCTTGATACATTATTACATTGAGTTGATCATAGTAATCGCCCTCGTAGTCAGGGCGGTCGAGATATTTTTCTAACGAATCTTCGGCATCTTCTATGCGGGGCGTGATAAATTGCTCAAAAGCGCGATCAACAACCGGGAGAAGCGCATGGTAAGCGAAATCTCCGTCGAAAGAATCGTTTCTGACCATATCTGACAGCAGCTCGCGCTGTAAGTCGTTCAGCGGGCGGCTAACGTGCTCACAAAAAGCATTTCGGGCGCTTTCTATGCTCGCTTCATCGCTCGGGTAATGCGAATTGTATTTATGCCCCATCAGAAAAAGCTCGAATGTGGCGCGGGGGTCGCTCATTGTTTTGAGTTTTTCTCTGTAGAAAGAAAGATTTGCCGAATTTTCGGGCTTTCGAGATTCTTTGATAAGCTTAGACAGGTCGTCTCTGACCAAAAGGGGGTAATCACAGCATTCTTTAACCTTGTCGAAAAAACGATGGGTATTGTAAACAACGATATTTTCGGAAATTTTATTGAGCCAATCCTGTGCGCTATAAGTCAGATATACCATACGACCCTCACATTATTTGAATTATAACCCAAACACGAATAATATTATAACAAATGTGGCCAAAAAAAAATCCGGGTAATTACCCGGACTGAAAAATAAGGAGGCAAACAAATCCAAAACCCTTTTCGAACGAAAGTGATGTTTTGTTTAGCATTATTTTAAAATTTTCCGCTGCTGCTTCCGCTTCGGCTTCCACCGCCGGATCCACCGCTTGAACTTTTAGAAATGCGGGTTTTTGTGGTTGATGTGCGCAGATATTTGTCAATGGCATTTGTAAGTTTAAAAGAACCCAATACCGCGTAGGTTTTGGAGTCAACCGTATTAATGCCCTTGTGAATAAAAATCAGAATAATTACGGTTATAAAAGTAAGAACAGCAGAAACCATAAACCCCATCGGCATAAATTCTTGATAGTTAGCCCAAAAACCGAACGAAGAACTTAGCTTTGCAAAAAGCATAAAGGCATCGTAATAATTTTGTGAGGTCATTTTGGTGCCGATTTGCTCGCGTATTCTGTCGAGTCGTTTTCTGTGACGGTCAAAAACAGAACCGAACGCGGTATAATTTATATCGCGCTCTCTCATTGAAATGGCCAGCACCGCGCCGGAACCGTTGCTGCCGGCATTTTCTCTGAAAATGCTTCTTGCTAACTGCTCTATGTTTTGGTTTTCAAGTTGTTTTCTTGTAACAATAAAGAATTCGGCATCACATTCGACGCTGATTCGCTTAAGCTCGTCTTGAATCAAAGTTTGCTCGGTTGAACTCAAAAGATTCGCATCATCGAAGATTCGCTTTTTGTCGGTTACTGCAAAAAGATCAAAGGTGACGCAAAAGAAAAAAATCGCTGTTATCAGAACTGTTTGTATTTTATTTAATTTATATAACATGTAATACTGTTGCCCCCGCTGCAATAATCAGGCCTAATGACACAAACATAACAACCGTAAACACAAGGCATCTCATAACACTAAAAGGCGCCTCGCCGTATATTTTGCCTGTTTGTCCGTTTATCATGAGTCTGTGTTTTTTACCCTTATAAATGTTTGTGAGAATATAAATGGGGAACATGGCATAAGCGACTTTGATATCGCTTAAATTAACGTTGGTTGTGCTTATCGTCGTCGAACCGTAACGGGCGCCCGAGCCCTCGAGGGTTTTGCGCAAGAACCCTTGAACACGCGGGTACAAAGCACCTTTTGCTTTTTCGGAATCCACATCGTATTTTTCGGCCAGGTAGCCCGACATGTATTGCATGGAAAAATCGCAAATTTCGTTGTAATTAAAGGGCTCGATTCCCTGCATTATTTCGTCAGGCAGATTCTCTGAACCGTCAACAGGCACTTTATCGTAATCGGAAACCCCCGAGCGCTTAATGTAGTAGTGCTTAGTTTCGGTAATGCGATAATTCCCGCTTGTATGAGAACTTGAGTTTCGCCCTTCCCCTTCGATGTATCCGGCTGCATGGCAGTTAAAGAGCCAATATGGCGCGTACAAACCCCTGATTTTTTCGACTTTACCCTTAATTCTGAATTCAGAGGGCGCGAATATTCTTTTTTTGATCCATTGCAGATACATTTTTTTGGCATCGGCCATGGTTATTTTAAAGGGAATCAGGTAACGGGGCTTGAAGTTGCCCTCAAACCGAGACTTAATTACAGACGGGTTTTGGCAATAAATACAAAAAGTAGCTGCCGTATTGCCTTCAGTTAATATCTCCGCGCCGCAAGCAGTACAGCGATATTCGTTCAATTGCGCAGAGTCGTTGTCGGGCCCTTCTTCCGTTTCTATCGTTTCATCAGAAGCCAGACTGCTCTCCAGGTCTTCTTTTTCGAATGTACTCTCACAATAATCACAGCGCCACTTTTGCAGTTTTATATCAAAAGTTGCGGGCGCGGAACATGTTTTACATTTATAGTTTTCTACTGCCACAAATTTCTCTCCCATTATTAGCACTATGCTAATAAGTTTAAAGCAATAGATTTAAATTTGCAATTAAAGTTGATATACTCACTGAAAGGCTTAATAAAGAGGTAAAAAAACATGACGACATTCAGAAAAATCATAAAATCCGCAAAAGGGCAGCCGACAGTTGACGGCGCCGGCGTAAAGTTGGTAAGAGTCTTGGGGCACGACACCGTTTACGACTTCGACCCGATTTTAATGCTCGATTCTTTTGACAGCACAAACCCCGAAGATTACACAGCCGGGTTTCCGACACACCCGCACAGAGGTATCGAAACCATAAGCTACATTTATCGTGGGGCCATGACGCACAAAGACAGTCTCGGCAACCAAGACACCGTCAAAGACGGAGAAGTTCAGTGGATGACAGCAGGCTCAGGCATTTTGCACGAAGAAAAGCTTCCTGCCACAAAAAGAATGTTAGGCGTCCAACTATGGCTAAATATGGCTGCCAAAGACAAAATGTCTCCCCCGGCTTATCACAGCATCAAAGCCTCAGAAGTCGAAGAAATCAAAATAAAAGACGGCAAACTGCGTCTGCTCGCCGGCGAATATGAAGGGCACAAAGGCTACGCCGGCAAATTCCTTCCCCTCGACTACTACGACATTCATTTAATCCCGAACGGCAGCCTGACCATACAAACCCGCCCCGACAGCTCAGTCATGCTCTTCACCCTTTCGGGCGACGCTCGCATAGCAGGCGAGTCAGTAAAAGAAAAAACCGCCGTAAAACTGGGCGCCGGCGACCAAGTCGAACTCAAAAGCACAACCCAAAGCGCCCAAATTCTCTTTGTAAGCTCTAAAAAGCTCGACGAAACCATAGTTTGGGGCGGCCCCATCGTCATGAACACCAAAACCGAACTCGACAAAGCCTTCGAAGACCTAAAACACGGCACCTTCCTGCGCAGTAAGATAGATTACTGATAAAATATATTATCAGCGGGGCATCAGTGCAAACACGCCCCAGCCGAGGTATTCGCGCGTGTATTTAACGTGACGTTTCGGAGCGGCATCAAGTTCGGCTCTTACTTCTTTGGCAAAATCGTCGTTGGGGTTGGCCTTGAGCCAACGACGCATGGTGAGCCATTTGGCCGCTTCGTATCTGTCCCAACCTTCTTGGTCGGCCAAAACCATCTCAACAACGTCATAACGAAGCTTTTGAAAATGTTCTATAAGTTCCGGAAGCATTAAAAAGTCTGACACAGAGTTCGCAAAACATTTTTTGGCGATTTCTTCTGTCTCGGGCAGCTGTCTCCAATAGGGCTCACCGACCAGAATAATGCCGTTATCTTTCAGACTTTTTTTCAACAAATCAATGGTGCCGGCCACCCCGCCGCCTATCCAGGTTGCGCCGACACAAGCAGCCACATCGCACTTCTCATCGGCCACATACCCGGCAGCATCGGAGTGAATAAAACTGACTCGTTTTTCGACTCCGAGTTCTTGCGCCCGAAGTTTGGCTTGTTCACTGAACAAGCTGCTCATATCAACCCCTGTGCCAACAATTTTATAGTCCCGTGCCCAAGTGCACAACATCTCGCCCGACCCGCTTCCCAAATCAAGTATGCGTGTTTCGGGCTCGAGCCGCAAAGCCGCCCCCAAAGCAGCAAGCTTTGCGTCAGTAAAAGGGTTATGTATGCGATGAGCGCTCTCAGTAACGTTAAATATTCTCGGGATATCCACTTCAATACTCTCCTTATGCCTTACCAGGCAACTTAATGACTGATTATATCATAAATAACAACGCAAAAACTAAACTTCTGCATTCCTCTCAACGCTAATAGCTGTGCTGCTTTACATTTATGTCGTTGCTGTGCTAAAATTGCTGACCCGACACAACGGCAAGGAGCAGCCTCTTTGATTATTCTGTATACAGCCACGATTTTTCTTTCGGCCTTTCTGATATTCTTGGTGCAGCCAATTATCGGCAAGCTCCTGCTTCCTCTCGCAGGTGGTTCATCATCGGTCTGGAATACCTGCATGTTGTTTTTTCAGACACTCATGCTGGCGGGCTACTGCTACACGCATATTTCACAGAAGAAATTCGGAGTGGGCAAGCAAACGAATGTTCAGCTTGGTCTGATGCTGGCAGCACTGCTGCTGCTTCCGATCACCTTTACCGCTTCGACGGCGATTCCTGAGAATCCCACTTTATGGCTGTTGATAAATCTGTTCAAATCGACCGGAATCCCATTCTTTGTTCTGGCAACCCTTTCGCCGATGCTGCAGCTTTGGTTTGCTCACACCAATCACAAGCTTGCCGGCAACCCGTTCTTTCTATATGCAGCCAGCAACACCGGCAGTTTTGTTGCACTGCTTGCCTACCCTTTTCTGATCGAACCGTTTGTCGATCTGACGACTCAAACAACCCTGTGGGCAGCCGGCTATGCAATTCTGACAGTTCTCATATTTTTCTGCCGAAAATCGGTTAAGACCAAATTTCCTGAGCAGGCAGACGAAAAGCAGCAAGACACAGAATCTATTGATAAAAAAACCATTCTCAAATGGATTGTCGCAGCATTCATTCCCTCAAGTCTGCTTATGGGCAGCACCCTGTATATCACCACCGATATCGCACCTGTGCCCTTGCTCTGGATTCTCCCGTTGATGGTTTTTCTGATAACCTTTATAATGGCCTTTTCACCAAGAAACCTGCCATTCCGGCTGATAGAAAAAATGGCTGTCGTAGCAGTATTCGCATTCACGGTGGCCTTCGATCTCTATTTTAATCAATATCTCCGGATGACCATACCCTTGCATCTGTTAATTCTATTTTCAATCGGCCTCTATTGCCATACTTATCTGGCCCGCTCAAAGCCTGCCGTAAACAACCTCACCGCCTTCTACGCCTGGATTTCCGTCGGCGGCATGCTGGGCGGAGTTTTCAATACTATTGTCGCACCTTATATATTCATCGGCTACACGGAATATCCGCTGATTATAGTTGCGGCGGCAGCTTTTATCTACCATAACAGTAAAGAAAGCGACCGGGATCACTCAAAACCGGCGAGACTGACAGCTCTGGCTACAGGAGTTGTCACAGCGACCAGCATCATTGCGATAAGATCGAGCGATTTCTCTCTTATCCTGAGAAAACTGGCCGCAAGACACTATTTCGAAGTAAACACCGGGGTTGTGTTCAATATCTGCGAATGGCTGACGAGTAACAGCCTCTTCTTGAAAACCACCCTGGTAATATTGATAGCAATGACTCCCTTGATTTATATATCTAGGATTAAAAGATTCAATCTTGTTGCGGCAGTAATTGGTATGATGCTATGTTTTTATGCCTATGAAACCGCTGCTTCAGACAATGTGATATTTGACACGCGTAATTTTTTTGGAATCAAAAAAGTGAGCATCAAACCTGAAAGCGGTGCCAGAATACTTTCCCACGGCTCTACCAACCACGGCGCACAGATATCTGCACCTGCATGGCGGCAGACACCGCTCACCTATTACCACCGCCAAGGTCCCGCAGGCGATATTTTTGCATTACCCGTCGCGCAAAAAGAAAACTTCAAGGCCGGCATAATCGGCCTCGGTGTCGGAACTCTGGCGACTTATGCCAAACCCGGAAACGAATTCACCTTTTATGAAATCGACCCTGATATAATTGACATGGTCAGCGGCGAATTCCCGATATTCTCATTCATTTGTGATAACGCATCGCAAACCCGCTTGATTGCAGGCGATGGAAGATTGAAGATAAAAGAAGCACCGGCGAATTATTACGACCTGATACTTCTCGATGCCTTTTCTTCAGACGCAATACCAATGCATCTGATTACCAATGAAGCCGTGCAGACTTATCTGCAATGCCTTCAACCTGACGGAGTTCTGGCGTTGCACGTTACCAACCGCTATCTGAATCTTCTGCCGGTATTGAAAAAAATAGCAGAGGCCAATGACCTCAAAATAATGTTTACGAATGATTTCGACTTTGATGCAGCCAATAAAAGCAATTATATGCGCAAAAAATGTATTTATGTGGTCATGGCCCGTTCTTACGAACCGATAATTGCACTCAAAGAAGTCAAAAACAAAACCTGGCAGGAAATGCCTTCCGACACCCATGAAGTTGCCCTCTGGAGCGACAGTTTTTCAAGCATAATACCGATTCTGAAGTGGTGAGAAAGCCGGTCAAAACCCTAAGCGCCCTGCCTTCGAGCCCTGGCAGATTTGTTTTCGGCTTTCTTTATAAACATATTAAATGTGTATTTATCATAATTCAGTTTCTCTGCCATGTCTTGCAAAACGGCATCTTCTTCGAGTGAAATGACGCCATCGGCAAAGGCCATCTCGGCCATTCCTTGAAATATAGCAAGCGACAACGGCTTATTATCGCTTATCGGGACCTCAAGAGAGCCGTCTCTTGCCGCCTCGACAATCTCGCTTAAATCAGTCTCGGGAAGCATGTAACTCTCTGCCGTCTTCCGTAACAACCTCACTTCCGCTTCATCCGCAACCCCGTCGGCATAAAGAATCTTCGCCATCGCGCTTACAATTTCTTTGCCCGAAGCCATTCTCTCAACTTTTACTATATCTTTGCGCCTGTCCGATTTCTTAACGTAGTATTCAGAATACTGTTTTGCTATTTTATCCGCCTGCTTTTCGGTCACTTTGCGATACGCTTCCTCGCCGCTCGCTATAATGCGCTCTAATCGCCACGATTTCGCGTCATTCAAATCAAAACCGCAATACTCGCAATTGCCGACAATATCCCTCTTAAGCTGACCACCGCACTTGGGGCAGTGCAAGCTCGAAAGAGTGTTGTCAAGATTGGTCTGCTCCCCAATCGGACGACTGATAACATAGATTTCCCTCATACACTTATTTATGCGCGAACCGGGCAGAATTTTTCCCCTCTTATCAATTAAATATGGAATCCCGCTCCAAACCAGCTGCACGTATAACCTAACCCTGTCTGCCTCAAATTCAATGGCCTGCAAGTTTATACCGCCCAACACGATTCCTTCACGGTTTATCTTTTGCGCGATGCTTGTATCAGTCAATATTGCCTTTATTTTTTCTTTATATTCGGGAAAGGCGAAACGCGAGATGTACTCCGGATTACCGTGTTTTTCGGCCAAACGAAGTTGCCAAAACAATACACCGCAAATATCTTCGATATTATATATGTTAAAGTTTGGATCAAGCTCCTTAAGCTTGTTCCAACCATCAACAAAATCAGGATTAGAATTAACCCATTCGTATGACTGAACTATTCTTGTTAAAACCCAGTCAAAAGCGCCATTTCTCAAATACGAACGGCAAGCGCCGCAAACCGTTGCCTGACCGATTTTAACTTCCGCGCCGCAGTTTGGACAAACAGAGTCTGACAAGCCGCCGCCCTTAGCCGACACTGCCGAAGATTTTCTGATTAATATCCAGTATTCCAAGACTGTTATTGGCTCAGGCGCCTTGTCTAATAAAGCCTTGGTCTTTATATCATACACAGCGTCCTGCGTTTGATAAGAAATCAAAACAGTGATTTCATCATAGTTTTGATCGAAATCCACATTTGATATTTCTATGCTTTTCACAGACAACTCTTGATTGCGATAATAAATACCTTTGCTTTTTTGTTCCGCGACTTTTACACTCAATTGCTCATATAAAGCATCTGAAACCAAATGTTCTATGTGCCGTAAATTCTGATTTGAAATAGATGACTGCAATAAATAAAAGATTTTTTTGGTTCTTTGCATAAATTCAGTTGCATTAAAGTTATTATCTCTTTCTATAAGGGTCAGAATCTTACTTTCAACAAGATCATAATCTATCTTCATGCCCTTGATATCAGACGTTAATTGTGTTTCTTTTACAGTTTTATCAGAATTTTGCACTTCTCCGTTATAAAAAATAATAGAGGGCAAATGTTTAACATAAGGCTCAACGTAGAGCCACCAGTCGGAAGCCTTAAATTCTGCCATCTTAGACTTCTCAAAAGAGCTTTTTAATGGGGTAACAAGCATATCACCCGAAACAAAGCGACTGCCCAAAATAACCTCGGGTCTTCTTGAAATTAAATGAAAAAAGGGCAAAATCAAAAGGATTATTAAGCCGTTGCCTGTAACATAAAGTCCGTAACCATACGGAATCAAGCTCAATATGAGCCAATCAACCAGCCATGTATGGTGCTTACGCGAATGAAGCGCTACCAACATTAAATACATAAAAACAAAAATCGCTTCAATCGGAAAATTCAACAAATAAAAAAGACAAAATCCCGGCGAAACTACAAACCATAATAAGCCGCGAAAAACATAATAAATCGCAATTCCTCCGGCAAAAACCAAATAAATCAACGGGATCCCCCAGCCCAAAAACTTTTCAAACGCAGCCCGGGCAATTTCCCCATCATCAAAATTAAATAAATATGCCGCAAGAGGCCAACTATTAACAAGGAAAATCATGTAAACGCACCACAACACAGCCAAAAGCACATACACACAAAACCGTGTTTTCGTAATCGGCATCTCAAAATTCAATGATTCCATAATTCAAACCCTCGGCAGAACTGAGATAAACGGCCTCTCTTCGGCAAAAGGCCTTACAAGCAAAATACCCACAGCATTAATTATAGCATTAATAATTCAGCTATCCACATCAAAAAGCACTAACCAAAACAGCCCTCTCAAATAACAGTAGGCAAAGTCCTACCCCCGGAATCGGAACATATAAGTTCAGACTCAAACAAAACCTGCCGATAATATTCGAAACTTTTGTCGAAAGGTTTTCATGGATACAAAACCCCCACAATTTGATGAGCTCCTTCAATATCTGGGAATTCTCATAGCACTTTATGCATATAATGAAATAGGTTTATTGCAAGGCATAATTGTTGCTTTCTTTATGTATCATGCATACACTTGGATAGTGGGATTCAGGCATAGCAGAAAGCAATTCGCCGACATAAGCGAATCTCCTTTGTCATCCAAATATCCGAAAAGCTTCAAAATCACGCAGGACGCTTTTGTTGCGGCCAGAGACGCACTGAACTTTCGCAATAGAAAAATAACTGAAACCGAGTTACTCAATGCGATAAATAATTGTCTCAGGCTTTTGCAAGCTCTTCAAAACGCAATTTCAGACGAAAAATATAAGCCGGAGAAGCAATCGTGGAAATCGCTGAAGTTATTTATCCTTGAATTTTCTGAACCTTTGCCTGACTGGGTCTACGAAAGAGATTATCTGCTGGATCAAATTTTAGCATACACTGTTGACGGTTCTTTTAGTTATTATGATTATAAACAAATTCAAAAAAAGAAAGTTCGACAAAAACAAGGACAACGACGAGGGAGCAAAAAACGAAAACGACGATAATGTAATCGCCCGGCAGGCTACACGTATCTGCTTGACCTGATGGGGCTGACAGCTCAGTTTTCCGGCCAACTATGACAACACCAAGACGGCTATAACCGACCCGAATGATCATTCGACCGGTTGGATGCTATAGAGCTTGTTTCGCTTCGCCCTAAACATCAAAAAACCCGCTTCATCAGCGGGCTTTTTAAACTTTAGCGAACTTATAGAACTTCTGTCAGATTGGAGGGAACGCCGACCTACCGCAAAACAGTCTCAAAGCCCGCGCTCCTCGTAACTCCTTGATAATAAACGCCGAAGTCATCTCACACAACCACTTCCCGCCAACCCGACCAGAGAAACGATTTTCTCCCCTGATTTCCCGGCACCGGACGAGGGTGACGGGTTTGCAGTAAAACC
>MWDD01000061.1 GCA_002070375.1 bacterium ADurb.Bin157 | reverse complement strand
AACTTTTCTGAAGGCCGAAACCAAGAGGTTATAAGTGCCATAGCCGATTCGATTAAAAGCGTAAAAGGCGTTACTCTGCTCGATGTTGACCCAGGCAAATCAACAAATCGCACTGTATACACCTTTGTCGGCGATCCCGAATCTATAATAGAGGGCGCGCTTTCAGCTTGCAGAACAGCACGAGCCAAAATTGACATGCGCACCCAACATGGCGAACACCCTCGAATGGGCGCTTTAGATGTTTGTCCTTTTGTTCCTGTAGCTAACGTAACAATGGAAGAATGCGTTGAAATATCTAAAGAATTTGCGCGAAGAGCATCTGAAGAGCTTGGAATCCCCTTGTATCTTTATGAACACTCACAAGAAAAAGCTTACAGAAAAAAATTGCCCGACATTCGCAAAGGCGAATACGAAGGCTTATCTGAAAAAATCAAACAGCCCGAATGGGCTCCCGATTACGGGCCTGCCGAGTTTGTACCCGAATGGGGCGCAACCGTTACAGGCGCAAGATTCTTTTTGGTAGCATATAATGTGAACATTTTGGGCACCAACAATCAAGCTCACCGAATTGCTCTGAACTTAAGAGAACAAGGCAGAGGCGACGGTGAACCCGGTCGATTCAAAGAATTAAAAGGCTTAGGCTGGTTTGTTGATGAATATAATATGGCGCAATGCTCATTTAACCTTAACAACTACAATATAACGGCTCCGCACGAAGTATTTGAAGCAGTTAAGGAAGAAGCGGCACAGCTTCAGGTTGGTGTGGCAGGCTCAGAGCTTGTAGGCCTTATTCCCTTAGAACCCATGCTTAAAGCAGCTGATTACTACATCGAAAAAGAAAACCTCTTCATTTTGGAAGAAGACCAAAAAATCAAACTTGTAATCGATCGTTTGGGCTTAAGCTCAGTATCGCAGTTTAAGCCCAAAGAACGCATAATTGACTACATTATAAAAGAAGAACCGAACGAACCTCTCGCAAGCATGAGCACACGCAAGTTTATCGAAACCATAAATGCCCGAACCTCGGCACCGGGCGGCGGAAGCGCCTCAGCAGCGATCGGAGCCATAGGGTCAGGGTTAGGCGCCATGGTTTCAAAACTGACATACGGCGTCAGAAAATTTGAAGAACACGAAAATGCTTTGCGCAAAATCATACCCGTTTTGCACAACACCACCATGGGCCTTATTCCTATGATAGACGCTGATACAAATGCATTCAACGACTATGTAGAAGCCATGCGACTGCCTCAAAAAACCGAAGCAGAAAAAGCTCGCAGATTTGAACAAATGCAGGAAGGCCTTAAAAAGGCCATCAATGTACCCTTAAACACTATGCGATTGGGCGACAGAGCCTGGGAAATGATGAAGGAATGCGCAAACTGCTGCAATATAGCTTCAAAATCAGACCTTCAGGTTGGCGCAAGATCACTTGAACTTGGCATCTGGGGCGCATATCAAAATGTTTTAATTAACATGAAAGATATCAAAGACGAAAAATTCAAGTCAGAAACCTTACAAGAAGCCGAATCAATGAAACTCAGAGCAGAAACCTGCTGCAAAGAAATTCTGAATATCCTCGACGAACGCTCTAAGTAATTGTTTTGAATTTATACTAGCATTTACAGGCAATCTATCTGGTAGATTGCCTGTGGCTATTTTATAGGTTGTTGAATAAAACTTTGTTCAATGATAAGATTTTTATATAAGAGTAGAGATTTCATCACAGAATTAGGAGCTAAGCATGTCTTCAAACGCGCATAGCAATTCTGCAAAAGAATTTGCGGAGTTTTGGAAAGATAAAGGATATGAAAAAGGGCAGAGCCAAGCATTTTGGCTTTCGCTTCTTCGTGATGTGCTCAATATTCCGCACCCCGAAAAATTTATTGACTTTGAAGAACAGGTAAAGCTCGACCACACCTCGTTTATAGACGCTTATATACGTGACACACACGTTATGATTGAGCAAAAAAGTTTAGGCAAAAACCTCAGAGACGGCATCCGACAGTCTGACGGCACCTTGCTGTCGCCTTTTCAGCAGGCGAAGAGATATGCTTCAGAACTGCCTTATTCCCTACGACCCAGATGGATAGTAACGTGCAATTTTGCGGAGTTTTTGATTTATGACATGGAACAACCAAACGGTGAACCTGAGCAGATTTTTCTGAAAGACTTGCCAACAGAATATTATCGTTTGCAGTTTCTAGTTGATAAAGGTAACGAAAACATTCAGCGTGAAATGCAGGTGTCTATTGAAGCGGGTAATCTTGTTGGCAAGCTTTACAGCCTTATTTTAAAACAATACAAGAACCCAGAAAGTCATGAGACTTTGCGCAGTATAAACATTTTATGCGTTAGGTTGGTATTTTGTCTGTATGCAGAAGATGCCGGAGTTTTCGATACTCACGACATGTTTGGAAAATATTTGCAGCAGTTTCAGCCGAAGCATGTTAGAGAAGAGCTTATTAAACTGTTTAAGGTGCTTGACACCAAGATAGAAGACAGAGACCTTTATATGAACGATGATTTAGCGGCTTTTCCATATGTAAACGGCGGTTTGTTTTCTGACGAAACAGTAGAAATACCGCAGTTTAACGAAGAAATATGCGATGAGCTGATAAATCATGCAAGTTTTCGTTTTGACTGGTCGGGTATTTCGCCTACTATTTTCGGCGCATTGTTTGAATCTACTCTTAATCCTGTAACAAGGCGCACAGGCGGTATGCACTACACCAGCATTGAAAACATCCACAAGGTCATAGACCCGTTATTCTTTGATGAGCTTAAAGCCGAATTTGAAAAAATTAAAGCCACAAAACAAGACAAAAACAAAAAGATCAAACTGCGGGAATTCCGACAAAAACTAGCTTCTCTGCGGTTTTTAGATCCGGCTGCAGGCAGCGGAAACTTTTTGACCGAAACCTTTATTTCACTTCGTAAACTTGAAAATGAAGCTCTTGCCGAAGAAAACAAAGGGCAAAAGCTTATGGGCGTAGAGTTTGAGCCGATTTTAGTGAATATCGGTCAGTTTTACGGCATCGAAATTAATGATTTTGCAGTTACGGTTGCCCGAACCGCCCTTTGGATAGCCGAATCGCAGATGATGAAAGAGACTGAAAAGCTTATGCAGGTCGACCTTGATTATTTGCCGCTGAAAAGCTACTCAAATATCGTTGAGGGCAACGCACTGAAGCTTGATTGGCGTTATCTTTTCGGTTCATCTGAATCTGACAGAACCGTTGTTTATGCTAAGCAAGTAAACCTAATAAAAGCAGACGAAAATCAAGTAAATGAACCGATTGTTCATTACGACGAAATCGACTTATACACCAAAAAGCTCGTTAAGCCTGAAATGCCGGTCAAATCGCTGATAGGCAATCATTACGATTATATCTTGGGAAACCCGCCGTTTGTTGGCTATTCACTGCAAAGCAAAGAACAGAAAGAAGATTTGCTCTCAGTTTTTGTAAACGAAAAAGGCAAGGCACATAAGACTGCCGGCAAAATAGACTACGTGTCGGGCTGGTATTACAAAGCTTCTCAGCTTATAGCTGGAACAAATACAAAAGTTGCTTTTGTTTCAACGAATTCCATTACACAGGGCGAACAGGTTGCCGCACTTTGGAAGCCGCTCTTTGAGCAGTTTAAGATTCATATAGACTTTGCTCATCGCACTTTCAGGTGGGATAGTGAAAGCTTCTTAAAGGCCCACGTTCACTGTGTAATTGTTGGTTTTAGTAGCACAGACGATTGCAAACAAAGCTATTTGTTTGACGGAGACAAAGTTAGAGAAGTTAAAAACATAAATGCTTATTTGGTTGAAGGCCCTGATGTTTTTGTTGAGAGCCGAAGCAAACCACTGTGCAAAAATGTCATACCAATGATCACAGGAAACAGACCGGCTGATGGTGGGCATTTGATTATTGAAGCAAATGAATACGAAGAATTTATAAAAAATGAACCTAATGCTGCTAAATATATCAAACGACTCACAGGTTCAGAAGAATACATCAATGGAAAGAAGAGATACTGTCTTTGGCTTGTCGGCATAAATCCGGCTGATTTGAGAAAAATGCATAAAGTGATGAAGCGAGTGGAAGCTTGTAAAGAAGACCGCTTAAAAGCTCCTGACCCCGGAAGACAGAAATTAGCTCTGACTCCAACACTTTTCAGAGAGCAGATTAATCCAGCTAAATACGTGATTGTGCCCCGTGTTTCATCTGAAAGAAGACGTTACATTCCGCTTGGTTTTTTAGATGAATCTATTATTCCAACAGACTCTGCTGTAATTATCACCGACGCCTCTCTTTATCACTTTGGAATACTGACCTCAAATGTACACATGGCTTGGATGCGTGCTGTTTGCGGAAGACTTAAAAGCGATTACCGTTACTCAAAAGATATTGTTTACAACAATTTTCCGTGGCCAACTCCGACAGATGCGCAAAAAGCAAAAATCGAACAAACAGCACAGGCAATACTTGATGCAAGGGCACTTTATCCAGATAGCTCGCTTGCAGACCTTTATGACGAAACCACTATGCCCTCAGAACTTCGAAAAGCTCATCAGGCGAACGATTGTGCAGTAATGACTGCATACGGGTTTGATTACAAAACAATGACCGAAAGCAGCTGTGTTGCCGAACTTATGAAAATGTATCAAAAATTGCTTAATCCGGCTAAATGACCGGCTTTATTGGGTGCCTAACAAATTTATTATTTCACGTTAAATGAACCAATTTCAATCAGATTGCCTTCAGGGTCAGCAATGTAGCAAGTGCGTTGTCCCCAAGGTTCTGTTGTTGGAGGCATCACCGGCTGAGCACCGGCCTGCACAAGGAATTCGAACGTTTTGTCAACTGCTTCATAATCAGAAACTGATAAAGCTATCTCGTAATGACCATTTATCCCTTTTGCATAAGATAAACTTCTGCCTGTCATTTTTTCAAAATCTGATTTTCTATACAAAAGAAAAAGGGTTCCGTCCTTTTGCAAAAAGACATTTGTCGTATTCTCATCTTCTTTAATTTCAAACCCAAGCACATCTCTGTAAAACCGAACCATTTTCGGCATATCATCTACCATAATCCCAAATCCATCTAGTCTCATTTTCATGGCTCCTATTGACCATTACATGGTATCCGCACCGACTATATCATGAATTTGCATCAAAAACTAACACAGTGACAGGGCAATTTGTTAGAAATCATTATGTTTTGTCATAAAAGTTTGAATTACAAATTGATATTTATGACAATTTTAAGATATAATAAAAGTGGACGGAGGGATTGAAAGACATGACAGACAATAAAATTATTAGCGAAAATCTACGAATGCTAAGAGATAACGCCGGGTATAACCAGCAAAATATAGCTAATTTTTTAGGTGTAGATCAAAGCCTGATTAGCAAAATCGAAAAAGGGGAGCGTAGCATATCAGCAGACATGTTAGATAAACTTGCTTCGCTTTTTGGCGTTTCATCAACAGCGATTGTAAATGATGTCGTAGCAACGAGACCGCTGTCTTGCGCCTTCAGATGCAGTGAATTGTCTTCAAGCGACCTCGAGGCCATTAGCGCTATCAATAAAATTGCGCTCAACTCTGAATTCATGAGCAGCCTGCTGGAGGGCAAAAAGCGTGATGAATAAAGCTGACTTGATGACTAAGTCAATTCAACTCAGAATGAAACTGGGTGAAGACAGCCATTCACCCGTTGATATTTTTTCTCTGGCACAAAGCATCGAAAGGCTCACGCTAGTTTATTATCCTATGGGCGATACTCTAAGCGGCATGTGCATCAAAGGAAAGAGGAATGATTGCGTAATTGCAATTAATTCAGCAATGTCTCTCGGCCGCCAGCGCTTTTCTTTGGCACACGAGTTTTATCATCTGTATTACGATCAAAACATGGTATCTGTTTGTGCAAAAAAAATCGGCGATGGAAAAACCATTGAAAAAGAAGCAGATATGTTCGCTTCATATTTTCTGATACCGGACGCCGAATTAGATTACAGAGCCGCGCAGCTGGCAGCTAAGCACAAAGATAACAAACTCTCGCTGGATGATATAATTAGGCTTGAGCAGCATTTTAGGGTGAGTCATCAGGCAATGGTAATTCGTCTTAAAGAAAGCCCTTATATGAAACGCGCTAATTTTGAAAAATATCTAGCGATTAGTGTCCGAAATAGAGCTGAAACAATGGGGTTTAGCTCAGAACTATATCGACCGCTTCCTGTAGAAGAGCAATATAAAACATACGGTCACTATATTAATCAAGCAGATCAATTACTAAAAAGCGATTTAATATCTATCGGAAAATATGAAGAACTCCTCTTGACTGCATTTCGTCCCGACTTAGTTTATGATCAAGCAGAGGAAGGTGATGTCGTTGACTGAACCTCTTTTTTTCGACAACGACTGCCTCTCAGCATTTCTATGGATTGATAATGAAAGCATTCTTGCCAAACTTTATCCGGGAAGAATCGTTATTCCGACTCAAGTCTACAATGAACTTTCACATCCCGGGCTCAATCACATAAAAAAAATGAAAGCGCAAGTTGATAAACTTTTTATGAATGGTCAAGCAACTTTAGAATCAATTATGATTGGCAGTACAGAATATGACCTTTTTGTCAAACTGACGAAAAATCCTGACCCGGGCCACAAAATTATTGGCGATGGCGAAGCTGCAGCAATAGCATTAGCAAAAGAGCGAAACGGAATACTTGCGAGTAATAATCTCAAAGACATCTCAGACTATGTTCAACTATATAACCTGAAACACGTCACAACCGGAGCCATCTTAAAAGAAGCAATGACAGCAGGTTTAATAAACGAAGAGCAAGGAAACACAATATGGAAAAATATGTTAAATAAAAAGCGTAGACTCGGTTACAAAAGCTTTTCAGAATATCTCAAAAACAATTAGAATTTTGGGCAATAAAAAACGGGTGATAATTTTTTATCACCCGTTTTATTGTTAGTTAGAAGTAATCAGTTTGCTTCGCCGCATTCGGGGCAGAATCTTGCCGAACCGATCGGGGCGTTGCATTTTTTACATGAAACAGACTGAGGTTTGCCGCATTCAGGGCAAAACTTAGAGTTTTGAGGAATCTGTTCTTTGCATGCAATGCAAGCCACTGTAGCCGGGCCGGTCTTAGCGCCGCATTCGGGGCAGAATTTGGCTGTTTCGCTCATTGAAGCGTTACAGGAAGCACATTTGGCTGTGGCACCTGATTTATTTGCGACAGGCTGCATTCCGCCCATCATTCCCATGCCGGCACCCAGACCCATACCTGCGCCCATACCTACTCCGAGGCCTGCCGCACCGTTATTGCCCGCTGCTGTATTGAGAGCTCTGAGCTGTTCGACGTTTGCATATGCGTTCATAGATGACTGATTTATGTCGCCCATAGCGTTAACCGCGTGAACATCAGCCATTTTATCAGAAATTTTGTCGATTCTTTCTTGTGTTTTTTCATCAAAATCGGTATTTTCTATTCTGAAATCTGACATTTCGAAGCCAAGGGGCAAAAACTCGGGAGCCACAGCTTGCTGAACTTTGGCAGAGAGTTCCATGCGGTTTTTGTCTATTTCTGCATAGCTGAAACCGGCTGTTGCAAAAATATCTGTCATTGGCTGCAATATTCTGTCGACGATTATGTTTCTTATGTAAGAAACAGGCACAACGTCTTGATTTCCGGCATATTCGTTGAAGAACATTCTTATATCGGTAATTCTGAAGCTAAAGTTGCCGAATGCACGCATTCCTACGGGGAATTTATAAACGGGGTCATTGTATTTAACAGGTGCTTTTGTTCCCCATTTTTGATTGACCATTTGATTTATTTTAACAAAATAAACATTAGCTTTATTTTCAGAAGTAAAATTCTGCATGATTTTTGACAAAGTTGTTAAAAAGGGAATATTACCTGTTCTAAGTTCGAACATTCCCGGATCTTCATGAACAGCTCTGATTTCGCCTTTGTATACAAAAATTGCAGCTTGTCCGGGGTTGACTATAAGTTTTGAAGCATTTTTCAATTCATCGTTAGTTCCGTCCCAGCGCCAGATAAGTATATCAGGAGAAGCGTCCTTCCATTCGATAACAGAACGAGTCTGATTAGCCCAAAATCCCATAATATCCCTCCGTTAAAATATAAATTCACACTTGCACTGTCTTTTAGTATAATTACTTTTAGGGATTATATCAATAAAAAAAGGCTTGCAATGAATAAATTATTTGACGCTGTCTATAATAACGATACGACAGAGGCCCTTAAGCTCCTAAATTCAGGCGAAAATTTCAACATTAAAGAACCAAACGGTATAACCTTACTTCACGTTGCCGCCAAAATGGGAATGGTAGAAGTTACAGAACTTTTGTTGTCAAAGGGCATTCCTGTTGACATTCTTACCTTAGACAACGTAACGCCGCTTCACCTTACGGCAGCGCGTCAAAAGCCCGCGACCTTTTCTTTGCTTATCAAAAAGGGAGCAAATTTCAGATTAAAAGAATCAGACGGCTGGACACCCTTGCACTGGGCCGCATACCGTGGCTGCGAGCCTATTGTCACAGAACTGCTTGAACTTGGCGCAGACCTTAACGAAAAAGACAATGACGGTTGGACTCCTTTACACATTGCATCCCAGCAAGGGCATGCAAGTGTAGTGAAAAGACTTCTTAACAAAGGTGCAGACTCTTTTGTCACAAATCATGTCGGGCAGACTCCCAAAGACTTGGCTGTTCTGCAAGACCGGCGAGAAGTTATTTTACTTCTTACCCAAACAGGAGGAAACTAGATGGATATGACTAAACACGAGTTCAAAAAATTCCCCGACCTTGAAGCGAAAGATTTTCAGCACCCCTGGGACCGACAAGCCATAAAAGCACTGCGCGGCATACCCGGCTTCGAATACCTCGTAAAAAAACTAATGGAAATCGGTTTTGAACAATTTTTCAGAATTACAAATTTAGCATCCAACATTCAAGTTCGCGGCAAAATGCTTCCTAACATTCGACGCATTTTAAGAGAATCGGCAGAAATACTCAATGTGCCCGAACCTGATTTATACGTTACAACCCACCCTGTTCCCAACAGTTACACTTACGGAGACACTCGCCCTTTTATAGTTGTGACATCAGGGCTATTAGAGCTTTTCAGCGAATCAGAAATAATGTTTGTATTTGCCCATGAGCTTGGTCACATTAAATGCGGCCACGTGCTCTATAAAACCATGGCACGCAACTTTAAAATGGTGCTTGAGCTGGCTTCTGCCGCAACTTTTGGGTTTTCGGGCATGATCAGTACCGGACTGGAAATGGCCATCTATGATTGGGAACGCAAATCGGAGCTTTCTGCCGACAGAGCCGGCCTTCTCGCCGTTCAAAGTCAAAGAGCAGCCAATCTGGCATTTATGAAACTTGCAGCTGCCACACCCAAATATTACGACGACATGGATGAAAACGAGTTTTTGCGCCAGATCAGGGCTTATGAAGACTCTTCAGACGAATCTTTCATAAATAAAACTTACACAGCCTTCATAACTGCCAAGATGAGTCATCCCTTTACCATTACAAGAGCGAAACACATCGACAACTGGATAAAAGACGGGGAATATTCAAAAATCACCGGCCTTGATTGCGCCTAAAAGCGTTCACTGCAAATTTAACGCCTCTCTCTTAATTTACGTAAAGAGAGGCGTTTATTTTGTCGATAGTTTATACAAATGAAAAAAACATTAGCCCTAATATTAAGTTTATTTTTGGCTTGCATAAGCTGTGAAATGCTTATGAAACGTGCCTATTCTCAATCAGAAAGCTACGATCAAAGCAGCCCGCCCGATTTGCTCAAAGATTTTTCTGCCTTGAGAAGTCGTGTTAAAAAGAATCCAAGAGATGTCCCGGCCTTGAACTCTTTGGGCATTATTTACGCACGGGCAGGTAAATTAGATGAAGCAATAAATCTTTGGAAACTCGCAATGTCGGTAGACCCGACCTATGTGCATCTCTACAATAATTTAGGTTCGGCACTGAAACAACAAAAAAGATATGATCAAGCGCGCCTTATTTTCAGAACCGGTTTGGTTTATTCAAACTCATATTGGATTTATTATAACTTAGGACTCTTAGAACGAGAAGACGGCAATACAGCTAAAGCCGCCGAAGCTTTCCAACAATGCTTGGCACAAAGCCCTGAGTTTCAGCCGGCATTAAAACAGCTCTCTGAACTTGGATACCATGTTCAACTTCCCAAGAAGCAAGGCGGAGAGCCATTATCAATAGGAAGTTATAAACCTCCGACCGAAATAGGGGCGCAGACACACTACAATGAAAGACTTATAGGGACACAGACTTCAAAGGGAATACCTCCATCAACTTACGGCGGAAAAACAAGACCTTACAGTGTTCCCGACGGGATCAAAGCACTGTCTGTCGACGACTGCATAGAAATAATTAAGGGATTCAAGCCCTCACAAGAAGAAAAATTTATAGCCCTAACCTTTGATGACGGCCCACACCGCACCAACACCCCCGAGCTATTAGAAATTCTAAAAAAAGAGGGGGCGAAAGCAACATTTTTTGTTGTAGGCAACAGAGCCGAGGCTTTTCCCGAACTTGTGGGCAAAATCTCTGAAGAAGGACACGACATCGGAAACCACTCCTGGGATCACAGGTCGCTTGTCAAAAGCACCTCTAATGAAGCCCTTGAAAGCATAAGAAAAACAAACGATCTGATAAGCGGAATAACAGGAAAACCTTGCGAAATTGTCAGACCTCCTTACGGTGCAACAAACCGCCAACTAAAGAACCTTTTCAGACAAGAAGAATGGCACGAAATTTTATGGGATGTTGACAGCAGAGACTGGGAAAGCAAAACCCCGGAAGCGATATTGTGGCGAGTTATGAAAACTATTTCCCCGGGCAGCATTGTATTAATGCACGATATTCATTCGCATGCAGCTTCGGTATTGCCTATTATTATTAAGGCGTTTAAAAAAAGCGGTTATGAATTCATAACTATAACCGAGATGATTAAGCGCAAGAGAGCGCAAATAATGAAACCGGATATGCCCATACATCCTATTGCATCAACCGCGGCGGAACTAAACTGACATGCTTATTGCTTTGGTAAATCTGATCATATTGATTGCCGTAATTATGCTATTGCTTTATGGATTGAAAAAATGGAACAAGCTCATAACAGACGGAGACGACAATGAACCCGACAGTTTCAGCATTATTGCCGAAAAGAGCAACGTCCTTAAACCTCTGTGGATCCTTATTATAGGTATTATGATTATAACTTTTATAGCTTATCTTTACAACCGTTGATAACGGTTGTAAGAATCTCAATAGGCGGTTTTGAGCGCAGCACGCTTGCACGCATCAGCCCGGTGACATAGTGCACAGAGCACAAGAATGTTATAAGCACCAAAAACACAGCCGTTATGAGCATGAGTTTTTTTTGTGCGGCCGATTCAATTATATTGCCGTTTTCATCGCGTTTTAACGGAAACCAAGACTTAAATCTGACGATACCTATTGCCATGCCCGAAATAAATACAAACAGTATAAAATCAAAGTGATATTGAGTCGCTATAACAGGTGCTATCTCTTTTAATAAAGCCGGATCGCATAATAGAGCAAATTTACCTGAAAGACGCAGCAAAACAGATCTGTCACCGAGTACTAACTGCGATATGATAATTGAGCCCATTACAAAAAACCAGGCTGTAATATTTTCGGGTGCCGCTTTTTCGGGGTTACCCCGTTTATTAATTCTTCCTTCGTTCCAAGTAAGCCAAAGCCCCATTAAACCGGGGATTATCATAAGATATGTCGAACCCCATACCATAGAGGCTAAAAAACCCATAGACAGCGCCGATTTTTGAATACTTGTTCTTGTTGTATCGGGTCTTAGCATAATTAGACCCCCTATACCCATAAACAATATTATAAGAAGGTGCTTGTTAGCTTCTGTTTCAAAAGCCAAAAGTATGGCCGCCACAACCAAAACGCAGATCAAAAAGACAGCGTCTCGTTTGGGGTCTATTTTTTCTACATCTTCTTTCAAAAGCATTTCAGAATTTTGTTTTTCTGCTTCTGACGGCGGCTTAATTTGAATTGCCTTCAAACGAACAGACGAATAACTTGAGTTGCAAGCTATTTCAAGCAATGGTCCTAAGTTTGAGGGTCTGAGACAATTCAAAAGAAACACTCCCGAATCTTGCAGAGCTATATTTTTACTTTTTATCATTTCGGCAATATGGTGTTCAGAAATAGAAGGCGAATACCTATATAAAACTTTTATGGCATTCGCTCTTATTCTGTTGTCAGAAGACATGGCCAAATCTAACAACCGGCTTTGAATCATTGGGTAATCAAATTCGGCAAAAGCGTCTAATGCGTTCGCAACCACTCTTGAATCTTCGTGATCGAGAAACGGCACCAATGCTTCGGGTATTCTTTTATCTTTAAAGCGCCCCAATCTGCGAACCAAAAAAGATAATTTGTATTCGTCTTTTTCCTCGGCTAAAAACTTAAGCATGGGCTCGACCAATGAGAGATCTGAGCTTTCGGTAAGCCTTTCGATCGCGTCAAAAACCACATACCTGCTTTTAAGATACATTTTATGCAACAAAATTTGCTGCGCAGTAATCTGTTCGCCCTCTTTAATTACCGGTTTATAATCGCTTACACGAACCGGGCCGGTTGTTTTGTCTATGTTTAACGAAGGAAAACAATCAAAAATGTGGCTTCTCGCACGTCTTGCAAAATATCTGATTCTGGTATCTCTGTGAACCAGCGACGATTCTAAGAGGGGCATAAACTCAGCAAGAATGTCTACCGAAAATGAATTTTGGTTACTCAAAAAATCTAATGCAAAAAGTCTTGCATCGTCGTCGTCTGACGACAAAGACGTTATTATAAGACTTTTCCAATCATTTTTAGTATCTGTCATTGTTTTTATCGTTTTGTCTTGGCAAGACAAACAAAAGATACTATATTCAAATGATCATGTAAAGTATTGACTGCTTTTTGGGAGACCGCTCTTGACTAACGCCATTAAAATACAAATAATCGGAATAATTATCTTAGGTGCTGGCGTAATATGGCAAATATACCCTCTGCCCGAATTTAACTTATTTCATAATTTTGCACCCGAACACATATTTATAACCGCTGCTCTTGCCATATATATTCTTTCAGAAAAATATGACTTTTTCAAAAACTTCACTCTTCATCTAACTTTGCTAACTTCAATAATGGCAATTATATACATTTATGATGGCCATAACATGATAAACTGGTTGGTGATATGTGCTATTTACTGCAGTATTATGCTTTTATCGATTCAAGAGCTGATTATTTCAGCTCTCCCAAAATATCGAACTATAAAGATAATATTTTACATAATCAATCTGCTATTAATTATTTGGCTTTACGCAGATCGCATTTTTCTTACCACAACTAAAATACATATAAGCCTCGGACAGCTTATATACATGCCACAAGTGTCAAAAGAATTCTTTAACGCGTTATCTTTTATCGACACAAGCATATTCAGGTTTGTTTTTGATTTGCTGATGCTGGCTCTCGCACCATTGATTTTTGCCGTCAAAAGAAAAACAAAAATTTTAAATAAACCGCTTCATTTGCTAAAAATTACCGTAATAGTCTTAATCTGTCTCATTATCAACTTAATTCACTTTAACTATTTTTGCACAGGATTAAGCTTAGCCGAGTATATTTCTATCAGAATAACCACAGCCTCACTGCCCTTGCCACCTCACCCGGCACTGTCTAAATCATCTTCTATAAAAGCTTTACTTAATCAGCCCTTTAAAATAGATATTGCCAAATGCTATTCTCAGCCGCAAATTCAGCTTACAAAAGAATCACTGCCAAAAAAAATCGTGTATATTATTATCGAAAGCATTAAAAGAGATTATTTCAAGCAATATATGCCCCGCACCGCTACCTACTGCAAACGCGGACTTGAGTTTGGCAACCATCATTCCGTTTCTAACGGAACCTTAAGCGCCTTGCACAGCATATTCAACGGCTCTTTTCCTATAAACATTCTTTTGCAGCCACCTGAAAAGCTTGGATTAGTACTTCCTGATTTTTTAAAAAATTTCGGATATAAAAGCTATTTAATTACTCCAAATTTTAATATGCCAACCTCTTCTTCTTGGAATAAGCATATTAAAGTCGGCGA
>MWDD01000060.1 GCA_002070375.1 bacterium ADurb.Bin157 | reverse complement strand
CCTGTATGAGAAGTTTCTTTGTATTCTACAACGCCTTCGGCTATAATAATGTCTTTGCGGTATTTTCTTCTGTTGTTGAATAGCGTATAAAAGGTTTTTATAAAAAATAAGCTTAAAAAGATACAGACTACGGCTATGGGTACATAGTAAGTCGGTAAATCGGGTTGTGTGCGAGAGTATTGAAGCATTTTTAATGATAAAATAACTACCCATATCATTGATGACATGGCGATTAATCCCGATACATAAAAAAAGAATGCCGAAGCGCCTTTAAAGTCAAGTCCCTTTTCGTGCAGGCTCATCGGCATGCCGTTGTTATCGCCTGTTTCCCATTTAATTTCGTTATTCATATTATTCCAAATCAATCTAAGTCAGTTGTGTGATACAAACGCATCTATAATAGTAAATGCTGGCATCTGATTTTTCAAGCAAAAACACTTTAAATCGTAAAGGGGTTGTCGACATTTGAAGGTTTTAAAAAGCGATTTCGCGCTATTGTTAAAATACTTGGCATTAACAACCTCGACTTTATAAACAAATGTGAAGGCACCGCAGACACTCAAGCGGTGGTTATGTCTACCGAAAAAGCGGTTATAGTTGTATTTCGCGGCTCTGAGGGCCGCATGAAAGATAAAAGCATTATCAGAGTCATTTACGATTGGATATTCACAGACCTAAACTTCTTTCATCGCCCCTTCGAGATGTTCGGCGAAAAAGCCGGGGTTCACACCGGTTTTTACAACGGCGTTGATATAGTTTACGACGAACTTAAGGCCCTTATAGAAAAGCACATTAAAGGCAACGCCTTCACTTTCGGCAGACCTAAGTCTTTGTGGCTCACCGGGCACAGTCTTGGCGGCGGCCTTGCCCCCATAGCGGCTGCAAGGCTCATCGCGGACGGGATTACGGTAAATGGCGTATACACTTACGGCGCCCCAAGATTTGCTAACCCAAACCTTGCAAAGCACATGGGCAAAATGCTGGCGCATTATCAAAGATGGGTTCTCGACAACGACATAGTGACTAAGGTTCCCTTCAAAAAATGGGGTTTTCAGCACTCCGCCAACCCAAACAATATTTACGAAGACGGCCAAATTAAAATCAACGACGGCGAAATGATCGGAACCGCAAAACCTTCGAGCCATTATCCGACTCAGTATTTGTCTCGAATATATGAAGCTTTGCCCAAAAATATTAAAGGGAAAATGCCGCCGGCACCGCCTCATGAAATATGGTCTACTGATGCCGATGATTTGTTTTTAAAAGAACTCGAAAAACTCTCAAAAAAATTCGGCGAATCTTAAGCTTAAAATTTACCTCTAAAACATAAAAGGCCGCCATTTTCGGCGGTCCTTTTATTTAACCTTAAACCTTTTACCTAACAACTTTCAATGTGTCAATTCTCCGGAACGATTTTGAATCGCAAGAGACATAGAGAGTCCTTTTCGCCTTTGCGACGGTGGGTCAAGTTCCCGCCGCAAGAGAAAATAATTTTTGTGCTTGAAAATTGATTATTCAACCACGCAACCTTTTCGGCAGAAGTTGATAATTTTTCACCAATAATTTTAAAAAAAGTGATAGAATGACCGAGAATAATTTTTCAAGGAGTGAATTGATATATGAATAGAGCTTTAAAAGGCTTATTTGCGGTCATTATAATGATAGCCGCGTGTTCCTTGGCCTATGGGTCTGTTTTCGATTTTTCCCGGCTGCAAAAATCTATTGTTGAAAAAACCTTGCCCAACGGCTTGAAAATAATTGTGTTGCCCCGTCATGAAGTGCCTGTTGTTTCGATGGTTACTTGGGCCGATGTGGGCGGTTCGGACGACCCAAAAGGCTACACCGGAATGGCTCATATGTTTGAGCATATGGCGTTTAAGGGCACTGACGAAATTGGTACAACCGACCCTGCCAAAGAAGTGCTTTTGATGGCAAAAGAAGACGCTATTTTCGAACAGCTGCGTCTTGAACGTCTCAAAGGCGATAAGGGCGACAAAAGAAAATTAGAACGCCTCGAAAAAGACTTTGAAAAAGCGATCGCTGATGCCTATGCGCTGATAGTGCCGAATGCTTTTTCCAATAAACTTGAAAATGAAGGCGCGGAGGGTTTGAATGCTTTTACATCAAAAGATCAAACTGCTTACATGGTCAGTTTGCCTTCGAATAAATTTGAATTATGGATGGCGCTTGAGTCTGAACGCTTTTTGCGCCCCCGTTTAAGAGAAATGTATCGCGAACGAGAAGTTGTGGCCGAAGAACGTCGCATGACCGTAGAAAACAGGCCGATGAGCAGATTATTGGAAGAGTTTTTAAGCACCGCATTTAAAGCGCACCCTTATGGTATCCCGCTAATTGGTCACTCATCAGATATTCAGAATTATTCTCGCAGCGCCGCGAAAGATTTTTTCGATAAATATTATGGGCCCAATAATCTTACTTTGGCTATTGTGGGCGACGTTAAACCCGAAAAAGTCTTCGAATTGGCAGAAAAATACTGGGCCAGGGTTCCCTCTAAATATAAACCTGAACGTGTTGCCACCGTTGAACCGACGCAGATTTGCGAACGAACTGTGATTATGCCCGATAAGGCTCAGCCTATTATCTTGATGGGGTGGCATATTCCCGATGAAACACATAAAGATATGCCGGCTTTATCGGCTTTGAGCAGTATTCTGGGAAGCGGGCGCACATCGAGGCTTTATCGCAGAATGGTCAGAGATGACAAGGCAGCGGTCTCGGTCAGTGCATTCAGCGGTTGGCCCGGAAGTAAATACCCTTGTTTGTCTGTGGTTTTTTGTTACCCGGCTCAAGGAAAATCTGCTTCGGAATGCGACAAGATCATATTAGAAGAAATTGAAAAAATCAAAAACGCTTCTGTGACACCCGAAGAACTCGAAAGGGTCAAAACCGGAACCATGACAGGTTTGATTGCAGGGCTTAAGAATAACATGGGCTTAGCCCAAAATTTGGCTCAATACAATCAGATATGGGGTGACTGGCGTGCTTTATTCGGCGAACTGGACAGGATCAATGCAGTAACCTGCGATGATATTCAAAGAGTTGCAAAAAAATATTTTGTTAAAACCGGCAGAACGCTGGCTGTATTAGAAACTGCACAGGAGTCAGAAAAATGATGAAATTTAATCATAAAACCTTTTTCATTGCGCTTATTTCATTATTGCTGTCGGGGAACTTAGTTTACGGTTTAGATTTAAGTTCAATTGAGTTTCCGGCATTAAATAAAATAGAACTGCCTAATATCAAAAAGATTCAGTTAGACAACGGAATGCGTATTTATTTGCTTGAAGATAAAACTTTACCTCTTATTGAAGCCAGCGCACGCATTCATGGCGGTTCATACCTTGAGCCGGCCGATAAAGTGGGTTTAGGTGATCTTATGGGTGATTTAATGCGCGACGGCGGAACACAAAAATGGGCCCCCGACGAATTGGACGAAATGCTTGAGGGGTTAGGCGCGTCGCTGAATTCTTATGCCGACGTTATATCAAGCGGAGTAAACCTGATGATGCTAAGCACCAAAAAAGAGCTTTCTGTTGAGCTGTTGGCAGAAGTTATGCGCAGGCCCCGTTATGACGAAGCACGTTTTGAACAGGCAATGATTGCTTACAAAAGCGGGATTTCACGCAGAAACGACAATGACGCAAGTATTGCGGGCAGAGAGTTCGGTAAAATGATTTATGGCAGCGAATCGCCTTATGCGCGTCATGCGGAATATAAAACATTAGGCGCCATTTCGCGAAATGACTTGATTGATTTTCATAAAAAAATATGCCGCCCTGACCATGTGCAATTGGCCGTGTGGGGCGATTTTGACACGGCAGAAATGCTTGCGATTATTAAGAAATACTTCGGTGACTGGAAAAAGGGAACAGAAAAAATAGCTGATTTTCCGAAGGTTGATTATAAGTTTGACCAAAGAGTAGGTTTTGTTGAAAGAGCCGATTCTAAACAATCTAACGTTTATTTGGGGCACATCGGCGGCAATACGCTTGACCCTGAAAACTCGCATCGCATAGTTATGAACAATATTCTTGGGGTCGGTTTTGGAAGCAGACTCTTTAATGAAGTGCGTTCAAAGCACGGTCTTTGTTACTCTGTCTATGGGGTTTATACCTCTAATATTTCTTACCCCGGTAAGTTTTTCTGCTATGTTGGCACAAAAGGGGAAAGCACAATAAAAGCGATAAATCTGATAAAATCAGAAATAGAACGAATGAAAACTGAAGAGGCCACCGAAAAAGAGCTTAAAAGTGCAAAAGACCGATACTTAAATTCTTTTGTGTTTAACTTCGAAAGTAAAGGGCAAATTATTCAAAGAATGGTTTATTACGATTTCTTCGGATTGCCCAAAGATTTTTTAAATAAGCAGAAAGAAGAAGTTGAGGGGACAACCGCAGCAGATGTTAAGGCCGCGGCTCAAAAATATCTTAAACCTGAAGCTATGAGAGTTATCGTTGTGGGTAACCCAAAATCTTTTGATGCTCCTCTTGAAACATTAAACAACGGCTCAATTACAAAAATTGACGTTACGATTCCGCAATAAGCTAAAATTGTTGCTTTTTACAGAATATCTAGTATAATTCATTGCTATCTAAGGAATGAATCTTCAATATTGAAGGAGTTTTTATTATATGACAACTAACGGTAAAGTCGCTGTTGTAGCGGTTGGCGGCAACTCTCTTATTTTGGACAAAGACCATCAGACTGTTGCTGACCAATACGATGCAGCTTGCAAAACAATGGTTCACGTGGCCGACATGGTCGAACAGGGATACAATGTCGTTTTAACACACGGCAATGGCCCACAAGTCGGATTCATACTGCTCAGAAGCGAAATCGCACGCAGTCAGATTCACGATGTTCCCTTAGACTCATGCGGCGCCGACACGCAGGGTGCAATCGGTTATAACTTCCAGATGGCCCTCGGCAACGAGTTTAAAAAACGAAACATAAATAAGCCCGTAGTGACAGTGGTTACGCAGGTGCTTGTAGATAAGAACGACAAATCTTTCAAGAATCCCAGCAAGCCTATCGGCTCATTCTACAGCGAAGAAGAAGCCAAAGAAAGAATCGCAAAAGATAAATGGGAAATGGTCGAAGACGCAGGTCGCGGCTGGCGCAGAGTGGTAGCTTCGCCCCTTCCCTTAGAAATTATTGAGGAAAACGCGATCAAAGCGCTCACTGAAAAAGGGTTTTGTGTTGTCGCAGTCGGCGGCGGCGGAATTCCTGTGGTAAAAGACGAAAACGGAATGCTCAAAGGTGCGGCGGCGGTTATCGACAAAGATTTCGCTTCTTCTCTTTTAGCTTCAAATATCAATGCAGACGTATTCATAGTGTCGACAGCCGTAGAAAAAGCTTGCTTGAATTTTGGCAAACCCGATCAAAAATCACTCGATAAGGTTACTGTCGGCGAACTTGAAAAATATTGTGAAGAAGGTCACTTTAAACCGGGCTCAATGTTGCCTAAGTGCCAGGCCATTATCAAGTTCATCAAAAATGGCGGCAAACATGCTATCATTACCAATCCCGAAAATCTGGCCAAAGCTGTTAAAGGCGAAGCCGGAACTCACATTTACCCGAACTGACAATTATTTACGCGAACTGACAATTATTAAAAAATAAAAGGAAAATTGAAATGGCAAAGTATCTGAACAAGTTTAAGCTTCATGTGAACGAATCGGTTCTCAAAAACACCGTTGAAAGAGCTAAAAGCCGCAATATAATTATTCCGACATATGCTCAGATGAAGAACCCCGAATTGATTCCCGAGTCAATTAAAAATGAAGTTAAACCACTTGGGTTGACTGAAGTTAACTCTCGAAACCTGTTTCGTATTTCATGGAAAAATAATGCCAAAACCGGCTTATACGGCGATGTGAATTATTTTGAAATTCCAAGCGAAATTACCGGTGTCAAAGCCAGAATTATCGGACTTGTAGGCAAATATTTTCCCACCGGTGCGCATAAAGTCGGCGCTGCCTTCAGTTGCCTAGTTCCTCGCCTCGTAAGCGGTGAATTCGATCCCACCAAACAAAAAGCAGTATGGCCAAGCACCGGCAACTATTGCCGTGGCGGCGCCTATGACTGTGCATTGTTGGATTCACCCGCAATCGCAATTTTGCCCCAAGATATGAGTGCCGAACGTTTTAAATGGCTTAAAGATATCGGAACAAGCGAAATATTCGCAACCCCCGGTTGTGAATCCAACGTAAAAGAAATTTACGACAAGTGCCATGAGCTCAGAAAAGAACGTGGCAATGACGTTGTAATTTTTAACCAATTCGAAGAAATAGGAAACCCGATTTGGCATTATCACGTTACGGGCACTGCCGCTCTTGAAGTATTCGAAAAAGTTAAAAAGCCGGGCAACAGAATGTCTGCCTGGGTTTCAGCAACCGGTTCAGCAGGAACAATAGCTGCCGGCGACCATATTAAAGATGTTCACCCACACGCAAAAATTGTCGCTTCTGAAGCTCTTCAGTGCCCGACTCTTTATAATTGCGGCTTTGGCGGTCACAGAATTGAAGGTATCGGCGATAAGCACATTCCTTGGGTTCACAATGCACGCAATACTGATGTAGTGGTTGCAATCGACGACGAAAATTGCATGAGACTTTTGAGCGTTTTCAATACTCCAGGCGGCCACGAAATGCTCAAAAAAGCCGGTATCAAACAAGAAGTAATTGACCAGCTCTCTCTAATGGGAATCAGCAGTATTTCTAACGTCATTTCTGCCGTTAAAACTGCAAAAATGTTTGAAATGGACGAAAATGATGTTCTCTTCACATGTCTGACAGACTCTGCAGAAATGTATTTGTCACGCATCGCCGAACAAGACGAACAGCATGGCAAGCTTACAGAAAGCACTGCTCTTGCCGCATTCGAAAGATATATGCTGGGCGAAGGCACTCAAAATATGGCCGAATTAACATATTTTGAACGCAAACGCATTCACAATTTCAAGTATTTTACTTGGGTTGAACAGCAGGGCAAAACCGTTGAAGAACTCAACGAACTCTGGGATCCCGAATTCTGGGCTGACGCATTCAGTGATGAAGTCGTTAAGCACTGGGACGAACTCATCGTTGAATTTAACAACAAAACAGGTTTGCTGAAAAAATAAAATATCTTTAGGCCTGATTTAACAAACCCTTCTTAAACAACGAGTTTAAAGAAGGGTTTGTTTTAATTGTTTGACTTGCATTTTGCCGAGTTATATACTGAAGTGTAAAAATTTAAATTAGGAGCGTTTATGCGTTGTCCAATACATAAAGAGGGTATCAAACTTGCGGGAATTTTGTTTGCGATAGCACTGGTTTTCTGTAAAATTGAAAAATGGGTTAGTCGTTTATTCTTGTTAGCTACAGCTTTTACGCTATATTTTTTCAGAGACCCCGAAAGAGAAATCCCGCAGGGGAGTAATTTGATTGTTTCTCCGGCAGACGGCAAGATCGTAGGCATAGATTCGGTCGAACACGTGCCTTTTATTGACGGACCGGCAAGAAGAGTAACAATTTTCCTTTCTGTTTTTGATGTGCATATAAACAGATCGCCCGTTAAAGGCAAAATTGCATACAGACATTATACACCCGGCAAGTTCTTAGATGCGCGAAATCCCAAAGCATCGACCGAAAACGAAAGAAATGCCATCGGAATCGAATGTGCCGACGGTAAAAAGTTTGTTGTGATACAAATCGCGGGGCTTATCGCCAGAAGAATCCTATGCTGGAAAAACCCGGGCGAGTATGTTAATTCCGGAGAAAGATTCGGAATGATTAGATTTGGCTCAAGAACAGAAATATACATGCCGCTCGATACTAAAATCGAAGTAAAACTTGGGCAAAAGGTAGCCGGCGGAACCTCAATAATCGGACGTAATGCATAATGAGCGATACAGAAGTGAAAATTGAAGAGGTTGTCGCGGATAACAAGTCGACACATGTGCCGGAAGGTGATGCTCCAAAGGTTTTGTCTCGTAAAAAGCGTTTTGCTAAAATAAATTTGTCAATTATTCCGAATACCTGCACTTCCATGAATTTAATTTGCGGATATTTGGCTATAGTAATGACATCACGCGGTGAATTTTTGATTGCGGGCTGGCTGATTTTAATCGCAAACATTTTTGACATTTTAGACGGCAGGCTGGCAAGATTGGCATCGGTCGAATCTAAGTTCGGAGCCGAACTTGACTCGTTATGTGACTTGGTGAGCTTTGGAGTGGCACCCGCATTTTTGGTTTATACCAGATATTTAGAAGCAGACAGACTTTTTAGCCTAATCGTAACTTGTATATTTGTTTTGTGCGGTGCGCTCAGACTGGCCAGATTCAACGTTACGCCGCATTCAAAACAGGGAGTGTTCGAAGGTTTGCCGATCCCCGGCGGTGCAGGCATATTGGCCACTTTAACAATTTTCGAACTGCAATTCGGACATTTCAGTGCTTTCAACATACCTGCCAAAGCCATACCTTTTATAGTCTTGATTACATCATTGTTAATGGTAAGCAAAATCGAGTACCCGGCAATAAAGAAAACTCCTAAAACCGGTAACAGGCGGCTTATTGCAGTAATGCTTGTGATAATTGCTTTGGTTGTAAACCCGCCCATTACTCTTTTTGTTATTACTTGGGGCTTTGCCCTATACGGCTTAGTCGTATACTTCATAAAATCTTTGTTCAGATTTTATCGAAGATTCGTTTTGGGGCAAAAAAAAGCCCCCTCGACAGAATAAAAATAAGAATGTATAAAAAAACACCTCTGAGTTATCAGAGGTGTTTTTTTATGCAACAATCAGTATTGGAAGGAGCTTCCGCCGATGAATTCACGCAATATCGAAGTAGGCGGAACTTCTTTGGGGGCTAGAGGTGTAAAGAAAGAAAGCAGTCTGAGGATTTGTCTTGCCTGGTAGTAGCAGGGGCTTTCGGGTTGAATATCCAAAAACAGCGGTTCCGCAACAGGGCGAAGTATGGCCCATTCGTATGGTACGGCAGAGTTAAACACTGTGTCGGCACATTCTTGGAAGGGGAATATATTGTGCTCTTCGCCTCTGCGAACGGAAGCCCATCTGTTAATGGTTTCTTCGGCAGAGTAACCTCTGTATTTGCTGTCTCTTACTGTGCGTCTGATCAAGCGTGTGTCAGTGGTGCCGATTCGATTGTAGTCGTCGATTACCAGCTGAGTCAGAGCACTGATATAAATTTTAAACTTGTTGTTTGCCGGCACAGAGCTGGTAAGCTCGTCATTCAGGCCGTGAATGCCTTCGATAATAATGATTTGGTCGTCATTGATGCGCATCGGCATAGTTTCATCCCTGCGGCGGCCCGTGTGAAAATCGAATTCGGGAATCTGCGCAACTTTGCCTTCGAGCAATTCACTCAGATGAGTATTGAAGAGTGGCAAATCTAAGGCATAAATCGATTCAAAATCATAATCGCCGTTTTCGTCGCGAGGGGTGTATTGTCTGTCTAAGAAATAGTTGTCAAGCGAAAGTGCAACCGGTCTTAGGCCGTTCACCTTCAAAGTGGTGCACAAGCGTTTGCTGAAAGTAGTTTTACCTGAACTTGAAGGCCCTGCAATTAAAACTATCCTGATAGAGGGGTGGCTCGAAATTTGGTCTGCAATAGCTTGAATTTTTTTACTGTGAAGGGCTTCAGCGGTTTTAATGAAGTCAGAAACACTGCCGTCTTTAATTATTTCGTTTAAACGCCCGACATTGTTGACCTCAAGAATTTTGCCCCACGCTTTGCTTTCACGGTATGCCTGAAAAATCTTGGGTTGTCGTCTTGGCTGAGAAGCTATGCTTGGGTCTTTTGAATCGGGGAAAAGGAGAACAAAACCTTGTGCATATTGCTTAAGGTCAAAGGTTTTTAGATATCCGGTTGAGGGAACCATAACGCCGAAATCAAGGTCGATGTATTTCCAGCAAGATACAACGCCAACTTTGTCGGTATTTAGGTTTTTTAATAATCTGGCTTTTTCGGGATATCCTTCTTTGTTAAAAAGAGCGATGGCTTCTGAACGGGACAATGTTTTTTTGCCGAATGATTCATTTTTGTTAATGATTTCATCCATTTTGGTTTTAATGTAATTCAGAGTTCTTTCAGAAACCGGAACATCGGTGAATAGGTCATAATAGTAGCCGTTTCCGATTGAATGGTCTATTGTAAGGCGTGCATTTCTGTAAAGTTCAAGTATGGCGCGAGCCAATACAAAGCTTAAACTTCTTTTATAGCAATCGCAGCCATATGGTGATCTGTAATCAAGAAATTCGATATTGCAATCGTGTTCAGGGGCATAATCAAGTGCGTATATATCGTTGTTTACGCGTGCACACAAATATGGCAGTTCATTGTCTTTTTCAAGCTTTTTAGCCAATTCAATAAGGTGTTCGCCTTTATTTATTACATGTTTTGACCCATCTCTGAGTGTTAGTGTAATTTGATTGTCATCTTCAATCATTTTTTCTGTTTGTTCAGTCATTTGTTACCTCTAAAAAATATAAATGCAAAAAAACGCGAAAGTATAGTCTATCATTTCGCACAATAAAACGCAAACTTATTTTATGAAATTGCGTGCAACCAAAAATAGCTCGCGGCTTCTGTTTAAGGAAGCCTTCGGGTTAAATGATTTAGCAAACTCGAACATGGAACGCGCCCGTTTGAGTAAGGTTTGATACTCAGCGCCTTCAAATACTTTAGCGACAAAAGACCCGCCCGGTTTTAACAGTTTTTGTGCTATGTCAAGGGCTAAATTCACCATTATAAAAGAGTTTTCGGTGTCAGCATAATGCAGGCCGGTGGTGTCGGGGGCAATATCGCTTAAAATAAGATCAAGCCCTTTTGGCGCAAGCTCAATTATTTTATTCTGATTTTTTTCATCTAAAAAATCGCCTTGCAAGATTGTTACGCCATCGATAGGCTCTATTTCGAGTAAATCAATGGCGATTATTTTTGCGTTCCCTTTAACAGTACGCATGACATACTGCGACCAGCTGCCCGGAGCGGCGCCGAGGTCCAAGACTTTGCAGCCCGGTTTCAAAAGGTTGTATTTTTGATTTATTTCTTCGAGTTTATATGCTGCTCTGCTTCTGTAGTCGTCAGCACGAGATTTTAGAAGAAAATGATCATTTAATCGATTTTTAAACCATGCTTTTGCCACTATGTTATTCCAGGTCTTTTTGAGTGAGCTTTAAATTTATCATTGTCGGTGCCGGTTTTGTGGTTATGGTGCCAAGTTCGCCGATGTATTTGATCATTGCGTCTCTTATTAGCAAATCAGATTTTGTGCGATTTTTAAAAGTTCTTAAAACACCGTATCCGTCGCCGCCGTTAGCAACAAAATCACTGAATGCGACTTTGTAAATTTTGTTGTTTTCAAGTTCTTTATCTGTGTCTGTGGTTATTTTCGTTACTCTTTTCATAGGTTCCCTCGTTGGGTCAAATGTGATTACTAAGCCTGCGGGATACAAATATCCGTAGTTACCCGCAAAAATGAGTTTCGTTCCGCTTACTTCCTGATTGAATACTTTTAAGTTCTCTGCCTTGTCATCTTGAGACACTTCGATTGATTTATTAGAAACAGCGCGTTCAGCTAAGTCTCTTATTTCAAGCCCTGTCATTTCAAGCACTTCGATACAGTTGTCAAAAGGTTGAATTAAAAATATGTTTTCTATGGTAATTTTGCCTTTGTATAAGGGCTGTCTTACTCCGCCAAAATTAGTGAACGCAAAATCAGCCCCCGAGCAATGTCGCATCGCTTCACTGATAAAAGTGCCTTCGTGAGAGTTGCCGCCGCAAATGCCTCTATAGAGGTTAACCTTGCTTTCACCGATCACTCTTTTCATTTCTTTGTTCAATTCAAAAAGATATTCGTCGGTAACGGCTTTTATATAAGGGTCTTCGCCAACCTCATCGATTAATAAAGGAACAGATACCATTCTTACTGAATTATTGCCGCAATCATCTATGTTTACTGTTATTATTGAGGTATTTTCGCAAGAGGCTCCGCTGTGAACTATAGTAGTATTGTTAGGGCCCGCATAGGTAATGTCTTTTTTCAAGGTATGAGAATGTCCGCCAAGAATCAAATCAAGACCTTCGATGTCGCGGGCCAACGCCAAATCTCGTTCATAGCCAAGATGTGAGAGGGCAATAATGAAATCTACTTTTGCTTTTCTTAGCTGTGATATCAAGGGTTTGATTACATCAGCCGGTTCTTTGAAATAGATATCTTTAACGTTTCTTGCGAATGTGATAAGCGGTGTTTCAGGAGCATTAAAGCCAATTACGCCGATTTTTTTGCCTTCGTGTGAAAATACGGCGTAAGGAACGCTCATTTCAATGGGGCGATTAGTTCTTTTATCGAAAACATTGCAGCAGACAACAGGAAATTTTGCACATTTCATTTGCTCTACAAGCATTTCGTATGTGTAGTCAAATTCATGGTTGCCCAAGGTTATTGCGCTCAAAGGCATTTGATTCATTAAATCGATCATGACACTGCCCTTGGTTCTGTCGACAATAGGTGTGCCTTGAAAAATGTCTCCCGAATCAAAATATAAAAAACGTGAGTTGCTGTAAACAGGGTTGCTTTTATATTTGTTCATTACTGACTTCAACGCAGCGAACCCGCCAATCAAAGGTTTTGGCATTTCGCGCGCAGTGGGGTCGTCATGTGCCGCAATTGAACCGTGTATGTCGCTGGTATGAAATATTACAAACTCTGCCGCATCGGCTACAAAGACTGAAATCAGCAAAAATACCGCTGATAACATTAAAATTGCTCTTAGATTTCTGTTTTTCTTCATTTTTATCATTCCTGTATTTTTTTTATATCATATGTCAGCAGTGGGAGGTGCCGACTATATTTTCTGTTCCGGTATTTTCTGTTGCAATCGGGCCTGCTTTGTTGATCATTTCTACAAAATGCCCCTCTGCCTCAGCTATTACCGAGCCGTCTTGAGAAATCACGCTGCCTCTTGCAAAAATATGGTTGCGCTTCTGACCGCTGACTGTAGCGGCGATTGTTATCGGAAGGCCTATGGGTGCCGGTCTCAAATACTTAACCTTCATGTCTGCCGTTACGATGAGTCTGCAAAGGTTTTCACCCATTATCGCGTAGCCCATCGCTTCGTCAAGCAAAGTGTTTATAATGCCGCCGTGTAAAACTCCCGCATAACTTTGGAAATGGGGGCCGGGGGTCCAGGAGAAGGTGCATGTATTGCCCTTGGTGGAAGCTTTCGTCGGAATTTTTAGACTGATTGGGTTTCTTACGCCGCAAACGAAGCAATAATCGTTATCAATAAGACTTATTGGAGCTCTGTTGCGTTTTTCTATCTTTTGGTTTACCGCGACTAGAGTTTCAGACAGCTCAGGCCTGTTCATGGCTGCCGGAGTAGTTAAAGGCGAACGCTCGTAAAGATGCGAATTGATCTTCAAAAGACGTAATTTCATGTTTTCGTAGCTTGGCATGAAAAAGTCTGAATACGCCGTAGAACCGGTAAAAATAGGTACGGAGCCCAGATCGTTTAAGCCGTGCTCAACCAATTCGGGGTAACGGTTAAATAAAAACGGCGGGATCGAAATATGATGAACAGGAAAAGCCTTGCGAAGTGCTATAACTATTCTTTTTACAGATTCAAAGCCAAGGGGGGGGCGATGTTTGAGTAAGCAATTAGGCTCGGGTTGAAAATAAGCTATGCGAACATCTTGTAAATATGGGTCCGCTCCGCAAAACTCGCTAATTTCTCTGATCATTTCAAGACGATCTGACTCGCTTTCGCCGATTCCCGTAATAAAGCCGAGGGAATAGGGGATTCGGTGCCTATGAACCGCTTCGATAGCTTTTCTGCCTGCTTTGGGCGTGCGTCGTCGTGCAAATTCAAAACATTCACCCGCGCCGGTTTGGTTTGAGCTGACAACATCTATTTTTATCACAGCGCCTGTATTTTCGAGAGATGCCAACATGGAAGAATCAAGATACCCAACGCGCAAAACAGGAATCAGTTTGTGACTTAACGCGGCTAAACAAGCTTCGCGCAGGTAGTCGTAAAAAGAGGAAAACCCGTATTGGCTCAAAGCAATTTGTATGTGAGGGTAATCTTGAGGATACTCGCCTGATATGAGTGCAACTTCGCTCGCACCGTTTTCTGAAAGGTTTTTCAGTTTTCTGTTTAAATCATTTAAAGACAAAAGAGGTGAATCATTGTTTACGACAGAACAATGACCGCACTTTTGATTGCAGGTTCCTGTGAGCAAAAGTTCAGATGAAAGTATGTATGAAACTGATGCAGAATTATTCATGGCAAACATGATACCATATTAAAATACAATTTTAAACTAAATAAAAAATAGTAATTTGCATAAATTTGGAACTTTTGTTATTTTTGCGTGTCTAATTTGAATAAAATACATCGGAGGCTCAAGAAGTGCATCGAATACTTGTTTTGATATTAGCTTTGTTGGCCGTTATTAGCCCAATTTATGCCGCATCCTTCTCGGTTGAGACGACTGTGGATAAAGATAAAGTTGAGTTTGGTGAATCTTTACA
>MWDD01000059.1 GCA_002070375.1 bacterium ADurb.Bin157 | reverse complement strand
GAGTAAGTACCGTCATTTCCCTCTTCATAAGGGTCTCTGACTGTGTCTGTGCCATTAACGCAGAAGTGATATTTAAGCGTAGAAGAGCCTGCATAGGTAACATTGTCGTATACCCTGGTGTAAATACCGTCATTTGCAACTTCATCTCCGTAGGTGCCGTCATCAAACATTTGATCTTGGCGCCAATTGTTAAAGTCGCCCATTACGACCGGCGAGCCCACCGCATCAGAGAACTCTGATTTTATGCAAATCATTTTAACTCTTTTAGCGACCTTTGCTTCGATCTGGGTCGGGCCGTTGTCTAAAGTTGTTACCTTCGACAGATCTATAGGTATAGCCTTTACATCGAAATTATGGCTTCTGAACACAAGATATTCGGTTCCGTTGCCCTGAACCGCAAAATTGTATTGGCCCGCGCTGTTAAGGAAAGCCGATCTCGCACCTTTGTTTGTTGCAACTTTAACACTTGCATACACATTTGTGGAAGCAGCGCTCGTTATATAACCCGTAACAGTTTTAAGCGCCGATTCGGGTATATACAAAGTTGAGTTTCCGTTTAAAGTTTGTTCGGAATTCGGGTCATTGCTTTCTTTTCCGCCGGCAACAATTTTATATTGCTGATAGCCGCTCACAAGATTGTCTTTTCTCAAGGTATAAATTCCGTCACCGCTCAATGAATCGCCATGGGTACCGTCATCATACATTTTTTCGACTTGTGTTCCCCAAACAGGATCAATAGATTTAACAGAAAACTCTTTCGCGTCAGGGTAATCAATCAAATTGGCCATCCAAATTGCTTCGCCCACAATTTTGCTGTTAAGCTTTATATCGGGTGCACTGACCGTCTTTTCGAGCTCTGTATCAACCCAAACGTAGTTAATATCGAAATCGACCCCTCTTGCCATAAGCAAAAAGCGTCCTTCTTTGCGCATTTCTATTTCATAAACGCCTTTTTCGTTAGCGAAAGCATACGTACCTTCACCGGCAACCCGCACTTTTACACCGGTAGCCACTTTTCCTTCGGGCACCACAATCTTGCCCGTTATAACCGACACCGGTATAACCGTTTTTTCTTGAATGCAGCCGGTATTCAAAACCACCGCAACCAACGCAAGAATCATCAGAGTAATTTTCTTTTTCATTGTCTGCCCCTAGAAGTTGGATCTTGCCTCGAAGATAAACATCTTCTGTGTGTGAATATCTATTTTATCGCGTCCGTTATCGTAATCGCTGACTGCCCATCTGGACTCATCAGGGTAATCATAACCAAACTTAAAGCGCACACTCGCATCTTTGCTGACATTATAAATCAGCTCTCCATAAAGATTTTCCCGGTCCACCGAATCGGTCAGACTGTCTTTAAAATCTATTATAGCCCTTGAATAAAACGCCCGGCCCCTGAACTTATTCGTAAAGTTCTTTTTCAGCTCTGCCAAAATCGCGTTGGCAATATTTGAATTGGACTTGGTGAAGTTATTTTCGAAATCCACGTGCTGTATGCCGCCAATAAGGGTTGTCGTCGGCGTGAGATTATATGTAACTTCTCCGATATAATCTACTCTTGTGCTTTCTTTTGGGGAATTAGCGTTCTCAACCTGGTGCTCAACGCTGCCTTTAACAAACACTCTCGGGTTTACGTCGGAACTCATTTCAAAATAACCTACTCGCTCCGCGTAATCGTAGGTTTTTCCGGCATCATCGGTGAATATGTCGTCAGGATCAGACATCACGTAAATTTTACCTTTGGCATTGATGTTTTTTGCCACCTTAAGGCTCAATTCAACGTTATTCGAATGTGCGCCCTGTTCTTCCGCGAACGCGTCAAGCTTTTTCTGATAATCATATTTAAACGTAGTATTGTCGTTAAAGTCAGAAACTAAATGGAAGGTAAATTTTCTGCCTGAGTGCCCATCGGTATCTTTTTCTTTATTGGGGTCGGTTTCCCATGTTTTTGATAAATAAGCCGCTTCTACCGAAAGGTTATTCGCAAAAGCCAAAATTTTGTTGCCAAAATCGTAGTTTAACGCAAATCTTGTCAGCTTTTCCCCTTCAAAGTCGCTTCTGCCATAGTTATCGCCCGAATCGACTCTTAAATCGCCGGGGTCTCTATGATAATAACCATCATAATCACCAACATCGTAGGCCCAAACCGGCGCCATCATGGCTCTGAAGTTTCTGCCAAAATCGTAATGTTTCAAGGTTCCGGTAAACCCACCGTTTTGAATACTCATATCAAACCTTGAGCCATTGTCTTCAAGGCTTTTTTTAACTCCGTCTGCCGTATCGGTTAAATAGGCATCAGAAGATAAGAACTCCGCGTTAGCTTGTATTTTTCCGACCCTTTCGCTAGAGAAATTGAAATCTATGCCTTTAACGGTATTAGAATTACCTCGTGTTTTATAATCAAATATTTTTTCCGCGAAGGTTGTGCCGACCGCAAAACTGTCTTTACTAAACTTTTCAGGCAGCTGCCACACGACTCGCCCCGCCACCATTTCTGTCGTATCTTCTACGCGGTTTGCCCAATCGTTCATGTTTCTGTCGGTTCTAAGCAAAGCACCCTGATAGGATACTCCGCCTTCTGCGCCGGACACTTCGATACCCTGATATGGATCAACCACATCTGTATCTTCGGTCAAAAGATTCATCGGGTCGTCTATACCGCTCGCAGACTCGCCCGAGAAGACTCTGACCTTCATGGACTTTGCCTTGCTTGTGATGTGCATTCTGCTTGGAGTAACATACTGGTTATCTCTTATGCTTTTAACATAATCATCTATATTGTCATAGGCGCTTGGAGCGGAATTACCGGCCTTATTATAAATAACCATATTGGTAAATTCACCCATCATTTGGCCTTTAAGTTCAAGGTATGTTTCGATTTTATCGCCTATCGGGTTACCTTTAAAACCAAGATATATCTGCTGAAACAAAGCGTAAATACCCGGGTCGGTAATATTTCTTTTGTCTCCCGCGTAGTCGCGTTCTGCGGTATCGGGGTCAATAATATACTGTGCGCGTGCTCGGTAGAATCCGTTTAACTTGATTTTGGGAAGCAGATTTTCCAGAGATCTCACTTTATTCTCATTATCGACCATTCTTCGTTCGAGAGAATCTACTCTGACATCGAGCAGTCCTAATTCGTCTCTGAATTCTTTTGTTAATCTTGAGAGTGCTGCCCGTTCTTCTTCACTTGCGGTTTCGATAGATGATTTTTTATCTTCCATGCGTCTTAAAATACGTGCGAGAATGAGGGCCATGTCATAACGTGTTGTAACTTTTCGACCGTTGAACTTGCCGTCCGGGTAACCTTCCATATAGCCTTGTTTAACAAGAAAGTCCACATCTGAATAAGCCCAGTGGTCTTTCGGAAGATCTAAAAAAGATGCTGATTGTGCCATAATTGCCGTCGGCAATAGGCACAGCAGAGTCAAAAAAATGACTCCAAAAAGCTTAACTTTGCTGTTCAACGTTGTTTGCCTCATTCTATTCTATATCCTTACAAAGTTGGAATGCTCCGGTATTCATTATCGGCAAACAACATCAATCAATTTATAAATAATTTTTTATAAGGCTTTAAAAGTGTAAATAAAGCGACGAGTCTTTGCCGGTTTTGGAGAGCAGATTATTGTCAAACCATGTGTCGCTTTAGATTAATTCTATACAGCGCCGGCTTTACAGCGGGGGTGTTACCTAGTGTTGGGGATCTGTAGGCGAGAGTTGGCGTTTGGTCGGGTGTGTTGGGGTGAATTAGGGCGCCGGCTTGGCAGCGGGGGTTTGAACAAGCGTTTTGGTTGGCGAGGGCTTTGGGAGGTAAAGCTTTTGAATGGTTTCAGCTTTTGGGGTACAAGTCGCCGGGCTTTTGAGGCGGGCTTACGTCGCTCATGTGGTTCGCTGCGGCTCATAACATCGGCCGCGTCCTTCGGCTCGGACGAGCGAAGAACCCCCGTAACGCGCTTCCTGCGCGTGACGGAGGCCCCTTGCCCTCGTGGCAAGGGGTTCGCTCTTACCGGCCTCACTCGCGGGATGTTATGGCCTTCGCTCAAACATTCGCTCACGTAAGCCCTTCTCAAGCGCCCGGCTAACTTAACGGGTGCCAAACATTTTTGGGGGTGGGATGAATTATAGCGCCGGCTTTACAGCGGCCATTGTTTAACGGGCGGGTAGGATCTGCTATCGGAAGTCGGTGCTTAATCAGAAGGTAGGTATCGGAAGTTGGCGGGGTGTGGGGATGAATTAGGGCGCCGACTTTCAGCGGGGGTGATGTTGGGAGACTTGTAGCGCCGGCTTTACAGCGGGGGGTTTAAGACAGTGTTTGTGGGAAGGTATTAAGAAGGGGGGTAAGATTCGTTTTTAGGGTCGGTTTTGAGTTGATAACACTTGCGTGTTTGTGCAAAAAGGTTATAATAGAGAGGTAAACTTTAAGTTAGAGGGGTTTAATATGAAGCGTTTTTTTAGAAATTGTCTTCTTTTGTCGGTTTTATTGACATTGGTTTTTGCTTGTACATCTTTTGCGCAAAATTACAGGCCTTTTCCTAATAATGATAATTTAAAAGAAGTATTCGAACAGATTTCGGTAACCGGAAACTTTGAAAACACAAGAGTCAGGCTTGTAACTTCAAATGACGAAGCTTGGTACTGTCGCTGGAAAATGATTGAAGAAGCGAAATCAACCATCGACTGCACCTATTACATAATAGACAAAGACATCTTTGGGCAGGCTTTTATTGGGCTTCTTCTTAAAAAAGCCAGAGCGGGCGTTAAAATTCGTCTTATGATTGACGGACGTGTTTATCGAATGCCCTATATGTCGAAAATGCCCGATAAAATCGAAGAACTGGCAGCTTTCCCGAACGTTGAAATTAAACTTTATAACAGTGTCAGAAAATCACTTGCCACTGCTTTTACCGATTTCAGAAGCATTGCGGCCTCAAATCATGACAAAATCATTATATGCGACAGCAAAATCACTATTATTGGCGGCAGAAACATCGGCGCGGACTATTTTTCTGCAAACGGCGAAAATGACATAGTTTACAATGACTGCGACGTATTAATGGAAGGCAAACACGTTGCGGAACAACTTCAAAAAGCTTTTAACGATGAATGGAACTATCTTAAAAACTCAGTTGTTAAAGCCGACATACTTAACTTTAAAAATCAGATTTCTGTAGTCGAATTGGCATACAGAGTAATGAGCAGATATATTCAGGGCAGAGGTCTGTTTGACCCCAACAAAACAAGAGTTTCCGAAACACTCAAGAAGAATCTCACCAAAATGAACGAAGAAATAAGAAAATACAAAAATCTTACATCTTACGCCGCTTTTGATATGTTCAGAGGCGAACGTTTTAAACCGGTAAAAATTCTTGATAAACACTCAAGACTCGGGCCCCTGAACGGAATCACACCTTCGCTTATAAAAATGATCGATGCTTCAAAAAATGAAATAATTATTCAGAATCCATATTTAGTTATAACCAAAGAAATGGAAAAAGCTCTTATAAGAGCCTCGGCACGCGGCGTAGAAATCATATTCCACACAAACAGCGCCGGCTCAACCGACTCGCTTTTCCCGCAAGCCTTTTTGATGAACGACTGGGTGCGTTTACTTAAAGAAATGCCCACATGCAAAATTTATGTGGCTCCAAGCCAAAACGAACGACTGCACGCAAAAGTATTTGTATTTGACGGACACATTGCCGTTGTGGGCTCGTACAACATGGACCCCTTAAGCGAAGAAATCAACTCTGAAGTCGTGGCCGCCATCAATGACAAACCATTTGCACAGCAAACCAGACTGCGCATTTTCAAACTTATTTCGGGCAACATAATCGAATACAAAATCAAACTCGACGAACGCGGGAACGTTATCGAGAAATTTGGGCCCGAAGCACACGTCAGCGAAAAAGTTATCAAAAAGATGAACTTTTTGCGAAAACTTCAGTGGCTGCGCCCGCTGATTTAACGATTTAACGATTCAGCGATTTACAAACCGCGGTTATCAATAATCTCGCGGTTTGTATTGCTCAAACGCTTTTTTATCGTGAGCACGTCTATAAGCCTCTTGCGGGCTTATTTTGCGTTGTTTAACCAAGTCCATGAGCGATTGGTCCATTGTCTGCATTCCGGCCTGTTTGCTGGTCTGCATAATTGACAGCAGCTGAAAAGTTTTATTATCGCGAATAAGATTCGCAACAGCCGGAGTGTTTATCATTATTTCAAGAGCAACGGCGCGCCCCATACCATCGATGGTCGGAATAAGCTGCTGAGCGATAATTCCTTGAAGAGCATCGGCAAGCTGAGCTCTGATTTGAGACTGCTGGTGAGCGGGAAAAACGTCTACAATACGATCAACCGATTGAGCTGCCGAGGGGGTATGCAAAGTTGCAAAAACCAAGTGCCCTGTTTCTGCTGCCGTAACAGCCAAAGAAATGGTTTCGTAATCGCGCATTTCACCCACAAGAATTATGTCGGGGTCTTCGCGCAAAGCCGAACGCAGAGCATTTGAAAACGATCTGGTATTAGGCCCTATTTCGCGCTGATTAACGATGCAAGACCTGTGAGAATGAACAAATTCTATCGGATCTTCGATTGTAAGAATATGATCTTGCCGTTCAGAATTAACTTGGTCGACCATGGCCGCCAAAGTTGTTGATTTACCGCTCCCCGTAGGGCCGGTTACAAGAATCAGCCCCTTATTGCGTCTGGCCAAATCGCTTAACACAGTTGGGAGCCGCAATTCTGTCAAAGTTTTTATACGGGTCGGGATAACCCTGAAAACAGCACCCAAACCCAAGCGAGAATAGAATACATTGCATCTGAAACGAGATACGCCCTCGATTTCATGAGAAATATCCAGCTCCATATCACGCTCTAAACGCGCACGCTTATCGTTATCCAAAAAATTAAAAACAAGCCGCTGAACGTCTTTTGGAGCCAAAGCCGGCATGTCGGTGGGCCACAATTTGCCCTGAAGCCTTAACATTGGCGGAGAACCGACTGTTATATGAAGGTCGGAACCGCCTTTATCAACAATCAGCCTTAGCAAATCGACAATGGAAACTTCTTCGGAAGAAGCGGCCTTAGCAACTCTCATGGGCTGACTTTGCCCCCCCATTGCACCGGCCATGGGGTCCGTATTAAAAGCGGGCCTTGACGGTTGAGGTGGTTGGGGTCGCGGCATCTGAGATGCTTGAGATTGCACCGGGCTCGCGGGCATTCCTTGAGCGACGGGCCTTTGCGGAATAGACTGAGGCGGGGGTGATGCCGGTCGCGCAGGCATACCGGCGGCTTGCGGCGGTCTTTGAGGAGCCGTAGCCGGAGGAGCTGCAACCGGTGGCGGTGAACTGGCCGGTTTTTCGCCGTCTCCGCCAAAAAGTTTTCCAAAAAAATTATCTGCCATTAGAACAGCCTCATAAATTCATCTGCGCTGATATCGCCGTTTAGCATCATGTCAAGTGATATTTCCTCGAGGGTCTTAACACCCTGACTTCTTGCAAAATCAAAAAATTCGCGATAAGTTTTGCGATCTATTACCATCTGCCTTAGCTTAGCCGTTGCGGGCAGATATTCGACAATAAGCGTTTTTCCCGAATAACCGGTATTATTGCAAGAATCGCACCCTACGGCTTTAAAAATCTGTCTGTCTACATTTGATTCGTCTATCAACTCGTGAAGCTCGCTCGGAATAACGTCAGGCGACTTACAATGCGGGCAAAGCACCCTGATAAGACGCTGATTGGCGAACCCACAAAGCGAAGAAGCTAAAATGACCGGATCAACCCCTGTTTCTATAAGCTTAACAATACTGCTCGCCACGTCATAGGCCAAGAACGATGTTAAAACAGTTTTTCCGCCTATCGCGGCAAAACCGATCTGCTCAATAATTTCTTTGCCGTTGACCTGATCAATATAAATCAAGTCGGCATCAAGCATTAAAGCCAACTGCAAAGCTTCAAGCTGCGTCTTTACACCGTTGTTGCCCACCTGAATTTGTGTAATAAGCGGGAGCGACGCTACCACCGGGTTTTCTATGGTAACCAACTTTTTTGATTCGGCACTATAAGCGCTTATAACACAATATAAAGTCGTTGTTCTGCCCGATTCTCTGGGGCCCGTAACATACAAAACACCGTGATTTTTTTCGGTTGACACAAAAAGATTTTTTATGGCTTCACGGCTCTCATCGTTCATCTGCTGAGTAACAAAACGGTTATAATCTTTAAGTTTAAGTATAACCATTTCACCATTTACGGTGGGGTAAAAAATAGTCTGAATATTAACTTGGCTCCCCGAAACAGTGACCTTGAAGTGTCCGACACTCAAACCATCATCTAACTTATCTTTTTCTGTTTGCAACGAAAGGGACTTAAGCTTTGCAATTACCTCTTGATGAACCTTTAAAGGTATTTCAATTTTTCTGGTAAGCGTGTCGTTTGCTCTGAACCTTATTAAGACACCCTTTTCGCCGGCCTCGAAGTGTATGCACGAAACATTATTCAGTATGGCTTGCCCTAAAATATAGTTGATTACCTTTTCGGGGCCTTCCATTCCTTTGGGAATACCCCTCTCGATATTTTTCTCGGTCGCCGCCATTTCACCCTGTGTCACGTCGGCTTTATCTTCATAAGAACCGTAAACCGTAGCAAAGGTCTGCTCAAACAGCTCTGAGGTACATATCGAAATAAGAACATTCACCCCGAACTTGCTCTCGAGGTATTCTATCGGACGGGAATCTAACGGGTCTACCATGCACACGTTAAGATCTTTGCCCACCTGATAAAGCGGCATAAGCTTATACTCGAGCGAAAACTCGGGTGTTATCAGCTTTGCGATTTCTTCATCAACCATTTCGGCCGTCAAAGAAATTTGCGAAATGTTGAGCTGATTGCCTATCGCCCAGATTATGTCATCTTCGGTGACAAGTTCCATTTCGATAAGCGCCTCGCCAAGCTTCAACCCACGCTGTTTTTGATAGCTCAAAGCCTGAGAAAGCTGCTCATCGGTGATAAAATTACAATCAATAAGTAGATCGCCGAGTCGTTTTTTTGGTGTTGCCATAATGTTTATAATCTAATATATGCAAAGTAATAAGGCAAGCGAAAAAAAAAGAACCATTCTTTAGGTGAAGAATGGTTCTCTTTACTTTAACAATTATTTCTTGTTAGTTTTTTTGGTGGTTGTAGTTTTTTTATTGGTAGTGGTGTTATTGGTAGCAGTCTTATTGTTTACCATTTCGCGAAGTTCTTTGCCGGGCACAAACTTAGCAACGTTAGAAGCTGCAATGTTCATGGGTTTTTTGGTCTGGGGGTTAACGCCTGTGCGTGCTTTTCTGGTGTTAACTTTGAAAGAACCAAAACCAACAAGGCGTACATCGTCTTTATTTTTGAGGGCTTCTTTGATGATGGTCAAAGTTGCATCAAGAGCCTGAGAGGCCTGAGTTTGGGTCATGTTGGTTGTTTTTGCGATTTCACGTACGAGTTCGAGTTTTTTCATTTGTAATGCTCTCCGTTATTTGATTATAGAACTATTAGCTCAACACAAATATGAGCTTAACAACATTTTAGCTGTTTGTCAATATTACAAAGCATTTTTTTTAAATAATTAAATATTTTATTTTCCCCATAGCTTGTCTGATAGCATTTTTATAACAAATACCACCCCCCGCCTAAGCGATCAAACCACAGCAAACCCGCCCTCAACAAGCGTTCGCGCCACTTTTTTAAAAGCTTGACTATTTGCCCCCAACAGCTATGATAAATTTATGAATATTTTACTTACAGGCTTTTACGGTGAAGGCAATCTTGGCGATGAAACAATTTTACGCGCGATTATTCTTAATCTGCCCCCTTTTGTCAGCCCCATAATTACTTCGGGAAAAACCAAACCGGCCTTATCAGACGACCGCTGCCCCCGCTATATTCGCCGTCGTGGCGTTTTTTCGTGGAGCCCCTTTCTATGCAATGCCCTTAAATCCAAAAAAGCCATTTTTTCGGGCGGAATACTCCAAGACTGGAGCGCCGACGGTGTTCTGTTCTTCGCATCGCGAATCTTTGCCGCAGCCGCCCTTAAATGCGCACCCTCGCTCTGGGGCGCCGGAATCGGCCCCCTGCGAAGCAAAGCAGCCCGAAGCATTGCCGCAAAAGCTTTAAAATACACCGAAAAGGTTTGGCTGAGAGACGAAGCATCGGCAACACTCTATAAAGACCTCATCAACCGAACACCCGAAATCGGCACCGACTGGTCGTGGCACTTCAACTCGCCCACAAAGCCACAAACAATAATAGACGGCCTTACCGCAATAAATCTGAGACCCTGGAAACATAATATTTCAGAGCTAGAAGCTCTAAAAACAACTCAATTCGCACAAAACACAAAATTCTTAGGAATGCCCGCCCGAAAAGAAGATATTAAGGCCATCAAAGCGCTTTTTCCTACGGCAGAAATAATTCAACCCGCAACTTTCGAAGATTACATGACCCAATGCGCCGTTGCCGAAAACGGTATCGCAATGCGATATCACGCCGCTTTGGCAATGTTAAGAGCAGGAACAAATCTAAAGTTGGTGCCTTATGACACTAAGGTTGAAGAATTAAAAAAAGCAATCGTAAATAAACAAAATTACATTGCAACAAACGAAAAACGATTTGAACAAATGAGAGAGGCTTTTAAAAAAGAGTTTGTTTGTTAACGCCCATTGCCGTCAGAAAGCTTTCTTTGTTAAGCGGTCTTACACGAATTCGCAGCACTTCCAGCTTCATTGTTTCAGCAATATGAGCAGGTATTTTTACAGCGTCTTTTTCGGTGCAGACAAGTGTCAGCCCCGCTAATTCGGCACGTTTACGCAAAGTCCCCAGTTCATCGGCAGTAAACCTGTGATGATCTTTAAACTCGCTTGATTCGACTACTTTGCAGTTGTTATCCGCAAGCTGAGCATAAAAACTTTGGGGACGCCCGATCCCCGAAAAGGCCAGGTAACTTTTGCCGACCGGTGATTGCCTGTTCCCAAAATTATCAAAAAGACCGTCGCAGAAAGTGCCCGTTTTGATAATTTTCGTGTCGGGAGCAATGCTGCGAATTTTATTGAACCAGTAATCGGCCCGTTCTTCTGAAACACTGTTGCACCTTGTCAGAAGAATCACATCGGCGATCTTTAGACGCTCGAAAGGCTCTCTGAGTCTTCCCATGGGCAAAACACAGGCTTCGGCGGGGTCACACATGGCATCAAAAAGAAGAATATTGAAGTCTTTTCTTATTCGGCGATATTGAAAGCCGTCGTCGAGCAAAAAAATATCGGGAGCGAACATCATTTCGCCCATAATCGCCGAATGATGGCGGTTCTTGCCCACCAAAACCGGAACAAACGGAAAGCGCTTGTTTGTCATCAGCGCTTCGTCGGTTAATTCTTGGGGGTGGTCGCCATCTTTATGCAGCACATAAAACGAGCGTTCATAGGGCGAACGATAACCTCTCGTAAGAACACAGACAGAAGTTTTAATTTCGCTTAAAAGCTCGAATAAAACCGGAGTTTTACCGGTGCCGCCCATGCTTATGTTGCCCACAGAGACAACCTTTGCTTTAGGTTTGTAGACCAAAAAGCCAAAAATATCAAAAAATTTTCGTTCGGCAAAAGACAAAAAGGAATAAATTTTAGAAATAATTGCAAGCAAAGTCATTCTGATAATATGTATGCAGGCTTGATCGCGAACTTACCCGATCGGGTTCTGAGCAGCTGCCATTCTTTTAATTCGCTCATCTTTTGTAAGTCTTCTATGTTAATTGAAACAATGCCTTTCCAGACTAATTCGCCGATTTCAACGTTTTCAACCAGCTGACTTGTCACGTAGCCGTCCATGAGAGGGCCGAGGTTTTTGCCTATCTGATTCTTAACAGAAGGGTTAAGTTTAAGCCCCAACGGGTTAAAGAAAAGAAACAAATGAATAAAAACAGTCAACACAATAATGCCTGCGAGCTGACAGTTTAAAGACATCGGCTCAACCGCCTTAAAGGATTTTAAGAGCAAGATCATGCCCATCATTAAAAACACAGGAGCAAACTGAAAGCTTATACCGGTAAAAACAGCCGATAAAAGATAAAAAACCAAATTAGGCATTTCTCGTTGCTTTAAATAAGAAAACCCGGCTATGTTTCCGAGCAAAAAAATCACAGACAACAAATATACAGATTTAATGTCATTAGCGGGAACAAAATTATAACTGAGAACCGAATCGGTGTTTATTCCTGCCGCCATTCCCTCGGGAAAAGCGAACAGGCCGCCGACCGCGCAAACCAAAAAAAGCGGCTTATTGTTTTTCCCTAAAAAAACATGGCAACCCACAAATAAGACAAACAGCCAAGACGGAAGCCCCAAGCCGGTTGCAGAGGCAACCAAGGGAATCAGCACAAGACCGGTATATTTTTTTAAGCGGTCGCTGTCAAAAAGAAGGGCCAAAATTACCATAAACAAAACCAAAAACAAGTTGCGAAGCGAGAACAAGGTTTGCATGGAAAGTGAAAATACGGCAAGCACAAGCAACCCGGGAAGAGTTTCTTTGGTTTTATATATAAAGAAACACAAAGACGAGCAAATCAAAAAATACAAAATGTGGTAAAGGGCTTTAAGAGGCAAAAATGACGAGGTGGCTTCGACAATTCTCAGAGCAAGCTGTTCAGGTGGAGTGAACATACCCACAACGAGATCAAAATTGCGTGCCAGACTGAGTTCCCAGAATGTTGTCGCCGGAAAAGGCGCAGAGCGGGTAAACAGGAAAACCACGGCAATTGTCGCTACCAATGCCGCGGCTCTGTTCCAATTAATGCGTGATGCTTCAGATTGCTGCATCACAGCTATTCATCTAGGCCAAGAATTTTTTCGGGCTTAACGGGAATACTGCGTATTCTTTTGCCTGTGGCGTTGTGAATAGCGTTGACTATAGCCGGGGCGACGCCCATCAAGGGGACTTCGCCAAAGCCTTTTGCCCCGTAAGGGCCTTTATCATAAGCGTGTTCAACGATAATCGGGTCGATTTCGGGGGCGTCGACGAAAGTTGGCAAAATGTAAGTAGAAAACGCGTTATTAAGCATTTTGCCCTTCGCATCGTGGCGAATTTCTTCTGTGGTGCCGTAGCCCATGCCCTGCAGAGTGCCGCCCTCGATTTGCCCCTCAACCTGCTGAGGATTGATAGCTTTACCCATGTCATGGGCAGAGGTTATTTTCAGAACCTTATATTCGCCGGTGTCCATGTCAACTTCGACTTCGGCAATATTAGTGCAGTAGCTGTAAACGAAATAAGTGTTGCCCTGCCCGTCAGCTTGATTATAATTCGAATCGGGAGCTTTAAACCAGCCAAAAGCGCTTGGCATAAGGCGTTCGTCGTAAAGCTTATTGCAGACATCTTTAAAGGTTTCGCTTCGGCCGTTTTTATCGGCTTTAAGATAAGCTTTGCCTTCAAAAATTTCGACGTCGTCAGGGGAAGCTGCCCCGAGCAATTCTGCGGCGGCTGTGAGCAAAGAGGGTCTAAGCTGCTTGGCTGCCAGCATAAGAGCGTTACCGGACATAAAAGTAGTGCGGCTTGCCACCGTGGGGCCCGAATCAGGAACCAACGCGGTGTCGGTTTCAACAACGTTAACACAAGAGAAATCGGCTCCAAGGGCATCTGCGGCTATCTGTGCGAGAACCGTTCGGGCGCCTTGTCCCATTTCGACGTTACCTACCGCGCAGTGAACAGAGCCGTCGCGCATTATTGTAATACTGCTTCCGCATCTGTCAAGCTTCTTGCCGCCTGCTCCAAGACCGACACCGTAGTAGACAAGAGAAATTCCGATGCCTTTTCTGATGTTTCCGGTTTTTGCGTTCGGACTAACCCATTTATCAGCCCATTTTGACTTTTCTTGTGCTTTTTCGATAGTTTCAATCAAGCCGCAAGACTGGTCGATTAACTGATTTGTGGCTGTTCTTGAGCCAAGTTTATAGCAGTTTAGCTTTCTTATTTCTATGGGGTTTATGTTTAGTGCTTCGGCTATTTCATCCAGCAAAGATTCGGCCGCAAAAACAGTTTGAGGCGAACCAAAGCCGCGGTAAGCGCCGCAGGGAACCTTATTTGTTGCAACTCCGAATGATTTTATATGTATATGGTCACATTCGTAGGGCCCTAAGGCATGAACGGTGCCGCGCCATAAAACGATTGGGGTGAGCGTCGAGTAAGCGCCGCCGTCTGTGTAATATTCGATGATAGCGGCAACTATTTTGCCATTTTCATCGGTTCCGACTTTCATTTTAACCAGACTCGGATGTCTTTTCGAGCTGGAAATTATGTCTTCTTCGCGCTTATAAATCAGTTTAGCGGGGCGATTAAACAGCTTTGCGACAATAGTTGCGTGGCCTGCCACAACGGAAGGGAAGTCTTCTTTTCCGCCAAAGCCGCCGCCGGTAGTGGTTTGAACAACCCTTACCTTATTTTTGTCTATTCCGGCAGCTGCGGCAACCGCGTCGTGCACATAAAATGGGCACTGCATGCTTCCGTAGACTGTAATTGAATCTTCGATACCGGGAACGGCAATCGCGCCGTTAGTTTCGAGGTAAGCGTGTTCTTGATAAGGTGTTGTATATTCTTTTTCAAAAACGTGCGCGGCTTTTTTTATGGCTTCTTCTGCGTTGCCTTTTTCAACATTATATCTGCTGAAAATATTATCGGTTCCGTGAAGTTTTGGCGCGTTTTCGTCCAGCGCTTCTTTTATATTCAATATAGGTTTTAACGGTTCTACTTCAACCTTAACAAAAGGAGCTGCCATAGCGGCTTGTTCATAGGATTCCGCAACAACTAGCGCCACGGGTTCGCCATGAAATCTTACATAATCTTTGGCCAAAAAAGGTTCATCGAACATTACCAAAGGAACAGCATTTTTACCGGGTATCATATCGCAGGTTACAACGCCCAAAACTCCCGGCATCTTTTC